>JBBWZS010000145.1:0-11526 GCA_039649175.1 Acidimicrobiaceae bacterium
GATGCGGGCGCCCCCATGGCGCGCAGGGCGCCGACGGTGGCCGCCGGGCGGCGTAGCTCGAGGGCGCCGCCCAGCCCCAGGAGCACTGCTGCCGCCACGTATGAGCCCGCCAGCCATCCCACGCCAGGAGGCTAGCGGCTGGCCCGGGGCGAGCGATGACGCGGAGCGGTCAGGGGACGGGGACGCCAACCGAGAAGGCGCTCTCGGAGATGGCGACCTCGACCCGGCCGGCGGAGCCAGGGCCGGCACTGTCGGCGATGGCGGGCGTGGCCCCCGGGAGGAGCACCGACGCGCCGCCGGCGATGTCGGGCTCATGGGGGGTGAAGCTGCACGTGCCCGAGGAGTCGCGGACCGGCACGGGCGCCGGCGATCCACCGGCGTTCAGCTCGACCCGCAGGGCCGGGAACGGCGACGACGTGCTGCCCTGGTTGGTCACCGTCACCGTCACCGCCAGGGCGGTCCTGCCGGCGACCGGGCTCGGTGCGCACACGGTTGCCGCGCCGGCCGGCGAACGGTCGCCGACGGTGACCGTGACGCGGTAGGTCCCGTTCGCGGTGGTGGCCGTGCCGGTGGCGCTGCGGGCCGAGGTGGCGGCACCCGGCGCCACCGTGGTCACGCTCGCCGTCGCACCACTGGCGGGAGAGACGGTGGTGGTCGCCCCACCGGTGGCGGTGGACTTTGAGCTGCTGCCGCAACCGGCGGCGACGACCACCAACCCGGCCACCAGCGCCCGCCCGAGCATCGGGCCCCGCCCGCGCCCGGCGCTCTCGGTTGTCATGTGGGAAAGGTACCCGCCGCAGTAGCGTCGGTGCGTGGCCAGCCCGGTCGGCGACCTGTTCGGAGCGGCCCTCCAGGATCGCCTCGCCCGTACCGCACCCCTGGCGGCGAGGCTGCGCCCAACCACCCTCGACGAGATGGTGGGCCAGGAGCACCTCCTCGGGCCCGGCCGCCCCTTGCGCAGCCTCATCGAGGCCGACCGCCTGTCGTCGGTGATCCTGTGGGGGCCGCCGGGCACGGGCAAGACGAGCCTGGCCCGCCTCATCGCCGGCGCCACCGCCAAGTCGTTCGAGACCTTGTCGGCGGTGTCGGCCGGCGTGAAGGACGTCCGCGAGGTGGTCGAGCGGGCCCGGCGGCGCCTGGGCGAGCACGGGCAGGGCACCATCCTGTTCCTCGACGAGGTCCACCGCTTCAACCGCTCGCAGCAGGACGTGTTGCTGCCCCTGATCGAAGAGGGACTGCTCGTGCTGGTGGGGGCGACCACCGAGAACCCCTACTTCGAGGTCAACGCCCCCCTGCTGTCGCGCTCGAGCCTGTTCCGTCTCGAGCCCCTCGGCGCCGACGCCGTCCGGGCCCTGCTGGCGCGGGGGCTGGCCGTGGAGGGCGCCACCGCCACCGACGAGGCCGTCGACCACCTCGTCGACCGGGCCGACGGCGACGCCCGGGTGGCGCTCAACGCCCTCGAGGTGGCCGTCGCCCTCGCATCGGCGCGCCCCAGCCCGCCTGCAGTCCAACTGGGCGATGCCGAGGCGGCGCTGTCGGCCCGCGCCCTGCGGTACGAGCGCGACGAGCACTACGACGTGGTGTCGGCCTTCATCAAGAGCGTCAGGGGCTCGGACCCCGACGCCGGTCTGTACTGGCTGGCCCGCATGCTCGAGGCCGGTGAGGACGCCCGCTTCATCGCCCGGCGACTGGTGATCCTGGCCTCAGAGGACGTGGGCATGGCCGACCCGACGGGCCTGCTGGTGGCCGACGCGGCGGCGAGGGCCGTCGAGTTCGTCGGCCTCCCCGAGGCGCAGCTCAACCTGGCCCAGGCGGTGGTGCACCTGGCCACCGCGCCCAAGTCCAACCGGGTGACGACCGCCTTGTCCCGGGCCCGGGCCGACGTGGCCGACCGGCCGGCGGGAACGGTGCCCGCCCATCTGCGCGACGCCTCCTACCGGGCGGCCCGGTCCCTCGGTCACGGGGTCGGCTATGAGTATCCTCACGAGGATCCCCGCGGATGGGTGCCCCAGGAGTACCGCCCACCTGAGGTCGCCGGACGGGTGTACTACGAGCCGTCCGAGCTGGGCGCTGAACAGGAGGTGGCCGAGCGCATGCGACGCGAAGATGGGGGAAGCCGATGAGCCCGGGCGAGGTGGCGGCGGTCGTGGCGTCGGTGTCCCTGGGCATCGCCGTGATCGCAATCCTGCTGGGGCTCGGCTCGATGCTGCGCACCATGGCCGAGGTGCGCCGGGCGGTCGAGGACTTCCGTCGCTCGGCCCTGCCGTTGCTCAACGACGTGCATGCCACGGTCCGCCAGGCCAACTCCGAGCTGGCCAAGGTGGACACCATCCTCGACCGGGCCGACTCCATCGCCGGCACCGTGGACTCCGCCTCCCGGCTGTCCTACCGGGCGTTCTCGACGCCGCTGATCAAGACCATGGCCTTCGCCTCGGGCAGCGCCCGCGCCTTCCGGGCCCTGCGTAAGAAGGGCTGACCGGTGTTCAAGCGTCTCTTCTGGTTGACGGTGGGCCTGGCCATCGGGTTCGGGACCTCGTTCTGGGTCTTCCGGCTGGTCCGCGACACGTTGTCGCGCTACGCGCCCGAACAGGTGGCCGACAACCTGGCCGGCGCCGCCCGCCGCCTGGGGAGCGATCTGCGTGCCGCCGCTGCCGAGGGCCGCGCCGCAGCCCGCCAGACCGAGGCCGAGCTGCGGGCGGCCCATCTGCGTTCCTGAGCACTCTCGCGGCGAGGGAGTCAGGCGCGGTCGGTAGGATTGCGATGCCCATGACCGCCGACGAGCTCCGCCGCGCCTTCACCTCCTTCTTCACCGAGCGGGGCCACGTTCCCGTCCCCTCGGCCGGGCTCATCCCCCACCACGGTGCGGCTCCGCTGTTCACCAACGCGGGCATGAACCAGTTCCTGCCCTACATCCTCGGCGAGGAGGCGCCCGCCGCCCGCCGGGCCACCTCGGTGCAGAAGTGTGTGCGCATCCGGGGCAAGCACGACGACATCGCCAACATCGGCGTCACCTGGGGACACCTCACGTTTTTCGAGATGCTGGGCAACTTCAGCTTCGGTGACTACTTCAAAGAAGGCGCCATTCCCCTCGCCTGGGAGCTGCTCACCGAGGTGTTGGGCCTCGACCCCGACCGCCTCTGGATCACCGTCCACGACAGCGACGACGAAGGCGCCCAGATCTGGCTCGACACCGTCGGCGTGTCCCCGGAGCGCATCCAGCGCATGGGCGACGACAACTTCTGGATGATGGGCGACACCGGGCCCTGCGGTCCGTGCTCGGAGATCTACTTCGACAAGGGGGAGGCCTTCGGCGCAGGCGGTGGCCCCGCCTTTGGCGCCGGTGCCCGCTTCCGGGAGCTGTGGAACCTCGTCTTCATGCAGTACGACCGCCAGACCGACGGCTCACTGGTGGGCCTGCCCATGCGCATCATCGACACCGGCGCGGGCCTCGAGCGCTGCCTGACCGTGCTCCAGGGTGTGGACTCGGTGTTCGACACCGACGTCCTCCGTCCTCTCGTCGAGGCGGCGGCCAAGGCCACGGGCCGCTCCTACGGCGACGATCCCGCCGTCGACACCACCATCCGCATCCTCGCCGACCACGGCCGGTCGATGAGCTTCCTCGTCAGCGACGGCGTGTTCCCCTCCAACGAGGACCGGGGCTACGTGCTGCGCCGCATCATCCGCCGGGCCGTCCGCCACGCCTTCACCCTGGGCGTCGACCGCCTGGTGACCCCGGCCCTGGTGGAGGCCACCGTCGCCGAGATGGGTGCCGCCTACCCGAAGCTGGCCGACGACTCCGACTTCATCATCGGGGTGGTCACCCGCGAGGAGCAGCGCTTCCGCCAGACGTTGCGGGCGGGCTCGGCCATCCTCGACGAGGCGCTGGCCCAGGCGACGGCGGCCCTGCCCGGGGCCACGGCGTTCCGGCTGCACGACACCTTCGGGTTCCCGCTCGAGCTCACCCTCGAGGTGGCGGCCGAGCGCGGTGTCGACGTCGACGTGGCCGGGTTCGACGCCGAGATGGCGGCCCAGCGCCAGCGGGCCAGGGCCGCCGCCCAGCCCGGCGGGGGCGTCGCCGCCGACCCCGAGCGGGTGGCCACCTACCGCGAGCTGGTCGAGCAGTTCACCGCCACCGAGTTCACCGGCTACCGCGAGACCGAGAGCCGCGCCCGCGTCCTCGCCGTGCTCTCGGGGCCCGACGACGCCGAGGGCCGGGCCACCGTCGAGGTCTTCCTCGACCGCACGCCGTTCTATGCCGAGTCGGGCGGTCAGGTCGGCGACACGGGTGTCATCTCCAGCGAGACCGGCTCGCTCGAGGTCTTCGCCACCAACGCCGCCGTCCCCGGCCTCACCCGGCACCGGGCCGTCGCCCTGGCCGGCCACGTCGAAGCCGGCCAGGAGGTGGCCGCCGTGGTCGACGTCGAGCGGCGCGACGCCATCCGGCGCAACCACACCGGCACTCACCTCCTGCACGGTGCGCTGCGCGAGGTGCTCGGGCCCCACGTCAAGCAGGCCGGGTCGCTCGTCGCCCCCGACCGCCTCCGGTTCGACTTCAGCCACTACGGGCCGATGTCGCCCGAGGAGCTGGCCAAGGTCGAGGAGGTGGCCAACTCCCAGGTGCTCGCCAACGAGCCCGTCCGGGCCTACGAGACCTCGCGGGCCGAGGCCGAGCGCCTCGGCGCCATCGCCTTCTTCGGTGACAAGTACGGCGAGGTGGTCCGGGTGGTCGAGGCGGGCCGCCGTTCGGTCGAGCTGTGCGGAGGCACCCACGTCCCCGCCCTCGGTGCCATCGGACCCATCAAGATCGTCTCCGAAGGCTCCATCGGCGCCAACCTGCGCCGGATCGAGGCGGTCACGGGCACCGCCAGCTTCGACCGCATCCGCCAGGGTGAGACGATCCTCGGTCGGGCTGCGGCCCTGCTGCGGGTGACGCCCCCCGAGGTCCCCGACCGGGTCGAGCGGGTCCTGGACGAGAACCGCGTGCTCGAGGACCGGCTGAAGGCGCTGCGCGCCGAGCGTGCCGCATCGGCCGCCTCCGATCTGGCGCGCCAAGCGGTGGAGGGCGTCGTGGTGACGCGCCGTCCCGACGGCACCCCCCGCAACGAGCTCGAGGCGCTGGCCGTCGCCGTGCGCGACCAGCCCGGCGTGCGGGCCGTCGTGCTCGGCGCCGCCGCCGAGGGTGGCGGGGCTCCGGGTGGCAAGGGGGCCACGTTGGTGGCGGTGGTGGCTCCCGGCAGCGGGCTGGTGGCGTCCGACCTGCTGGTCGACGCCGCTCGCATCGTGGGCGGCGGCGTGGGCCGCAACCCCGAGCGGGCCGTCGCCGGCGGGCGCGACGCCAGCCGCCTCGACGAGGCACTCGACCAGGTGCGCCAGGCTGTCGTCGTCTCCACCGGATGAGAGTCGTCGGCATCGATCTGGGCACCCGCAGGGTGGGCGTCGCCGTCAGCGACAGCGGGGGACTGGTGGCCACACCCCACACCGTCGTGGTGCGCACCGGTGCGGACGACGCCGACCGGGCCCGGCTGGTGACGGTGATCAACGATCTGTCGCCCGAACAGGTGGTGGTGGGCCTTCCCCTCTCGCTCGACGGCAGCACCGGGTCGGCGGCGCGCTGGGCCATCGAGGAGGCCGAGGCTCTCCGTGGCGTCCTCGACGTCCCCGTCGAGCTGCACGACGAGCGGCTCAGCACCGTGTCGGTCCTGCGGTCCCCGGTGCTCGGTGGTGGTCGGCGGGCGCGCCGCAAGCCGGTGGACGGCCAGGCCGCGGCGGTGATGCTCCAATCCTGGTTGGACGGCCGACGTTCCAGCACCACGGGGCGGTCCCGTGGCGGTTGACACCGCCTATGACCTCGACGACGGCTACCGCGAGCCGGGGCTCCGACGTCGCTGGCCCATCGTGCTGTTCGGGGTGCTGCTCGTCCTGGTGGCCGTGGGCGCCCTCGGCGCCACCTGGCTGAAGAGCCAGATCAACCCGTCCGGTGGCCCCGGCGCCGAGATCCACGTGAGCATCGCCCCGGGCCAGTCGACGGCGGCCATCGGCACACTCCTGCACAAGCGCGGTGTCATCGGCAGCCCCACCGTGTTCTCCTATTACGCCCGCTTCACCGGCGCCAACGACATCAAGGCGGGCGAGTTCACCTTCCATCACAACCAGCACCTGGCGGCGGTGTTCAAGATCCTCGAGAAGGGCGGCGAGGCCCAGAACGACCGCGTCACCATTCCCGAAGGCCTCACCCTGGCCGAGATCGCCGCCAAGGTCGGCACCCTCCCCGGACGCACACCCGAGCGGTTCCTCGCCGCCGCCCAGAGCGGCACGATCCGCTCGCAGTTCGAGCCCGCGGGGTCGAACAACCTCGAAGGGCTGATCCTCCCCGACACCTACTTCGTCGACAAGACCGACGACGAGGCCAAGATCCTCACCCGCATGGTGGCCGCCTTCGACACCTACGCCAACCAGATCGGCCTGCCGGCGGCCGCCGCCGCGCTGAACCTCACGCCCTACGAGGTCGTCGTGACGGCGTCGATGGTGGAGCGCGAGGCCGGGGTCGACGAGGACCGGCCCCTCATCGCCCGCGTCATCTACAACCGCATCAAGAAGGGCATGCCCCTGCAGATCGACGCCACCATCCAGTACGCCCTGGGAGCCACCAAGCAGCGCCTCAGCAACGCCGACCTCAAGGTGGACTCGCCCTACAACACCTACCAGAACAAGGGCCTGCCACCCGGCCCCATCGCCAGCCCGGGGCGCAAGTCGCTGGCCGCGTCGCTCAACCCGCCCCCGTCGACGTACCTGTACTACGTGCTCATCGACAAGAGCGGCAAGCACGCCTTCGCCTCCACCGACACCGAGTTCGCCCGCCTGGCCGCCGACGCCAAGGCCAAGGGGCTCCGCTGACCCCGACCGAGGGGGCACTGGCGCCTGTCACCTCGATGGTCCTCGGCCCCCGGACCCGGCTGGCCGGCATCATCGGCGACCCGGTGCGCCACTCGCTGTCCCCGGTCATGCACAACGCCGCCTTCCAGGCGCTGGGCCTGGACTGGGCCTACCTGGCCTTCGAGGTGGCCGACGGCCAGGCCCACGCGGCGATGGCGGGGTTCCGGGCCCTCGGCCTGGTCGGGCTGTCGGTGACCATGCCCCACAAGGCGGCGGTGGTCGCCGCCGTCGACCGGCTGTCGCCCACGGCCGCCGCCCTGGGCGCGGTGAACACGGTGGTGCGCCTGCCCGGTGACGTGCTCGAGGGCGACAACACCGACGGCGCCGGCTTCCTCGACTCGCTGCGCCAGGACGAGGGCTTCGAACCCGCCGGCCGCCGTTGTCTGGTCGTCGGCGCCGGGGGAGCCGCCCGGGCGGTGGTGAAGGCGCTGGCCGACGCCGGAGCCGCCGAGGTGGTCGTGGTGGGCCGCACGCCTTCCCGGGCGGCAACCGTTGCCGCCCTGGCCGGCCCCACCGGCCGGGTCGGCGTCATCGCCGAGGCCGCCGACGCCGACCTGGTGGTCAACGCCACCCCGGTGGGCATGGCAGGGGTGGCCACCTCGGGGGCCGAGGTGCGGTCGATCGACGGAGGAGTGATCGGCGGCCGTCCGGTCGAGGCGGCCCCCGCGAAGTCGGTGGTCGACCCCGTCCTCGTCGGGCCCGGGCAGCTCGTCGTCGACCTCGTCTACAACCCGCTGGTCACACCGCTTGTCGAGGCGTCCCGCGCGCGCGGCGCCACGGCCGTGAGCGGCCTGGGGATGTTGATCCACCAGGCCGCCCACGCCTTCCGGCTGTGGACCGGGGAGGACCCTCCTCTGGCCGTGATGTCGGCGGCGGCCATGGCCGAGTTGGCCAAGTGACCGCCGAGTTGGCCAAGTGACTCCCGAGCCGGCGTGACCGCAGCGGTGGCCGTGGTGTGCGGCCTGGTCGGCATCTACGTGGGGCTGTATCTCAACCTGGTCATCGACCGCGTGCCCCAGAAGAAGCCGATGCGGCCGGTACGGGCGGGGTGCCGGAACTGTCTCGATGCCGAAGGAGCGCCCAGCCGGGTGCCGCGCCTGCCGTGGCTGGCCCGCCGGGGTCGTTGCCCGACGTGCGGCGAGCGGGTCTCGGCCCGCTACCCACTGGTCGAGGTGGGCACCGCCGCCCTCTATGCCGCCGTCGCCGTCCGGCTGGGCGCCGACGCCGCCCTGCCCGCTTTTCTGGTCTTCCTCGCGTCCCTCATGGCCATCAGCGTGATCGACCTCGAGCTGCAGATCATTCCCAACCGCATCATCTACCCCACCCTCTCCCTGTCGCTCCCGTTGCTGGCTGCGGCCGCGATCATCAAGGGTGACCTCACCCTCATGGAGACAGCGTTGGCCGGCGCCGCCATCGCCTTCGCCATCCTGTTGGTGGTGCACCTGGTCTCGCCCGCCAGCATGGGGTTCGGTGACGTCCGCCTGGCGTTCATCCTGGGCCTGTTCCTGGGCTGGTTCGACCTGAGCCACGTGGCCATCGGGCTGTTCCTGGGCTTCGCCCTGGGAGCGGTCGTCGGTATCGGCCTCATGCTGTTCGGCGGCAAGACCCGTAAGGACAGCGTGTCGTTCGGGCCCTTCCTCGCCGCGGGGGCCGTCGTGGCCGTGCTGGCCGGCGACCCGTTGTTGCACTGGTGGCTGCGGACCTGAGGGTCTCCCGTCCGGCCCGACCTAGATTGGGCCCCGTGCTCCGCTTCCTCACCGCCGGTGAATCCCATGGCAAGGCTCTCGTCGTCATCATCGAGGGTCTCCCCGCGGGCCTGGACATCACCGTCGAGGAGATCCAGGGGGAGCTGGCCCGGCGCCGCCTCGGCTACGGACGGGGCCCGCGCATGCGCTTCGAGCGCGACGAGTTGACCCTGCTCGGTGGCATCCGTCACGGGCGCACCCTCGGGTCGCCGGTGGCCATCGAGGTGGCCAACACCGAGTGGCCCAAGTGGGAACAGGAGATGGACCCGGCCCCGGGCCAGACCGAGAAGCCCCTCACCCGTCCCCGTCCCGGCCACGCCGACCTGGCGGGGATGCAGAAGTACGGCCTGTCCGACGCCCGTGACGTGCTCGAGCGGGCATCGGCGCGCGAGACCGCGGCACGGGTGGCGGCCGGTTCGGTGGCCAAGGCGCTGCTCGCCCACCTCGACATCGCCGTGCTCTCCCACGTGGTGGCGCTGGGGCCGGTGGTGTCCAAGTCCGAGGTCCGCCCCGGCCCCGCCGACCTGGAGCGCATCGACGCGTCCTCCGTGCGCTGCCTCGACCCGGTGGCCGAGGCGGCCATGGTCGAGGAGATCAAGGCGGCCGCCCGCGACGGCGACTCCCTCGGGGGCGTCGTCGAGGTGCTGGCCTACAACGTGCCCGTCGGACTGGGCAGCCATGTCCACTGGGACCGCCGCCTCGACGGCATGCTCGGTCAGGCCTTCCTCAGCATCCCTGCGGTGAAGGCGGTGGAGATCGGTGAGGGCTTCGAGGTGGCGTCCCGCCGGGGCTCCGACGCCCACGACCCCATCTCGTGGGACGCCGGTGAGGGCGTCTACCGGCGGGCGACCACCCACGCCGGGGGCATCGAGGGCGGCATGTCCACCGGTGGGCTGGTGATGGCCCGGGTGGCCATGAAGCCGCTCTCCACGCTCAACCGGCCCGTGCTCAAGACCGTCGACACCGTCACCAAGGAAGAGGTGGTGTCGTTCAAGGAGCGCACCGACGTCACCGCCGTGCCCGCCATGGGCGTGGTGGCCGAGACGGAGATGGCTCTCACCCTGGCGACGGAGGCCCTGCGCAAGTTCGGCGGAGACTCGGTCGACGAGGTCGTCCGCAACCGTGATGGCTTCCTCGCCCGCCTCTGACGCCCGTCCCCCCCGGATCGTCCTGGTGGGCATGATGGGCGCGGGCAAGACGACGGTGGGCCAGACCCTGGCTCGTCGCCGAGGTTGGGACTTCCTCGACAGCGACGCCCAGATCGAGGCGCGCACCGGCCGCACCGTGAACGAGATCTGGATGGCCGACGGCGAGGCCGTCTTCCGGCGCATCGAGGCCGACGTGTTGGCCACCGCCCTGGCCCACGAGCGCCCGGCGGTGGTGGCCGCCGCCGGCGGCGTCGTGCTCGACCCCGACAACCGGGCGGCACTCCGACGCCACGGCCCGGTGGTGTGGCTGCGGGCCCGGTCCGAGACCCTGGCGGCGCGAGTGGGATCAGGCAACCACCGACCCCTTCTCGACGACGACCCCGCGGGTGTGTTGTCACGCCTGGTCGTCGACCGCGCCGAGCTGTACGCCGAGGTTGCCGACGTCATCGTCGACATCGACGGTCTGGCTCCCGACCAGATCGTCGACCGGGTGGAGGCCGCCGTGCATCGGCCCCAGGACACGACCGGCGCGGCGTCGCCCACATCGGGCCAGGTCCCTGTCGCCGCCGACGGTGGCCTGTTGCGCCTCACCGTGGGGTTGGGCGAGCGGTCGTACCCGGTGCTGGTGGGGCCCGGGGCCCGTCACCGCCTGCTCGAGGTGCTCCCCGTCGGGGCGGGCAAGGCCGCCATCGTCACCCAGGCCGACGTCGGCGTCACTGTCGACGCCGGCATCGACCAGCGCGTCTTTCTGGTGGGCGACGGTGAGAAGTCGAAGTCGCTGGAGACGGTCGAGGACCTGTGCCGGGACTTCGCCCGGTTCGGTCTCACCCGCACCGACGTGGTCGTGGCCGTGGGCGGGGGCATGGTCACCGACACCGTCGGGCTGGCCGCCGCCCTCTACCACCGGGGCGTGGCCGTGGTGCACGTGGCCACCTCGCTGCTGGCCCAGGTCGACGCCGCCATCGGCGGCAAGACGGGGGTCAACCTGCCCGAGGGCAAGAACCTGGTGGGTGCCTTCTGGCAACCGGCGGCGGTGCTGTGCGACACCGAGGTGCTGGCCACCCTGCCCCCCGCCGAGTACCGCAGCGGGCTGGGGGAGATGGCCAAGTACCACTTCCTCACCGATGACCTCGATCTGAGTGCCCTCTCCCTCACCGAACGGGTCGCCCGGTGCGTGGCCATCAAGGCCGCCTTCGTGTCGGCCGACGAGCGCGAGGACCCGTCTGCCCTGCGCCCGGGTGGGACCCCTCGGGGGATGAGCCGGGCGATCCTCAACTACGGCCACACGCTGGCCCACGCCCTGGAGACGGCCGGACACTACGGGCTGCGCCACGGCGAGGCCGTGGCCATCGGCTTGGTGTTCGCCGCCCGCCTGGCCCGGCGCCTGGGACGCATCGACGACGCCCGAGTCGCCGAGCACCTCGATGTCGTGAACGGCTACGGCCTGCCCACCACTGTGGCGGCGGGCACCGATGAGGCCGAGCTGGTCGACCTCATGGCCCGGGACAAGAAGGCCCTCGACGGCTTCACCCTGGTGCTCGACGGTCCCCGCGGCCCCGAGGTCGTGGTGGGCATCGCCCGTGCCGACCTCGAGGCCACCCTGGCCGGGATGCGCCCATGACCGCCCCCAGCCGTTCCGGTCACGTTTCTGCGGGCCAGGACCCGCCGAAACGTGACCAGAACGACGGGCCTCCCCTCGT
>JBBWZS010000168.1:0-20115 GCA_039649175.1 Acidimicrobiaceae bacterium
TCGGCGCCGGGCACGCCGTGGGGCGTCGTGAGCTACCCGTCGGGAGCGAGGGTTGCCAGATAGCGGAGGGCGGAGATGCCGGGGAGGAAGAAGTAGCCCCCGCCTCGCACGGTCACGAAGGTGGGGAGGCCGGTGACCCGGCGGCGGAGGGGGTCGGCCGGCAACGTGAAGGCCCCACCGTCGGGACGGTTGCCGACGAGGGGGTCGACTTCGCCGGAGAGCCCGGCGAAGAAGGGGTTTCCCAGCCAGGTGTGCTGGACGAACTCGAACTGGCGCTCGATGTCGGCGTTGAGGCAGATGAACACCAGGCCCCGCTCGGCGTCGGGCCCCTCTCCCGGTCGGCTCGGCGGGTCGACGAGGGGGAGCCCGTACGACCGGCCCCTCCGCAGGATGCGGTGGTTCAGGTTCGACTTCCGGGCCCGTTCGGGATGGTCGGCCGACGAGTCGCGAGGGTTGGACCGCCGGACATGGGCTCCCAGCGGGCAGGCCAGGCCGGCCTGGTCGACGTGGTACCCGAAGTCGTTGGCCCCCGCCGGGGCCTGGTCGGGCCGGTCGGGAGCGAGCACGAGGGGAGCGCCGTTGGGCCACCGGCCGACCAGCTTGGCGGCGAGAAGCCCACCATCGACGCCGTCGCCAGGAGGGACAGAGCCGGGCGACTGGGTGAAGCGACGGAAGCCGGCAACGTCCTGGGCCAGTTGGCGGAAGACGAGATAGGTGCCGCTCTGGCCCAGGTGGCGCCGCCCCCGCCCCGCCCACGGTGCGTCGGCCAGGCAGTGCGAGCGGTCCGACGCCGCCGCCACCGTCGGCCCCTCGGCCGGCTTGTCGAAGTTGTCGTCGTAGCCGAGCACGATCTCGCCGGGGTTCACCTCGGTCCATTTCCGCGGGGGCGCCGGCGCCGGTGGGTGCACCGAACCCGTCGCCCGCGGCCACCCCTTCATCAGCGGCTGCGACAGCCCGTCGGCGAAGCCGAAGTGCTCGGTGCCCTTGTCGTCGAGGACCACCCCGTCGATGGGGTCGCCCACCTCGGCGAAGGCGCCACCGGCCGTGTAGGCCGCACGGCGGAGGGCGTGCTCGGTGTCGAGCTCGTCGCCGTCGGCGGCGTACAGCATGACCATGAGGTGGATCTCGGGGTTGGCGGGTCCTCCCCAGCGCCACCGGGCCGGGTCGTTGGGCCCGTGGTCGCCGAGGATGCGCGAGCGGTGCGGGGTGACGATCCCTTCCTGTACGGGACGGGGGAACGTTGCCAGGGCCTCGGGTGGCAGTCCCAGCGCCTTGAGCCCGCTCCAGGTGAAGGCCAGGTTGAGGCATGGCCCGGTTTCGGCGTCACCCCGGTCGGAGGCGGTGCTGACGTCGCCGATCACCGACCCGAGCCACCGCCGGGCGGCACCGGCCCCCGCCTCGCCCGCGGCGACGGCGAGGAACACGTAGCGGGCGACCCGGTGGCGCCCGTAGGCCCGGGCCACCAGGCCCTGCATGTCGGCCACGTCCAGCGCCGGCGCCGGCTCGGGGGAGGGCTCGGGCCCGCTCACAGCCGTCGCAACCACGCCTGGACCTCCTCCCCGTGCAAACGGGCGTACAGCCCTTCGCGCAGGGCCGTGTTGTTGTCGATGATCGGCATGGTCAGCTCCGGGTAGGCGCTGTACCAGGCGTCGGTCGGGCAGCCGTGGGCCCGGGCCCATTGCCGGAAGCGGGGCCCGTCGGCCGCGCCCGCGAAGGCCAGGAACCGGGTGCGGGGGAACTCCTCGGTGTTGCTCCACACCGCGGTCAGGCCGACCGAGGCCTTGTCGATGAAGTCGCCCAGGTAGCTCTCCCAGCTCCCGTCGAAGTTGGACAGGAACACCAGGTGGCGACCCTCGTCGATCAGCGACCAGTGGGCGAAGTGGATGCTGGGGATGCCGCCGAGGTCGCCGTGGGTGTAGGCCACCCGAGCGAGGAGGTTGAGGGCCCACAGCACGATGGGCAGCGTCGTCGCCCGCACGAAGCCGGGCTTGACCGCGATCACGCTGGCCAGGTGGTTCTGGGCGGCGAGGTCCTCGCGCTCCTGCTGGGCGTTGACCCAGTCGGGGTCGGCCGGCCCCCTCTGGACCGGGTCGACGGCCTCCTTGACGCGCAGCACGGCGATCCACGCCGCCAGCACCGGGATCAGCAACGGCGACAGCAGGAGCGCTCCGGTGACGGCCGCCGCCAGCCGGCCCAGGTGGCCGCCGCGCTCGCCCCACGTCTGGCGGGGCGGAGTGACGGCCGCCCATGCGAAGCGGGGGTCCGCCCGCACGAAGTCCTGGATGGCGGCGCGCACCGCCGGGGGTGAGCCCGCCAGCCGCCCCGCCCCGTGCTCGGCGTCGATGAAGTCCTCGATGGCGCCGTGGAGGGCGGCCTCCTGGCGGATGCGCGCCAGGCTCCGGCCCGTGGCCCCCACGTGGTAGGCGCCGGGACGAACGACGTGGGCGCCGAGCCAAGCCACGACCTCTCCGGCGGAGGCGTCGACGGGGTAACCGACGCAGTGGGCGAACAGGGTGTCGATGCCCGTGCGCCCGTGGGCCACGAGGATGGGCAGCCAGTCGTCGAGGGGGCCGTCGACGTTGTTCTCGACGATCAGGGTGGGGGGCAGGCGGCTGCTCCCGAAGATCACCACACTGGCGAAGTGCAGCGAGGTGAACTGCCCGAAGCCCAGGACGGCGTTGGTGCCGGGGTCGGCGGCGATCTCGGCGACGACGCCGCGCAGGCTGTCGAGGCGGTCGGGCGCGATCTCGGCCACGACCGTGAAGATGGTCTGGGTCACAGCCGGGCCTTCTTTCGACGTGAACCGACCGGCGGGATCCACCGTAGCCCCGGGCACTGACCGACCCCTGGACCCGACCGTCGACCCGGAGCCGTCTCCGGGCCCGTGAGTCGCCCCTATACTCCGAAACCCGGTGAAGAGCACGTTCGAAGCACTCGACGACAACAAGGTGAAGCTCTCGGTCGAAGTCGACGAGAGCGAGGTCGACAAGGCTGTCGACGCCGCCTTCCGCAAGCTGGCACGCGAGGTTCGCATCCCCGGGTTCCGACCGGGCAAGGCGCCCCGCCGCCTCCTCGAGGCCCGCCTGGGCACCGAGACGGCCCGGCAGGAGGCGATCCGCGAGGCGCTTCCCGACTACTACGAGAAGGCGCTGCAGGAGAACGACGTCGAGCCCATCGCCCCTCCCGAGATCGAGATCACCGCCGGGCGCGACGCCGGTCCGGTGACCTTCGACGCGGTGGTCGAGGTCATGCCCCACATCCGGGTGGTCGGCTACGAAGGCCTGCGGGTGGCCCTGCCCAGCCTCACCGTCAGCGACGAGGAGGTCGATGCCCAGGTCGACCGCCTGCGTGACCAGTTCGGCGAGCTGCGCACCGTCAGCCGCCAGGCCCGCGCCGGTGACCACGTCTCCATGGACCGCAAGGTCACCCGTCACGACGAGGTCCTCCTCAGCGCCGACGACGAGCTCTACGAAGTGGGCAAGGGCACCATCGTGGCCGAGCTCGACGACGAGCTGCGAGGCGCCAAGGCCGGTGACATCCTCAAGTTCAACGCCGCCGTGGCCGGCGAGGGCGAGGTCACCTTTCAGATCCTGGTCAAGGAAGTACGCGAGAAGGTCCTGCCCGAGCTCACCGACGAGTGGGCGAGCGAGGCCTCGGAGTTCGAGACGGTGGCCGAGCTGCGCGAGAGCCTGCGCGAGCAGAGCGACGCGGTCAAGCGCCTGGAAGCCGCCCTGGCCGTGCGCGACCGGGTCATCGACGCTCTCGTCGAGCTGGTCGACGACGAGATGCCCGAGGCACTGATCGCCTCCGAGACCGAGCACCGCATCGAGATGCTGTCCCACCGCCTCAGCCACCAGGGCATCGACCTCGACGTGTTCATGAACGCCACCGGCCAGACCCGCGAGGACCTCCTCGCCCATCTGCAGGCCGAGGCCATCTCCGCAGTCAAGGCCGACCTGGCCCTGCGCTACGTGGCCGAGGCCGAGCAGATCGAGGTCACCGACGACGATGTCGACGCCGAGATGGTCAACCTGGCCGAGCGCCAGAAGGTCGCCCCCGAGGAGATGCGACGCCGACTCGAGCGCGAAGACCGACTCTCGGAGGTACGCTCGGGCATACGGAAGTCGAAGACCCTGGAGTGGTTGATCGCCCACACTGAGTATGTCGATGACGAGGGCCGGGTGATCGATCGGTCCGAGCTTGAACTGTCCAGGTCGACGACATCAGACGAGCAGGAGACCCCCGAGTGACCCAGGGAAGCCCATGATCGAGCCCGTGTACAACTACATCGTCCCCACCGTCATCGAGCAGACCAACCGGGGCGAGCGGGCCTACGACATCTACTCCAAGCTGCTCAAGGAGCGCATCATCTTCCTGGGTACGCCGATCGACGACACCGTCGCCAACCTGGTGATGGCCCAGCTGCTGCACCTCGAGGCCGAGGACGCCGACAAGGACATCAACCTCTACATCAACTCCCCGGGCGGCGAGATCACCGGGCTGTTCGCCATCTACGACACCATGCAGTTCATCAAGCCCGAGATCGCCACCTACTGCATGGGCCAGGCCGCATCCGCAGCCGCCGTGCTGCTGGCGGCGGGCACCAAGGGCAAGCGTCACTCGCTGCCCCACGCCCGCATCCTCATCCACCAGCCCTACGGTGGGGCCGGCGGGCAGGCGGCCGACATCGAGATCCAGGCCAAGGAGATCCTGCGCATGCGCGAGCTCCTCGAGCGGGTGCTGGCCCATCACACCGGCCAGACCATCGAGAAGGTCGGCAAGGACACTGACCGCGACTTCATCATGAGCGCCGACGAGGCGAAGGCGTACGGCCTCATCGACGAAGTGATCCTGACGCGCGAGCTGGATGAGGTTCCCCAGGTCGCAGGCGTCAGCTGAGGCTGGGGGGGAGCGGGTGGCCAAGTTCGGAGACGGTGGAGACCTTCTGAAGTGCTCCTTCTGCGGGAAATCGCAGAAGCAGGTGAAGAAGCTGATCGCCGGCCCCGGCGTGTACATCTGCGACGAGTGCATCGACCTGTGCAACGAGATCATCGAGGAGGAGCTGTCCGAGACCTCCGAGGTCCACTTCGACGAGCTCCCCAAGCCCCGGGAGATCTACGAGTTCCTCAACGACTACGTGATCGGCCAGGACCAGGCCAAGAAGATCCTCTCGGTGGCGGTCTACAACCACTACAAGCGGGTGCAGGTCGGGGGCCACGCCGACGCCGACGTCGAGCTGGCCAAGTCCAACATCCTCCTGCTCGGCCCCACCGGCTGCGGCAAGACGCTGCTGGCCCAGACCCTGGCCCGCCTGCTCAACGTGCCCTTCGCCATCGCCGACGCCACCGCCCTCACCGAGGCCGGCTATGTGGGTGAGGACGTCGAGAACATCCTCCTCAAGCTCATCCAGGCGGCCGACTACGACGTCAAGAAGGCCGAGACGGGCATCATCTACATCGACGAGATCGACAAGATTGCCCGCAAGAGCGAGAACCCGTCGATCACCCGCGACGTGTCCGGCGAGGGTGTGCAGCAGGCGCTGCTGAAGATCCTGGAGGGCACCACCGCATCGGTGCCGCCCCAGGGCGGGCGCAAGCACCCCCACCAGGAGTTCATCCAGATCGACACCACCAACGTGTTGTTCATCTGCGGTGGCGCGTTCGCCGGCATCGAGAAGATCATCGAGAACCGCACCGGTCACAAGGGCGTGGGTTTCGGCGCCGACCTGCGGCGCACGGCGGAGAAGAACGTCGGCGTCATCCTGTCGAAGGTGCTGCCCGAAGACCTGCTGAAGTTCGGCCTCATCCCCGAGTTCGTCGGACGGCTCCCGGTCATCGGGGCGGTGTCCAACCTCGACAAGGAGGCGCTCGTGCGCATCCTCGTCCAGCCCAAGAACGCCCTGGTGAAGCAGTACCGCAAGTTCTTCGAGTTCGATGGCGTGGAGCTGGAGTTCGATGACGACGCCCTGGAGGCGGTGGCCGAACAGGCCCTGCTGCGGGGCACCGGGGCGAGGGGGCTGCGGGCCATCCTCGAAGAGGTCCTGCTCAACGTCATGTACGACCTCCCCAGCCGCAGTGACATCGGCAAATGCGTCATCGACCGCTCGGTGGTGCTGGAGAAGGTCAACCCCACCCTCGTGCCCCGCACCGAACCCGAGCGCTCGACGCGCCCCCGCCGGGCGGCCTCATAGTCGACAACGGTTCTCCTGTCGCGGGGAGCCGTCAGAGAAGGAGACGCTTATGGGAAGAACGGTGAAGTACGCGGTCGTTGCTGCTGTCGTCGGCGGTGGCGTGGTGGTCGTGAAGTCGATGCGCAGCTCCGAGCCGAACGCCGACCTGCCCCGCAAGGCGGCCACCGCCGCCGGCGCCGCGGCCGTGGCCGGTGGCCTGACCGGGCTGGTGCTCGACCGGCGCGGTCGCCGGCGGGCCAGTCGCCGGGCGGCCAAGGCAGTCAAGCGGTCGGCCGCCATCTCCCTCGGCCTGGCCGAGGTGGCGCGCGCCGCCGGGCCCGCCTTCGACGCCACCTCCAAGCGCACCCGCAAGGCGGCGGCCAAGGCGTCCAAGTCGGCCCGCAAGCGCGCCGACAAGGCGGCCAAGGTCGCTCGCAAGCGGGCCGGCAAGGCTGCGGGCGCGGCCCGGGCCGGAGCCGTCAAGGCCGGCACCTCGGCTCGCCGCCACGCCGGGCGGGCCGCCGAGGCCGCCCGCCCCACCGTCGGTGTGGCTGCCGAGAAGGCCCGGGAGCAGGCGGCTCGGGTCGCCGAGGTGGCGCTGCCCCGCATGGAGCAGGCCGCCGAGGTGGCGCGGGCCCAGGCACTGCGCTTCGGCGCCTCGGACTCGACCCGGCTGGCCAGCTGAGCCACCCGGGGCGCCGGCGACCCGGCATTTCCCCCCGGCCTTCCGCGCCCCCTACTCATGGACCTCGCCGGTGCCATGGCCTATCTGGCCGACCACATCAGCCTCGAGAGCGACCCGTCGGCGGCGGGGGCCCGACGGCGCCTGGATGGCATCAAAGACCTCGTCGCCCTGGCCGGCGACCCGCAGTCGGCCTACCCGGTCCTGCACCTGACCGGCACCAACGGCAAGGGCTCGACGGCGCGGATGCTCACTGCCCTGCTCGTCGAGCGGGGCCTGTCGGTGGGCACCTACACCAGCCCGCACCTGCAACGGCTCAACGAGCGCATGTCGTGGAACGGCGTGCCCATCTCCGACGACCACCTGGTGGAGGTGGTGGCGGCCATGGCCGACATCGAGCCTCTCCTCGACGGACGTCCCACCCATTTCGAGGTGCTCACCGCCGCCGCCCTGCGGTGGTTCGCCGACGTCGCCGTGGACGCCGCGGTCGTGGAGGTCGGCCTGGGCGGGCGCTGGGACGCCACCAACGTGGTCGATGCCGACGTGGCCGTGGTCACCAACGTGAGCCTCGACCACGCCGAGACCATCGGCCCGCTCCTGAGCGACATCGCCGGGGAGAAGGCCGGCATCGTCAAGCCGGGGACCACCCTGGTGCTGGGTGAGACCGATCCCGAGCTCACGCCCATCTTCCACGCCGCCGCCGCCCGCGCCCACGCCTCGGCGGTGTGGGAGCGGGGCGTCGACTACGGCTGCTCGGCCAACCGGTTGGCCCACGGCGGCCGGGTGCTCGACCTGTGGACGCCCGGGGCCCGCTACGACGAGGTCATGGTCCCGGTCCACGGCGCCTTCCAGGGCGACAACGCCGCCGCCGCCCTGGCCGCCGCCGAGGCCTTCTTCGGCTCGCCCCTCGACGCCGAGGTGGTGGGCGACGCCTTCGCCGGCGTGCGCCTGCCCGGGCGCCTCGAGGTGGTGGCCCGCTCGCCCCTGTGTGTCCTCGACGGGGCCCACAACCCGGCCGGCGCGCAGGCCGCCTCCGCCGCCCTCGCCGAGACCTTTGCCGGCGTGGAGGGCCGGATCCTGGTGGTCGGTCTGCTCGGCGGACGCGACCCGGCGGAGATGCTGGTCGCCCTGGGCGCGGCAACCTGCCGGTTGGTGGTGGCCTGCCCACCCCCGTCGCCCCGGGCTCTCGATCCCCAGGTCGTGGCCGCCGCCGCTGCGGGCATGGGGGTGGACACCGAGGTGGCCGATTCGGTGCCCGAGGCGGTGGCCCTGGCCCTGAGCCTGGCCGCACCCCAGGAGATGGTCGTGGTGACGGGATCGCTCTACGTGGTGGGCGCGGCCCGGGCCGCCCTCGTCGGCGACGACCTCCCGGCCCGGTAGCCGGCGGCGGGGCCTCGGGATCGAGCCGATAGGGTGCGGATCCCATGGAACGAACCCTCGTCATCGCCAAACCCGACGCTGTCGAACGCCGCCTGGTGGGTGAGATCGTGGGCCGCCTGGAGGCCAAGGGCCTGAGCCTGGTGGCCGTCGAGCTGCGCACCATCGGCGCCGCCACCGCCGAGACGCACTACGGCGAGCACCGGGACAAGCCGTTCTTCGCCGACCTGGTGCGCTTCATCACCCGCAGCCCGTCGCTGCTGATGGTGGTGGAGGGGCCCGAGGCCACCATCGCCATGGTGCGCACGCTGATGGGTGCCACCAACCCGGCCAACGCCGACATGGGCACCATTCGCGGCGACCTGGCCACCGAGACCACAGAGAACCTGGTCCACGGAAGCGACAGCGCGGAGTCCGCCCAGCGGGAGATCGGCCTGTTCTTCCCGGCCCTGTGATGCCGCGGGTTGTGGCGGGCTACCCGAAGGCCTAGCCTGGCGTCGACCACACCCCCGGCGTGGAGCCTGCTCGAATGTCCGACAACTTCTTCGCCGCCTTCCTGGGTCGTGACATGGCCGTCGACCTGGGCACCGCCAACACCCTGGTGTACATCCGGGGCAAGGGCATCGTCCTCAACGAGCCGTCGGTCGTCGCCGTCAACGTGAAGGACGGCCGGCCCCTGGCCGTGGGCCTCGAGGCCAAGCGCATGATCGGGCGCACCCCGAGCCACATCCAGGCCATCCGGCCCCTCAAAGACGGGGTCATCAACAACTTCGAGATCACCGAGAAGATGCTGCGGTACTTCATCCACCGGGTCCACCAGCGGCGCTTCGCCAAGCCCCGGATGGTGATCTGCGTCCCGTCGGGCGTGACCGGTGTGGAGAAGCGGGCCGTGCAGGAGGCCGCCGAGTTCGCCGGCGCCCGCAAGACGCCGTTCATCATCGAAGAGCCCATGGCGGCGGCCATCGGCGCCGGGCTGCCCGTCCACGAGCCGACCGGCAACATGGTGGTCGACATCGGCGGCGGCACCACCGAGGTGGCCGTCATCTCCCTGGGTGGCATCGTCGTCAGCCAGTCGGTGCGCATCGGCGGCGACAAGCTCGACCAGGCCATCATCGCCTTCATCAAGAAGGAGTACTCCCTCGCCCTGGGCGAGAGCACGGCCGAGGAGATCAAGATCGCCCTCGGGTCGGCCTACCACCTCGAAGAGGAGGTCCGGGCCGAGATCCGCGGCCGCGACCTGGTCACCGGCCTGCCCAAGACCATCGTCACCAGCACCGAGGAGGTGCGCGAGGCGCTGGCCGAGCCCGTCAGCTCCATCGTCGACGCGGTCAAGACCACGCTCGACAAGACGCCCCCCGAGCTGGCCGCCGACATCATGGAGCAGGGGATCGTGCTCACCGGCGGCGGCGCCCTTCTCCACGGCCTCGACGTCCGCCTCCAGCACGAGACCGGCATGCCCATCGTCATCGCCCGGGACCCGTTGCACTCGGTGGCCATCGGCTCGGGTCAGTGTCTCGAGGAGTTCAACGTGCTTCGGCAGGTGCTGGCCAACTCCGGCGAGCGATGACGGTTTCTCCTCGCAAGCGGAGCTTGCCCGGCTCGTCTTGACCGCCCGGCAACTGCACCGGGTCGCCGCCCGTCGCGAGTCCTAGCGGCGCATGGCCGTCTACCGCCGTTCGCGGCGTCACCGCTTCTTGCTGGTGCTGTTGGTGCTCTCCTCCATCACCGTCATCACCCTCGACTTCCGGGGCCAGAGCGGTGGCCTCCTCGACAGCGTCCGCAACAGCGCCCGGGACGCCTTCGCCCCCGTGCAGTCCGCGGCCGACAGGGTCTTCAACCCCGTCGGGGACCTCTTCGGTGGGGTCACCCGCTACGGGAGCCTCAAGACCGAGAACGCCCGCCTGCGCGACCAGCTGTCCCAGGCCCGCAGCGAGAGCCTGCGCCAGGCGGGGGCAGAGCGGGAGCTGGAGAACCTCCGGGCCTTGCAGGACCTGGCCTTCGCCCCGGGCATGGCCGCCGTGTCGGCGCGGGTCGTGTCGACCGGCCCGTCCAACTTCCAGCTCACGGTCACCATCGACAAGGGCAGCGACCAGAAGGTGGACAAGGGGATGCCCGTGGTCACCGGCGCCGGCCTGGTGGGCCGGGTGGTCGACGTGTCGCGCTCACGGGCGACGGTGACCCTCGTCACCGACCGCTCGTCCAACGTGGGCATCCGTTTCCAGTCCACCGGGAGCCTGGCCATCGCCCGGGGCGCGGGGGCGGGCCGGCCCCTGCCCGTCGACCTGGTCGACGTGAACACCCCGGTGGCGCCCGGGGAGGCGGTGGTCACCAGCGGGCTCCAGGACAGCGTGTTCCCCCCGGACATCCCGGTCGGCAGGGTGAGGGCGTCCAAGGTGCAGGCGGGCGCCCTGTCCCAGGACGTCACCATCGACCCGGTGGTGGACTTCACCAGGATCGAGTTCGTGAAGGTCCTCCTGTGGAAGGGCCAACAGTGAGCGCCGACGCCCGCTTCCGGGTGCCGCTGGTCATCCTCACGGCTCTCATCGTCGACATGTCGGTGCTGAGCCGGGTCCGGGTGGCGGGCACCATGGCCGACCTCATGCTGCTGCTGGCCATCGCCGCGGGGATCACCGGCGGTGCTTCGCGGGGCGCGGTGGTGGGGTTCACCGCCGGCATCGCCGTCGACCTGTTCCTGCAGACGCCGTTCGGGCTGTCCGCCCTGGTGTTCTGCATCGTCGGCTACGGGGTGGGCACGGCCGAGTCCGGCATCCTGCGTGCCTCGTGGTGGATCCCGGTGCTGACCGCCTTCGTGGCCAGCGCCGCCGGCGAGCTCGCCTTCGCGGTGATCGGCTCGGTGGTGGGCGACTCCCAGCTGCTCACCGGCCGCCTCTGGTTGATCATCTTCATCGCGGCGTCCATGAACGCCCTGCTGGCCCCCCTGACCGTGCGCACCATGGCCTGGGCCTTCGACCGCGACCCAACCCGGCGCGGCTACGTGGTATGAGCAGAGGGTGACGCCCGACTCGAGCCGGCTGCGCATGGGGATCCTCGGCATGATCGTCATCTCGCTGTTCGCGGCCATGCTCGTCCGCCTCTGGTACCTCCAGGTCCTGGCCGCGCCCGCCCTGTCGGTGGAGGCGCAGAACAACGGCGTCCGCCTGGTCACCACCGAGGCTCCCCGGGGGCGGATCCTCGACCGCAACGGCAAGGTCCTCGTCGACAACCGGGTGGTGGACGCGGTGACGCTGAGCCGTAGCGACGCCGACCGCCACCCCGACATCCTGGCCCGCCTCGCCCCGGTCCTCGGAGCCACCACCGACGAGCTGACCAAGCGGGTCCACGACGACAAGTTCAGCGCCTTCAAGCCCGTGCCCATCAAAGAGGCCGTGCCCAAGGAGAAGTTGATCTACATCAAGGAGCACCAGTCCGACTTCCCCGGGGTCGACGCCGTGCAGCTGACCCAGCGGGAGTACCCCAACGGCACCGTGGGCGCCCACCTGCTGGGTTATGTGGGCCAGATCAACGACAAGGAGCTGGCCTCCCGCAAGGGCGGCGGTTACAAGGCCGGTGACACCATCGGCAAGTCGGGGGTGGAGCAGGCCTACGAGGCCGACCTGCGGGGCCAGCCCGCGGTGGAGAAGCTCGAGGTCGATTCCAAGGGCCACGTCCTGCGCACGCTCAGCTTCCAACCGGCGGTGCAGGGCCACGACCTGCAGCTCACCATCGACCTCGACGTGCAGATCGTGGCCGAGGAGTCGTTGCAGAACGGCTTGGATCAGGCCCGCAACGTCTACGACCGCATCACCGGCGAGAGCTTCAAGGCCCCGGCGGGGGCAGCGGTGGTCCTCGACCCCAACAACGGGTCGGTCCTGGCCATGGCGTCCAATCCCACCTACGACCCCCGCGACTTCGTCGACGGCATCAGCCCGGCCAAGTTCGCCGAGTTCCAGGACCCCGCCGGCTTCTTCCCCCTGAACAACCGCGCCCTCCAGGGCCTGTACGCCCCGGGGTCGACCTTCAAGCTGGTCACGGGCATCACCGCCCTCGAGAAGGGCCTCATCGCCCCCAGGGACACCGTCGCCGACACCGGGTCGATCACCGTCGGGGGCCGGGTCTTCCGCAACGCCTTGAGCGAGGTCAACGGCCGCATCGACCTGCCCCGCGCCGTGACCGTGTCGAGCGACGTGTTCTTCTACGACCTGGGCAAGAGGTTCTGGGAGGCGAGGGACCGCTTCGGCACCACGCCGATCCAGGACGTGGCTCACAGCCTCGGGCTCGGCGGGCCCACCGGCATCGACCTGCCCTTCGAGAGCGACGGCCGGGTGCCCGACCCGGCCAGCAGGAAGAAGGCCCACGACGCCAACCCCGCGGTCTTCCCCACCCGCGACTGGTTCACCGGCGACAACATGATCCTGGGAGTCGGCCAGGGCGACCTGGTGGTGAGCCCGGTGCAGCTGGCCGACGCCTATGCCACCTTCGCCAACGGGGGCACGGTCTACGCTCCGAGGGTCGCCGCCAATGTCCTCGACGCCAGCTCCCAGGTCGTCCGCAAGATCGAACCGCAGGTCACCCGCAAGGTCGATCTGCCGGCATCGGTGCGCGCCCCGCTGCTGGCCGGCTTCGAAGGAGCCGTCGCCGATCCCAAGGGCACGGCGTTCCCCGCCTTCCAAGGCTTCCCGCTGTCGCAGTTCTCGGTGGCGGGCAAGACCGGGACGGCCGAGGTGGCGGGCAAGCAGGACACGGCCCTGTTCAGCGCCTTCGCGCCCGCCGACGACCCGAAGTTCGAGGTCACGGTGGTGATGGAGCAGTCGGGGTTCGGCGCGGCCGCCGCCGCCCCGGTGGCCCGGCGGGTCCTCGAGCAGCTGGCCGGCCTGGCGCCCCAACCGGTCAACCGCGTCGGCGGCAGCGACTGATGCCCGGCGGCAGCGAGTGATGCCCGGCGGCAGCGAGTGATGGCTGCACCCACACTGCGGGGCGTGCGCCCCGCCAGTCGCGGCACCACGCGCGAGCTGGCCGCACCCTGGCGCCACATCGACCTCGTCCTGCTGGGCGCGGTGCTGGTGATCACCGCCCTCAGCCTGGTCATGATCTATTCGGCCACCCGCAACCAGCAGGCGGCCACCGCCCTGGGGGGTGGGTACTACCTCAAGCGCCAGGCCGTCTACGTGGGCGTCGGCCTGGCGGCCATGGCCGTCGTCGCCCTCATCGACTACCGCTCGCTGCCCGAGCTGGCGCCCGTCCTCTACGTGGTCACCCTGCTCGTGCTCCTGCTCGTGGTGTCGCCCCTGGGCGCGACGAAGCGGGGATCACAGGCGTGGTTCCAGCTGGGAGGGTTCCAGCTGGAGCCCTCCGAGTTCGCCAAGGCCACCATGATCGTGTGCCTCAGCGCCTTCATCGCCCGCCACCGGTCCGATCTCGACGGAGGGCGCCTGGCCGCCGTCCTCGGGCTGATCGCCGTGCCCCTCGTGCTCATCTACCGCCAGCCCGACTTCGGCACCTCCATGGTGTTCGCGGGCATCCTCCTGGCCCTGCTGCTGGTGGGCGGAGCCCGGCCGCGCCACCTCGCCGCTCTCATCCTGCTGGGCGTGCTGGCCGCGGGTGCCATCCTCCAGCTCGGCGTGCTCAAGGAGTACCAGGTCGCCCGGCTCTCGGCCTTCTTCAACCCCCAGGGCGACGCCCAGGGAACCGCGTACAACCTGCGCCAGTCCCAGACCGCCATCGCCGCCGGAGGGATGAAGGGCAAGGGCGTGTTCGAAGGCTCGCAGACCAACCTGTCGTTCGTGCCCGAGCAGCACACCGACTTCATCTTCACCGCCGTCGGCGAGCAGTTGGGCTTCGTCGGGGCGGTGACGCTGCTGGCCCTGTTCGCCATCGTGGTGTGGCGGACGTGGCGATCAGCGGTGGTGTCGCGCGACCGCTTCGGCACGCTCATCTGCGTCGGGGTCATGGCCATGATCGTCTTCCAGGTGTTCGAGAACGTGGGCATGACCATGGGCATCACGCCCGTGGCCGGCATCCCGTTACCGCTGATGTCCTACGGTGGCTCGTCGACGGTGGCCAGCTTCGTGTGCATCGGCCTGGTGCTCAACGTGCACATGCGCCGCTTCGCCTGAGGGCTCTCAGGCCGGCCGCAGGGCTATAGTTGGTCCGGCGTATGAAACCTTTCTGGTCACGAATCCGACCCCTTCTGGCCCTGGCATCTCTGCTCAGGGGCAAGACGAGGCCGGAGCCCAGGAACCTGGCTGGGGCCCTCGAATCCCCGGGAACGGTCAAGGACCCGGAGCCCACGAACCACCCTGAAGCACAACCGCAGATCTGGCGCGACGGCGCGCGGAGAGACCTCGGTCCCCCCGCCAGCGACGGGCGCGCAGCACGCCATCGAGCGTGCGCCCGACGAAGGGAACACCCCCATGACCGACCCCATCGCCACACCGCCGGCGGACCCCGGCAGTGGAGCCCCGGCGCCGACGGCCCGCCCCGGGGCACCGGCGGCGACGAGCGCCCCAGCTGAGGCAAGCCCCACCAAGGCAAGCCCCCCCAAGTCACTCCGCACCACGTCACCGGCACCCGACAAGGCATCCTCCGAGCGGACCGCCCGGGCTGACGCGCCCGGTGGCGGGGACGGGGAGGGGCAGGCGTCGCGGCCTCGGCGGCGGGGCTCGCGGGGCGGTCGGGGCGGAGGTCGCTCGGGAGGGGCCGGGACCGTGGATGCCGCAGGCAAGGCGCCGGGCGCCGGTCCCGGGGGGCCGAAGGGGCCGGCAGCGCCGCCGGCGGCCTCGCCTGCGCCGCGCGCCAGAGCGGCCTCGCCGACGCGGAGCGCTCCCGCCACCTCCGACGACGGCCATCCCGACCTGCCCGAGCGCCTGGCCGAGGGACGGCCGTCGGCCGCGGCGGGCGACCGGGCCACGGTCCGGCGCCCCCGGATCGGCGACACCCGGCCGGCCCCCCACGACGATGACGGTTCCCCGTCAGACGGTCCCGCCGCCGGCGACCGGTCCGACGACGGGGGTGGGGGCCGCCGCCGCCGTCGCCGGGGTGGGCGCGGGCGCAGTTCCGGCCAGGGTCGGGCCCTCGACGACATCAGCGCCCACGAGGAGCCCGTCGCCCTCGACGAGGAGACCCTCGAGCGACGCCGGGGCCGCGAGCGCAAGGGACGCCCGGTGGGCCGCTATTTCATGGCCGTGCACAGCCGCCCCGACGCCACCCAGATCGCCGTGCTGGAGGGGCGTTCGCTCATCGAGCACTACGTGGCCCGCCCCGCCGACGACACCACCCAGATCCACGGCAACATCTACCTGGGCAGGGTCCAGAACGTGCTGCCGGGCATGGAGGCGGCGTTCGTCGACATCGGCACGCCCAAGAACGCCGTGCTCTACCGGGGCGATGTCCAGTACGACCCCGAGGACGTGGAGGCCACGGGCTCCAAGGGCAAAGGTCACGACATGAGCGCGGCACGCATCGAGAACCTCCTGAAGGTGGGCCAGACGGTGCTGTGCCAGGTCACCAAGAACCCCATCGGCACCAAGGGGGCCCGCCTCACCCAGGAGGTGTCGCTGGCCGGGAGGTTCATGGTGCTGCTCCCGGGCAGCAGCACCTACGGCATCTCCAAGCGGCTGGCCGACGACGAGCGCAAGCGTCTCCGCCGGATCCTCGACGAGGTCCGCTCCGAGGGCAACGGCCTCATCGTGCGCACCGCCGCCGAGGGCGCCACCCCCGAGGAGCTCCGGCGCGACGTGGAGCGCCTCCAGCGCCAGTGGGCCCAGATCGAGCAGAAGGCGAAGCGCAAGGGCGCCCCCGCCCTGCTCTACCGCGAGCCCCCACTGGCCGTGCGCGTCATCCGGGAGGAGTTCAACAAGGACTACCGGGGGGTGGTGATCGACGACCCCGAGCTCCACCACGAGGTCCACGACTACGTGGCCGCCCTCATCCCCGAGCTGGCCGACCGCATCGAGCTCTACGACGACCCCGCCCTGCCGTTGTTCGAGCGCCAGCACATCCACGAGCAGCTGCACAAGGCGCTCGACCGCAAGGTCTGGCTGCCCTCCGGCGGCTCGCTGATCATCGAGCGCACCGAGGCCCTCACCGTCATCGACGTCAACACCGGCAAGAACGTGGGCACGTCGAGCCTGGAGGAGACGGTCTTCCGCAACAACCTCGAGGCCGCCGTCGAGATCGCCCACCAGCTCAGGCTGCGTGACATCGGCGGCATCATCGTCATCGACTTCATCGACATGGAGATCCGCAAGAACCGTGAGCAGGTGCTGCGGTGCTTCAAGGAGGCGTTGTCGCGCGACAAGACCCGCACGCAGGTCTTCGAGATCTCCGAGCTCGGACTGGTGGAGATGACCCGCAAGCGGGTATCGGAGGGCCTGGTGGAGTCGTTCTCCACGACCTGTCCGGCGTGCTCGGGGCGCGGCTTCATCCTCGACGAGACTTTGCTGTGACCGTGAGCGGCTAACCTGATGTCCATGTACGCAGTGATCGCCACCGGTGGCAAGCAGTACCGCGTGGCCCAGGGAGAACGGCTCGATGTCGAGAAGCTGGGCACCGACGAGGGCGAGGTGACCTTCACCCCCGTCCTGGTGGTCGACGGCGACACCGTCCACAGCGGCGCCGACAGGCTGTCGGGAGCCAGCGTCACCGCCCGGGTGGTGGGCGAGGCCGCCGGCCCCAAGATCAACGGCTTCACCTACAAGCCCAAGAGCAACAGCCGCCGTCACTGGGGTCACCGCCAGCACTACGCCACCATCGAGATCACCGGCATCACCGCCGGCGCCTGAGGGGGAGGACATGTCCAAGACCAAAGGTGGCGGCTCGACGCGCAACGGCCGTGACTCGGCGTCCCAGCGCCTCGGCGTCAAGGTGTTCGATGGGGGAGTGGTGCAGGCCGGCACGATCATCGTCCGCCAGCGGGGGACCCACTTCCACCCCGGTGAGCTGGTGGGCCGGGGCGGCGACGACACCCTGTTCTCGCTGGCCGTCGGCACCGTGCGCTTCGGGCGCCGGGGCGGCCGCAAGCTCGTGAACGTCGTGCCCGCAGACGCACCCACCACGGCTCCCTCGGCCACGGCTCCCCCCGCCACCTAGGGCACACCTGACCCGGGGCCACCCCCGCCTCGGCCGCCTCTTCCCTCCATGTCCGGTTTCGTCGACGAGGCTGCGCTGTGCGCCATCGGTGGCACGGGCGGCGCCGGGGCCGTCTCGTTCCGCCGTGAGGCCCACGTGCCCAGGGGCGGCCCCGACGGTGGCGACGGAGGCACCGGTGGCGACGTGTGGCTGGTGGCCGACCCCGAGGTGGCCTCGCTGGCGGCGTTCCGCGATCATCCCCACCGCCGGGCCGGCAAGGGCACCCACGGCATGGGCAAGGCCCGCCACGGCGCCGGTGGCGCCGACCTGCGGGTGTTCGTGCCCGAGGGCACGGTGGTCAAAGACAGCGAGGGCCGGGTGCTGGCCGACCTCGTGGGCGCGGGTGACTCGTACCTGGCGGCCCGCGGTGGCAGGGGTGGCCAAGGGAACGCCCGCTTCCTGTCCAACCGCCGGCGGGCTCCGGCCTTCGCCGAGCAGGCCGAGGTGGCCGAGGAGCGGTGGTTGCAGCTCGAGCTCAAGCTCATGGCCGACGTGGCCCTGGTGGGCTTTCCCAACGCCGGCAAGAGCACCCTCATCTCGCGGATCTCGGCGGCCAAGCCCAAGATCGCCGACTACCCCTTCACCACCCTCGAGCCCCACCTGGGCGTGGTCCGCGTCGACGAGACCGAACTGGTCGTCGCCGACATCCCCGGGCTCATCGAGGGGGCCAGCGAGGGCCGGGGGCTCGGCCACCGGTTCCTCCGCCACGTGGAGCGGGCTCGGGTCCTGGTGGTCCTGGTCGACCTCGTCTCGGTGGACGGCACCCCGCCCGCCGACCAGGAGCGCACCCTGCTGAGCGAGCTGGGCCGCTACCGCCCCGAGTTGCTCGAGCGCCCCCGGCTGGTGGTGGGCACCAAGGCCGACGCCGCCGGCCCGGGCGGATCATTGGAATCCGGCCCGTGGGACGGCCTGCGCATCTCGGCGGTCACCGGTGAGGGGCTGCCCGACCTGTTGCACCGGATGGCCGCCCTGGTGGGCGAGGCGCGGGCGTCGCGCCCGGCCCACGCCGCCTTCGTCGTGCACCGTCCCGAGCCCGAAGGGGTCCGCGTCGAACGGGCCGACGACGGGGCCTACGTGGTGCGGGGTGCATCGGCCGAGCGGGCGGTGGCGGTGAGCGACCTCAGCTCGGCCGAGGCCCTGGCCTTCGTGCACGAGCGCCTCGAGCGGGCGGGCGTCGACCGGGCCCTGGCCCGGGCCGGGGCGCGGGAGGGCAACGAGGTCCGCATCGGCTCGATGTCGTTCGAGTACCGCGCCGGTGGTGGCCTCGACGCCGAGCCCGGCCGCCGCCGCACCAGCGCGGCCCGCAAGGCCGGACGCAGCAGCAGACATTGATCGTCGTCGTCAAGGTCGGCACCTCGTCGATCACCGACGAGCACGGCGAGATCGCCGTCGCCGCCATCGACAAGCTGTGCACCGAGGTGGCCGGCCTGCGGGGGCGGGGCGACCGGGTGGTGGTGGTCACGTCGGGCGCCATCGCGGCCGGCCTGCCCGCCCTCGGGTTGTCAGCCACCGCACCCACCGACATCGCCACCCTCCAGGCCATCTCCGCAGTAGGCCAGAGCCGGCTCATGCGGACCTATGACGACCTGCTGGGCCGGCGGGGGCTGGTCGGTGGCCAGGTCCTGCTCGCCCCCCTCGATTTCGTGCACCGCTCCCAGTACCTCCACGCCCGGGGAACGCTGGGACGCCTCCTCGATCTCGGGGTCGTCCCCGTGGTCAACGAGAACGACGCCGTGGCCGACGACGAGATCCGCTTCGGCGACAACGACCGCCTGGCTGCCCTCGTGGCCAACCTGGTGGGTGCCGACGTGCTCGTGCTGCTCACCGACACCCCCGGCCTGCTCGACCGCGACCCCCGCTTCCACGAGGATGCCTCGCTGATCGAGGAGATCGTGGAGGTCGACCACCAGCTCGAGGGCATGGCCGGTGGGACGGGGTCGGTGCGCGGCAGTGGGGGGATGGCCTCCAAGCTGGCGGCGGCCAAGATGGCGGCGTGGTCGGGCGTGCGGGCGGTGATCGCCGCTGCCAACCGCCCTGGCGTGCTCGAGGGGGCGGTCGACGGCACACCCGGCGTGGGCACCACGGTGCGCCCCCGCGACCGTCGCCTGTCGGCCCGCAAGCTGTGGATCGCCTTCGCGGTGAAGGCGTCGGGGACGGTGGTCGTCGACGAGGGGGCCCGGATGGCGCTGATGGATCGGCGGTCGTCGCTGCTGCCGGCGGGCGTGGTCGACGTCACCGGCTCCTTCGAGGCCGACGCCGCCGTCGAGATCTGCGACGCCGACGCCAAGGTGTTCGCCAAGGGCCTCGTTCGCCTGAGCGCCGACACCTTGCGCCAGGTGGCCGGCCGGCGCACCCGTGACCTGCCCGACTCGGTGCCCCACGAGGTCGTCCACCGCGACGACCTGGTGACGTTGCCCTAGCCCCGCCCGTCGGGGCTGACGGTCAGTCGGTGCCGGGGGTGACCTCGCCGCCGCTGGCCGGGGCGGCCGACTCGGTGGCGTCGGCGGCCGGGCCGATGCCCAGCTGGGCGCGGATGTCGGCCAGCTTCATCTGGGCCTCGTTGTTGACGGTGGCCTGCTCGACTTCGAGCATCCGGGACTCGACCGACTGGCCGGTGAGCTCGGAGGTGCCCAGGGCCTTGGCGTAGCGCGACTCGATCTTGGTGCGGATCTCCTCGAAGGTGGGCACGTCCTGGCCGACCGTCTCGTTGAGCGAGGCCATGGCCGTGTTGACCTGCTCCTGCATCTTGGCCTGGTCGAGC
>JBBWZS010000174.1:0-13415 GCA_039649175.1 Acidimicrobiaceae bacterium
CCCCTCGTCGACCTGCGCCGGATCGCCTGGGCCGACAGCCCCATCCTGGTCTCGGTGGCCGGACTGGCGGCCTACTCGCTGTACCTCGGCCACCGCTTCGGCCACTACTTCCTGTTCGCCGACGTGGAGAGGTACTGGGGCCAGGCGGCGGGGCCCCATACCTGGCTCAAGGTCGAGTTCTTCAAAGGGGTCACCCGCTTCGGCGACCCGCCGTCGTGGGTGGCCTACGTGGCCCACCCGGTGGTGGTGTTCGTGGCCCTGGCCTTCGTGCCCCGGGTGTTCCGACGCTTTGGGTGGGGCTACGGGGTGTTCAGCCTCCTGGCCGTGGGGTTGGCGGCGTTCTCGACCAAGGACTTCTTCGGGTCGGGCCGCTACGTCCTGTCGGCGTTCCCCTGCTTCGCGGCCGCCGCCGGTGTCCTGGTGGACCACCCGAGGATCAGGGCCTGGACCCTCGGGGTCAGCGCCACCGGCCTGCTGGTGATGACGTCGCTGTTCGCACGGGGCTCGTACCTCTCGTGAGCGCCGCCGCCCCGCTCGAAGGGCCGCGGGGCCCACAGCGCCTCCTGATCGTCAACGCCGACGACTACGGGCTCACCGAGCGGATCTCGTCGGGGATCCTCCGCGGCCACCGCGACGGCATCGTCACCAGCACCTCGGTCCTCGCTCTCGGCCCCGCCTACCCCAAGGTGGCACCCTGGCTCGAGGACGTGCCCACTCTCGGCGTCGGCGTGCACCTGGCGGCGGTGGGGGAGGACCCACCCCTGCTGTCGGCGGCCGAGATCCCCACCCTCGTCGACCACCGCGGTCACCTGCACCACAGCTACAAGAACCTGCTGGCCCGCATGATCGCCGGTCGGGTCGATGTCGACGACCTGAAGCGCGAGTTCACCGCCCAGCTCGAGTCGGTGCTCGAAGTCGGTGTGCCCATCGGCCACCTCGACGCCCATCAGCACCTGCACCTGTGGCCGCCGGTGGGTTCCGTCGTCCTGGCCCTGGCCTGCCGCTACGACATCGCTGCGGTGCGTGTCCCCCACTACCGGGGCATCTCCCCCCTGGCGGTGGGGGTCACCGTCCTCGGGCGCCACCTGGCTCGCCGGGCCCGGACGGTGGGGCTGCGCTACCCCCGTGACGGCACCGGGATCGAGGTCTCCGGCAAGCTCGACCACGACAACCTCCAGACGATCCTCACCCGGCTGGCCGCCCACGGGGCGCCGTCGCTGGAGCTCACCGTCCATCCCGGTGAACCCGACGATCCCGATCGCCACCGCTACGACTGGGACTACCACTGGCCCGACGAGCTCGACGCGCTCACCAGCGACGCCGCCCACCAGGCCGTCACGCGGCTGGGCTTCACCCTGGCCACCTACGCCGACCTTCCCGTCCCCACCGACAGCCCGAGGTGACGGAGCCCGCCGGCTCGGGAGGCCAGACGGAGCCCGCCGGCTCGGGAGGCCAGACGGAGCCCGCCGGCTCAGGAGGCCAGACGGAGCCCGCCGGTCGGGCCCCGTGGGGCCGGTCCCGCGCCCCCCGTCTGGGCGGCGACCTCCTGTCGTTGTACGCCGATGCCCCCCTGGCTGTGCGCGCCCATGTGCGGCTGCGGTGGTGGACGTGCCCGTTCCGGGCGGTGGAGGCTCAGGTGCCGCCCTCGGGGCGGGTGCTGGAGGTCGGGTGCGGGCACGGCGTGTTCTCGGTGCTGGCCGCCATCGCGTCGCCGGGCCGCTCCGTGGTCGGTGTCGACGTCGACGAGCGCAAGGTACCCCACGCCCGATCGGCCGCCGCCCGGGCCCGCGCCGCGGGCGCCGATGTCGACATCACCGTGGCCCCTCCCGGCGAGCTGCCCGAAGGGCCGTGGGACGCCATCGTCGTGGTCGACGTGGCCTACCTGCTCGACGCTGCCACCCAGCGCCGCCTGATCGCCGACTGCGCCGCTCGCCTGGCCCCCGGCGGCATCCTGGCGCTGAAGGAGATGGCTCTGGAACCGGCGTGGAAGTTCCGGTGGAACCGGTTCCAGGAGACGCTGGCGGTGCGGGTGCTGGGGATCACCGTGGGCGGTGAGATGACCTTCGTCGACCCGGCGGAGATGGGGGGGTGGATGGTCGACGAGGGCCTCGAGGTCCGCCGGCAACCGCTGCACAAGGGCTACCCCCACCCCCACCACCTGGTGGTGGGCCGACGCCCGGCGTGACCCGGCCGTCCGTCGACGGAGTTGTCATACCGTGCCGCTACGGTGACCGGCCGTGACCTTTCCCGGCCCCGACATCCTCGGACGCGGCCTGGTCGTCGGCCCCGCCGGGGAGGTGCCGTCGGGTTGGGAGGACGTCGAGCGGGTCATCGTCGACGACGAGACGCTGAGCCACCCCGAGGCCGGCGTGGCCACGTTGCACCGGGCATGGGCGGGGCGCACGCGGGTGGTCGTGGAGCTCCGCCTCGACGCCGACCAACTGCGCCAGCCTGAATCGGAGCGCCGGGCGCCCCATGTCGTCGGGCCCTCCTACGACCTCGGCCGCGAGCGCCTCCAGTTCCTGGTGTGGGCCAACACCTACGACGGTCGCCGCCCCGGCCAGGAGCCGGTCTGGTGGCACGGCGTGCGAGCGGCGCGCGTCGACGGCTCGGCCACTCCCGGCGGGCCCGGTGACCTGGTGCTCGGCGACGGGAACGCGGTGTGGTGCGACGGCGGCCCCCGCCAACCCCTCCACCTCGCCCAGCCCGTCATCCACCGCGACTCCATCGATGCCGGCCTGCTCACGCGCGGGCGCCACGACGCCCCCACCGCCGAGTTGGCGCCCGACCAGATGGCCGCCGTCACCCACCCGGGCGGGCCGGCCCGCATCATCGCCCCCGCCGGCTCGGGCAAGACCAGGGTCCTCACCGCCCGCCTGCGCCACCTGATCGCCGACCGGGGCCACGAGCCCCAGCTGCTCACCGCCGTGGCCTACAACGTCAAGGCGGCCGACGAGCTCCGGGAGCGCACGCCCGGGTTGGGGGCGACCATCCGCACGTTGAACTCGTTGGGGCTGTCGGTGTGCTCCATGGCCAGCCGGCCCCGCGTCATCGACGAGCGCGAGGCGCGGGGTCTGGTCGAGACGGTGGTCAAGGTCCGCCACCGCACCAACGCCGACCCGCTGGCGCCCTACCTCGACGCCCTCTCGCTCATCCGCCTCGGCCTCGTCTCGCCGGGCGAGGCTGAGGCCCGCATACCCGACGCCGCCGGGGTGGCCGAGGCGTTTCCCGTCTACCGGGCGCTGCTGGCCGAACGGAACCTGGTCGACTTCGACGAGCAGATCTACCGGGCGGTCGCCATCTGCCTGGCCGATCCCCAGACCCGCAGCCGGGCCCGGGCCACGACCAAGACCCTGCTGGTCGACGAGTTCCAGGACCTCACCCCGGCCCATGTCCTGCTCCTGCGCCTGCTGGCGGGGCCGGCGGCGTCGGTCTTCGGCGTGGGCGACGACGACCAGGTCATCTACGGCTACGCCGGCGCCGACCCCGGCTTCCTCATCGACTTCGACCGCTACTTCCCCGGAGCCTCGTCCTACGACCTCGCCGTCAACTACCGCTGCCCGCCCGCCGTCGTCGCCGGCGCCACCAACCTCCTCGGCTACAACCGCCGCCGCCTGACCAAGCACATCGCCGCCGCTCCGGGGAGGGTTAACGGTGCCGGCGACCTCGACCTGCGCCGGGTGGGCAACCTATCGGCAGCGGCGCGCGACCAGGTGACGACCTGGCGGGCCGACGGCGTGGCCCTCGGCGACATCGCCGTGCTGGCCCGGGTGAACTCCGTGCTCCTACCCATCCAGGTGCTGCTCACCGAGGCGGGAGTACCCTGCACGCGGGCGGTGGGACCCGAGGTGCTGTCCCGCACCGGTTCGGCGGCGGCGCTGGCCTACCTGCGCATGGGCCTCGACCCCGACCAGATCTCGGGCGCCGACGTCTCTGCCACCGTCCGAAGGCCGTCGCGCAGGATCGCCAGGAACGTGCTCACCATGATGACCAAGCGGCCCCAGACGTCGGTGACCGAGCTCTCCCGGTTGGGCGAGTGGCTCTCGGGTGACGATTCCGACCGGGTGGCCGGCTACGTCGACGACATCGGCGTGGTGGCCGCCGCCGCCCGAGGTGGCGACACCGCGTCGGTGCTGGCCACGATCCGCACCCGTGTCGGCCTCGACAGCGCTCTCGATGCCCTCGATTCCTCTCGTGGCGCGGTCGACCGTTCCGCCCACGGCGACGACCTGTGGGCACTGGAGCAGGTCGCCAACCTGCATCCCGACCCCGCCACCTTCGAGGACTGGTTGCGGTCGATGATCGTCGGCACCGCTGGCGACGGTGTCCATCTCTCCACCGTGCACAAGGTGAAGGGCAGGGAGTGGCCCCGGGTCGTCGTGTTCGCGGCATCGGCGGGTCTGTTCCCGCACCGGTTGTCCGACGACATCGAGGAGGAGCGCCGCGTCTTCCACGTGGCTGTCACCCGGGCCCGCACCTCGGTGGTGGTGCTGGCCGACGCCGCCGGGCCGTCGCCCTTCCTCGACGAGCTCACGGGCGTCGCCCGCGAGGCTGCCCAGGCGCCCGAGCGCCCGTCCACCAGTGCCTCCGGGACCGGCAGGGCCGGGCGCCCGGCGGCGCCGGTGGCGGAGCTGACGCCCGCGGCCGAGAAGGCGTTCGCGGCCCTGCGGGAGTGGCGCACCGAGCAGGCCCGCCGGGAGAAGATGCCGCCCTACGTGGTGATGAGCGACGCCCACCTGCGGGGCATCGCCGCCCAGTCCCCGGCGTCGCCCACCGAGCTGTCCCGCTGCCCCGGGATCGGCCCGGTCAAGCTCGAACGCTACGGCGACGACATCCTTCGGGTGCTCGAGGGCGCCGCCGCCGGCTGACGCTCACGGCTCGTGGCCGGGGGCGATGTCCGTCACCTGCTGGAACCCCAGTTGGCCCGACCAGTTGGCGGCCTCGCCGTCGAAGGGCTCCAGCACGAAGCCGAGGTGGTCGCCCATGTCGGCCCGCTCGACGACCCGACCGGCCATCCACCGCGCGCAGTCGCTGAGCACCGGCGCGCCGGAAGGCCCGGGGCGCCACCGGCAACGGGCGAACTTGTCCACCTCGTCACCCGTCTGGCCCCCGAACAACTCGGCCAGGTCCCGGTTGGTCGAGGCCGGGAAGTGCACGACGAGCACGTCGGCTCGCCGGGCCACCCGGAAGGTGTGGTTCTTCTTGGAGATCCACACCATGAACCGCAGCGGGTCGATGCTGCACTGGGCGGCGAAGCCGACGAGACACCCGGCCCGCTCGTCACCGCACGCGGCGGTGACGATGAGCATCGGGTAGTCGAGGTCGGCGACGATGTCATGCAGCCCGTCCCAGGTCACCACGTGGGCCTACCCGCTGACAGGCGAAGGCACGCTCGGCCGCGCCGCCGAGCGCGGTGTGACACTCGCTCGGCCGGCCCGTTGGCCGCCGACAGGTGTCGGAAAGAATCCCTTGGCGAGGGTCCTTCCCGGCGCTACCCTGCGCCCACGGCTTTTCGGACTGCTGTCGGACGCAGAGGCCTGGCGAGGCCGATCACGACCGGAGTGGATCAGTCCGGCCCCCATTTCCGGCGCCGGCAGCCACGGGTGGGCGGCGGCAACTGGTTGGTGATGGCGCCTCTGGTGGTGGTGGCGAGCGCCGTCGGACTGGCCCTCTCCTCGACCGCCGGCGCCAGCGCCCGTCCGGCGGCGGCGACCGACTCGCGTGATGTGCGCAAGATCTTCCTGTCCGACTGCGCGGTGTGTCACGGCGCCAACGGACGGGGGACCGAGCGGGGCCCCAGCCTGATCGGGGTTGGTCGGGCCTCGGTCGACTACCAACTGTCGACCGGCCGGATGCCGCTGGTGGCCGTGGGTCGCTCGAACGACCAACCGGGGACGCCGCTGCAGCCCCTTCCCAACAGCGCCGCCCTCAACGATGACATCGTGGCTCGCCGCCACGACCCGGCGTACCCCCCGGAGACGATCGCCCCCCTCGTCGACTACGTCGCCGGCATCATCGGCGGAGGTGGCCCGACCATCCCCCGGGTGGGTAAGGGTGACCTCGCCGAGGGTGGCGCCCTGTTCCGCCAGCAGTGCGCCGCTTGCCATGCCTGGGCCGGCGACGGCGGCGCCCTGCTGCGCATCGAGGCGCCCGCCCTGCACAGTTCCACCCCCACGCAGATCGCCGAAGCCATCCGCGTCGGCCCCGGGCAGATGCCGGTGTTCGGTACCGCGGCTCTCACCGACAAGCAGATGTCGTCGGTGGTCGCCTACGTCCGCTACCTCGACCATCCCGATGATCGGGGGGGCCAGCCCTTCTGGCACCTCGGCCCCTTCGCCGAGGGCGCCATCGCCCTCATGGCCCTGGCTGTGCTGTTGGTGTTCACCCGGTGGATCGGGGAGCGAGGATGACGCCCGAAGACGCCGGCTCCGTGCCCGAACGGAATGCCGGCTCCGGCACCGGCGTACCGGACGCCCGTGCCGAGCGGCGGGCCGAGCGCCGGGTGGCGGCGCTGTTCCTGCTGTCGTCGGCCAGTGCCGTGGCGCTCACCCTCGTGTACTGGAGCGGAGGCCAACCCCAGCTCGAAGGGCTGTTCCTCGGGTTGGCTCTGGGCGGTGTCGCCTGCGGGTTCGTGGTGTGGGGGAACCGCCTGCTGCCGCAGGGCCCCTTCGTCGACGAGCGCCACGAGATGGCCAGCCCCGAGGCTGACGTCGAGGAGGTCGGCGAGGACTTCGAACAGGGTGGCCTGATCACCCGCCGCAAGCTGGTGGTCCGGTCGCTGGGGCTGGCGGTCGGCGGCCTCGGGGTGGCCGCCCTCTTCCCGATCCGCTCCCTCGGGCCCCGGCCGGGCCGGACCCTGGTCGAGACGCCGTGGCGGGCAGGCATGCGACTGGTCACCGAGGACGGGAGGCCGGTGCGCACGACCGATGTCCCCGTCGAGGGCCTGGTGACTGTGTTCCCCGAGGGGTTCCCGGGGTCGGCCGACGGCCAGGCCGTGCTCGTGCGGGTGAGCCCCGACCTGGTCAAGCCGGCGCCGGGCCGCCAGGACTGGTCGCCGGACGGCTTCGTCGCCTACTCCAAGATCTGCACCCACGCCGGGTGCCCGGTGGGGCTGTACCAGGCCGACACCCACCAGCTCCTGTGCCCCTGCCACCAGTCGACCTTCGACGTGCTCCACCACGCCCGGCCCCAGGACGGGCCCGCCGCCGCACCATTGCCCCAACTCCCGCTCAGGATCACCAGTGACGGCTTCCTCGTTGCCCAGGGCGATTTCTCCGAGCCCGTCGGACCGTCGTTCTGGCGCCACTCGTGAGAGGGCGCCTCCAGGCACTCGGCGGCGTGACAGTCCTGGTCGCGGCCGGGTGCAGCAGCGGGCACTCCCCGTCGATGCTCAACGGCCGGGCGGGGGAGGCCAACCGAGTGGCCGGGGTGTGGTGGCTGATGTTCGCCATGGCCACCGTGGTCTACGTGGTGGTGGCCGCCTTCATCGTCATCGCCGTCGTCCGGGGTCGCAAGAAGAAGAGGAGCGAGGGTGCCGCGTCGGCGGGCGGCGACTCCGGTCCCAAGGACGACACGTTCATCTGGTTCGGCGGCATCATCGCCCCCGTCCTCATTCTCGGCGTGCTGGCCGTGGTGACGGTGAACACCACCGAGGTGCTCCGCAAGCCACAGCAGAACGAGTTGCTCATCCAGGTCACCGGCAAGCGGTGGTGGTGGGACATCCGCTACCCGGCCGACAAGGTGACGACGGCCGACGAGATCCACATCCCCGTCGGCCGGCCCATCGACATCGAGCTCACGTCGGACAACGTGATCCACAGCTTCTGGGTGCCGCAGCTGGCGGGCAAGGTCGACACCATTCCCGGCCAGGTCAACCACCTCCGCCTGAAGGCCATCGACCCCGGCACGTATCGCGGCGAGTGCGCCGAGTACTGCGGCATCGAGCACGCCCACATGAGCTTCACGGTGATCGCCGACACGCCCGTCGACTTCGACCGGTGGATGACCCGCCGGCGCGGCATCGCCGGCCTGGCACCCACCTCCGACGAGATGGCCCAGGGGCAGTTGGTGTTCACCCGTGAGGCATGCGCCGGCTGCCACACGGTCAAGGGGACACAGGCCACCGGCACCGTCGGGCCCGACCTGAGTGACTTCGGCAGCCGGAGGTCGATCGCGTCGCTCACCGTGGCCAACACGTCGGCCAACCTGTCCCGCTGGATCGCCGACCCCGAGAGCATCAAGCCCGGCAACCTCATGCCGCCCACGGCACTGTCCGACGCCGACCGTGCCGCCGTCGTCGCCTACCTGGAGGGTCTCAAGTAATGGCCATCGCCGAAGCTCCCTCCGTCAGCGAGAGCGAGGTCGGCGAGCTCTGGGAGGACGCGCCCGGCCTTCCCGGGTTCTTCTCCACCGTCGACCACAAGCGCATCGGCATGCGCTACATCTACACGTGCTTCTTCTTCTTCTTCGTGGCCGGTCTCATGGCGCTGGTGATGCGGGCCCAGCTGGCCACACCCAACGCCAAGGTGCTGGGACCGCAGCTCTACAACGAGCTGTTCACCATGCACGGCGTGACCATGATCTTCCTCTTCAACACGCCCGTGCTCGCCGGGTTCGGCAACTACCTGATCCCACTGCAGATCGGCACGCGCGACATGGCGTTCCCCCGGCTGAACGCCTTCAGCTACTGGGTGTTCCTCCTGGGCGGCATCTTCATGTACAGCAGCTTCCTCTTCGGCATGCCCGACGGGGGATGGTTCGGCTACGTACCCCTGGTCAGCAAGACCTTCTCGCCCGGCCTCAACATCGACTTCTGGGGTCTGGGCATCGTGTTCACCGGGCTGTCCACGACGGTGGGCTCGATCAACTTCATCGTCACCATCTTCAAGCTGCGGGCCCCGGGCATGTCGCTCAACCGCATGCCGATCTTCGTGTGGTCGATGCTCGTCTTCTCGTTCATGGCCATCTTCGCCGTCCCCGCGGTGACCCTGGCCACCGGTCTCAACGAGCTCGACCGCCTCTTCGGCACCGCCTTCTTCGTGCCCGCCCTGGGCGGCAGCGTGCTGCTCTACCAGCACCTGTTCTGGTTCTGGGGCCATCCCGAGGTGTACATCCTGTTCGTGCCCGCCACCGGCATGATCTCCCAGATCGTGCCCACCTTCTCGGGCCGCCCCCTGTCCGGGTACCTGTGGGTGGCGGGGTCACTGGTGACCGTCGGGTTCATCAGCTTCGGGGTGTGGGTGCACCACATGTTCGCCACGGGCATGCCGCCGGTGGCCATGGCCTTCTTCTCGGGGGTCAGCCTGATCATCACCCTGCCCAGCGGCGTGCAGTTCTTCGCGTGGATCGCCACCATGTGGAAGGGCAGGGTCAGGCTCACCACACCGATGCTGTTCGCCATCGGCTTCCTGCTCATCTTCCTCCTGGGCGGGATCACCGGCGTGATGGTGGCGGTGCTGCCCTTCGACTGGCAGGTCACCGACAGCTACTTCGTGGTGGCCCACTTCCACTACGTCCTCAACGGCGCCGTGGTGTTCCCCATCTTCGGCGCCATCTACTACTGGATGCCCAAGATGACGGGGCGGATGCTCAGCGAGAAGTTGGGCAAGCTGAGCTTCTGGGTGATGTTCGTGGGCTTCAACATCACCTTCTTCCCCATGCACATCCTCGGTTTCCTGGGCATGCCCCGGCGCATCTACACCTACGACAACGGCCTGGGCTGGGGCGGGCTCAACGCCATGGTCAGCATCGGCTCGGCCATCTTCGGGCTGGGCACCGCCATCACCCTGTTCAACTGGGTCTGGAGCAGGCGCAGGGGCGAGATCGTGGGCGACGACCCGTGGGACGCCGACAGCCTCGAGTGGTCGACGACCTCCCCGCCCCCGCACTACAACTTCGCCGCCATCCCACTGGTGGCCAGTCGCCACCCTCTCTGGGACCAGCGCCCCCTGCCCTTCGCCGAGTCGGGCGACGAGCCCGACACCAGCGGGCTGGGCATCGAGGGCGCCATCGAGCGGGAGACGCCGGTGACGAGCGGCATCGACACCCGACCCGAGGGCAATCTCGAGATCCCCCACGAGACCTACCTGCCGTTCGTGCTGGCTCTCGGCATCGCCGTGCTGTTCGTCGGCCTGCTGGTGCAGGCCATCGTCGTCGGGGTGGCGGGGGTGGCCCTGGCCGTGATGGCCACGTTGTGGTGGGCGTGGCGCACCGAGGAAGACCTCCCGCCGCCCGAGATCGAGCCCCACGCCCCGGTGGGCAAGGCCCACCCCGACACCGCCCACACCGCCGTCACCGCTGACGCCGCCGCCGCTCCCGGGGAGGTGACCGAGTGACCGCTCCCACGGCCACGGTCACGCCGGGAATCACCCGCCCGGCCACCCGCCGCAGCTACCCGACGGCGTGGTGGGGGATGGCGGTGGTCATCATGACCGAGGCCATGATCTTCGCCATCCTCCTGGCCTCCTACCTGTTCCTCCGGGCGGCGTCCAAGCAGTGGCCGCTCGGCGACATCGAGGTCCCCACCCTGAAGTTCGCCCTGCCCTTCAGCTTCGTGCTGTGGGGGAGCAGCATCCCCATCTTCTGGGCCGAGGCCAGCATCCGCAACGGTCACGTCGGGCGCATGAAGGCAGGGCTGGCCATCAGCTTCGTGATGGGCCTGTCGTTCTTCTTCTTCACCCTGTACGACTTCAACGAGTTGCACTTCGGCTGGCGCACCAACGCCTACGGCTCGATCTACTACACGATCGTCGGCCTGCACGCCCTCCACGTCTTCCTCGGCCTGGGGATCAACGTGGTCGTCCAGATCAAGGCCTGGCTGGGCCGCTACGACCGGGGTCGCTACGCCAGCGCCGAGGTGTTCTTCCTCTACTGGCACTTCGTCGACGTCGTGTGGCTGGCCGTGTTCCCCATCGTCTTCCTGTCACCCCACATCCGATGAGCGACACCCCCCTCACGACCGAGCCGGCGGTGGACGGGGAGGAGGCCCGTCGGGCCCACAGCATCGCTTCGGCCGTCCGGGAGGGCGTGCTCGTCTGGTACGCCCTGCTGGGCGGCATCGCCGCCTGGACCATCCACCTCATGTTGTTCGTCAGCATCGTGCGCTACACCTGCAACGCCCACGGCTACGTGTGGGTCATGCACCTGGCCACCGCCGTCACGTTGGCCATGACCGCCGTCGCCATCGCCCTGTGTCTGCGCATGATGCGCTCGTCCGAGGGCGACGAGTCCTGCGACGACGAGGGTGGGCGTGCCCAGTTCATCGCCCGCCTGGGCCTGTTGATCGGCGTCATCAACTTCGCCCTCATCGCCCTCGAGGAGATCTACATCATCGTCCTCAACTCGAGGCGTTGTGGCTGAGCTCACCACCTTCGTGGCTCTGGCCGCCCTGGCCGGCGCCTACGCCCTCGGGCTGTCGCGGGCCTGGGCGGCGGCCGGCCGGGGCCGCCTGGTGCGCGCGTCCCAGGCCGGGCTCTTCGCCGCCGGCGTTGTCGCCCTCGGAGTGGCACTGCTGCCGCCGTTGTCGGGTCGCACCGACCACAGCCTCACCGCCCACATGATCCAGCACGTGCTCTTGCTGGTGGTGGCAGCCCCCCTGCTGGCCCTGGGAGCGCCGTTGCCGACGCTGGTGTGGGCGCTTCCCCAGCGCTGGCGGCCGCCGGCGTCGGCGGTGTGGCGCCGCCTGCTGCGCAGCCACAGTGCCCATTGGCTGGCGTGGGCGGGGGGCGCGCTGGTGGTCGAGAGCGTGGTCATGGCCGCCTGGCACCTGCCCGTCGTGTACCGGGCCGCCCTGCACCACGAGCCCTTGCACGGGGCCGAGCACGCCAGCTACCTGCTCACTGCCATGGCCTTCTCGTGGGCCGTGGCGGCGGGAGCGCCGCGCCGGCACGGTTCGGCGGTCGCCCTGGTGTTCGTCGCCGCCCTGCCCGGCAGTGCCCTGGGCGCCGCCCTCACCCTGGCTTCCCGGCCGTGGTACGCCGAGTACCCCTCCCTGGGCGACCAGCAACTGGCGGGTGTGGTGATGTGGGCCTTCGCCGGCGTCGCCTACGTGCTGGCCGCCGCCTGCCTGTTCGGTGTGTGGCTGCGGGGCCTCGAGACCGAGACGCCCGCCCGCCCGCTGGCGGTGGCGCGATGATCGAGCGGACCTTCAAGTGGTTCGACGCCCGCCTGGGGGTGGCCCACTTCACCCGGAGCGCCCTGGACAAGATCTTCCCCGACAACTGGTCGTTCATGCTGGGCGAGATCGCCCTGTACTGCTTCCTCGTCCTGATCCTGACCGGCACCTACCTGTCGTTCTTCTTCAGCCCCAGCGCCAAAGAGGTCGTCTACAACGGAAGCTACGTGCCCCTCAAGGGACTGCACATGTCGGAGGCGTTCAACTCGACGGTGCGGATCAGCTTCGACGTGCGGGCCGGGCTGGTGTTCCGCCAGATGCACCACTGGGCCGCCCTCATCTTCACCGGCGCCATCGTCGTGCACCTCTGCCGGGTCTTCTTCACCGGGGCCTTCCGCCGGCCGCGCGAGGTCAACTGGGTCATCGGCATGACCCTGCTGGTACTGGTGATGTTCAACGGCTTCAGCGGCTACTCGCTGCCCGACGACCTGCTGTCAGGCACCGGCCTGCGCATCGGGTACTCGATCGCCCTGGCCGTGCCCGTTGTCGGCACCTGGGCCGCCTTCTTGTTGTTCGGCGGCGAGTTCCCCTCCCCGGACATCCTCTCCCGGCTGTTCGTGCTCCACGTGCTCATCATCCCCGCCCTGATCGCCGGGCTCCTCGGCGCCCATATGGCCATCCTGTGGCGACAGAAGCACACCCAGTACCCCGGTCCGGGGCGCACCGAGACCAACATCGTCGGGTCCCGGTTGTGGCCGACCTATGCCGCCCGTTCGGTCGGGCTACTGGCCGGGGTGTTCGCGGTCATCGCCTTGCTCGGCGGCCTGGCCCAGGTCAACCCCATCTGGTTGTACGGCCCCTTCCAACCGTCGGCGGTGAGCACTGCGTCGCAGCCCGACTGGTACATGGGCTGGCTTGAGGGAGCCCTGCGGTTGGCACCCAACTGGCGCTTCCACGTGTTCGGCTACACGATCTCGGAGGTCTTCCTGCCGGCGGTGGTGCTGCCCGGCATCACCTTCGGACTGCTGTACCTGTGGCCGTTCATCGAGCGTCGGGTAACCGGCGACACCGCCGAGCACCAGTTACTCGACCGGCCCCGTGAGCACCCCGCACGCACGGCGATCGGCGTGGGCGCCCTGGTCTTCTACTTCGTGCTCTTCGCCGCCGGCTCCCAGGACATCGGGGCCCAGAAGTTTGCCACCGCCATCCCCACCATCACCGTGGTGTTCCAGGTGCTGCTGGTGGTGTTGCCGGTGCTGGCCGTGCTCATCACCCGCAAGCTCTGCCACGACCTGACGGGGGG
>JBBWZS010000205.1:0-13635 GCA_039649175.1 Acidimicrobiaceae bacterium
TCCCGAGCCGCCGCCCACGAGCCCAGCTCGAGCAGGGCGTCCCAATGGATCACCTCGGCCCGGATGAAGCCCCGTTGCAGGTCGGAATGGATGACGCCGGCGCACTCCGGGGCCTTGGCGCCGGCTCGGAAGGTCCACGCCCGGGACTCCTTGTCACCGGTGGTGAGGAACGTGCGCCGTCCGAGCAGGTGGTAGGCGGCGCCGACCACCCTGGGCAGGGCGCCCTCCCCCAGGCCCAGGCCGTCGAGCAGCTCGGCGCGGGATTCGGGGTCGAGCTGGGCCGCCTCGGCCTCGAGCTGCACGCTCACGCCCAGCACCTCGGCGGCGTCGCCCAACTCGGCGACCACCGGCTTGATCACCTCATCGCTGTCGACGACCTGGTCCTCACCCAGGTTGACGACCACCAGGAGAGGCTTGTTGGTGAGCAGGAACATGGGCCGCAGGGCCTCACGTTGCTCGCGCGACAGTGTCGAGCGCCACAGCGGCGTGCCCTCGTTGAGCGTGGTCACCGCCGCCTCCAGGGCCTCCACCTCGTCGGCGCCGGAACGGTCGAAGCGCAGCAGCTTCTTGCGCTTGGTCAGCTGGACCTCGGCCGACTCCACATCGGCCATGACGAGCTCGAGCTCGAGGGTGTGGAGGTCGTCGAGAGGGTCGGTGCCACCCATGACGTTGTCGTCGACGAACGCGCGCAGGACCAGGAGCACGGCGTCGACCTCGCGGATGCCGCCCAGGAAGCGGTTCCCGAGGCCCTCACCACCCGACGCCCCGGCCACCAGGCCGGCGATGTCGACGAGCTCGGCGGTAGCCGAGATCACCTTCTGGGACTTGCTCATCTCGGCCAGGGCCACCAGGCGGTGATCGGACACCTGGGCGATGCCCACCTGGGTCTCGGTGGTGGAGAACGGGTGGGCGGCCACGGTGGCCGAACCTCCGGTGAGGGCGTTGAACAGGGCCGACTTCCCCGAGTTCGGCAGCCCCACGAGGCCCAGTCGTTCCACGCCGGTCAGGCTACCGGCCATCTGCCCGGGCCCGAGCGGCCCCTGAGCGGGGTGGCGGGCCCGAGCGGCCCCCTGAGCGGGGTAGTCGGGGCCCGGTCCGGGTGGCCGCTAGCCTGGACGGATGTCCAAGAAGACGAACAAGCGCAAGATCAAGGCCAAGCGGAACAAGGCGAACCACGGCAAGCGCCCCAACGCCGGCCGGTAGTCACCCTGGCTGACCCTGTCGTCCCCCCGGCGCCGCCCGCCCGGGTCGACGATGTCGTCGAGATCCTCCACGGAACGGCCGTCGCCGATCCGTACCGGTGGCTGGAGGCCGGCGACGACCCGGAGGTCGTCGCCTGGACCGAGGCGCAGAACCTCCGCACCAGGGCCGTGCTCGACGCCCTGCCCGCCCGGGCGGCGCTGCACGAGCGCCTGCTGGCCCTCTTGCAGGTCGGCACCGTGGGCGCTCCCGCGGTGGCCGGCGACCGGGTCTTCACCCTCGACCGCCACAGCGACCACGACCAGGCCGTGCTGGTGGTGCGCAGCGCCAGTGACAGCAGTGAGCCCCCCCGCCTGCTGATCGACCCCCAGTGGCAGGCCGCCGACCACGCCGCCGCCATCGACTGGTTCTCGCCCTCCCCCGACGGGCGCCTGGTGGCCTACGGCGTGTCCGAGGCGGGCAGCGAGCGCGGGACCCTGCGCATCCTCGACATCGAGGCCAACGACCTGCTGGGCGACGCCATCCCCAACGTCCGTCACCCGTCGGTGGCGTGGCTGCCCGACGGCTCGGCCTTCGCCTACAACCGCCTGCCCGATCCCGCCACCGTGCCCGAGGGCGACGACGGTTACTGGGAGACCGTCTGGTGGCACGACCTGGGCGCGCAACGGGACTCCCTGGTGCTGGGGGACCTCGACCGCACCGCTCTGCCGATGGCCGCCATCTCGCCTGACGGGCGCTGGCTCGTGCTCCACGTCCACCTCATGCCGACCCGCACCGACGTGATCCTGGTCGACCGCCACACCGGCCGGCGCACGGTGGTGGTCGAGGGCGAGGAGGCATCCACGTGGTGCCGCGTCGTCGGTGAACGCCTCTTCGCCGTCACCAACCTGGATGCGCCTCGAGGCCGGGTGATCAGTGCGTCGGTGCACGACCCCGGCGTGGCCGGGTGGCAGACCATCGTGGCCGAGTCCGGCGCGGTGATCGAGGGGGCCGCCGTCGCCGGCGGCTGGCTCCTGGTGGCGTCCAGCGATCACGGCATCTCCCGCCTCGACCGTTACCGCCTCGACGGGTCGGGCGGCACCAACATCGCCCTTCCCGAGATGGGATCGATCGGGGCCCTCGACGCCGACCCCGCCCACGAGCAGGCCTTCGTCACCTTCACCTCGTTCACCCGCCCCGCCGCCCTGCTGCGCTGGACGCCGGCAAGGGGCATCGAGGCGTGGAGCCGCTTCGCATCGCCCATCGATCCCGCCGACTTCGTCACCGAGAGCGTGTCGTTCCCCTCCACCGACGGCGTCGAGGTGCCGGTGTTCGTGGTGCGGGCGGCCACCACGACGCCATCGCCGGAGACGCCCACGGTCCTGACCGGCTACGGGGGTTTCGCCATCGTCTCGTCGCCTGCGTTCAGTCCCGGGCTGGTGTCGTTCTGCCAGGACGGCGGCGTCTACGCCGTCGCCGGCATCCGCGGCGGCGGCGAGTACGGCGAGGAGTGGCACCGGGCCGGGATGCTCGACCGCAAGCAGCAGGTCTTCGACGACTTCACGGCCGCCGCCGACTGGCTGGTGGCCACCGGGCGCACCAGCCGCCGGCGTCTGGCCATCCGCGGAGGATCGAACGGGGGCCTGCTGGTGGGAGCGGCCGTCACCCAGCGGCCGGACCTGTGCCGGGCGGCGGTCTGCGCCGTCCCCCTGCTCGACATGCTGCGCTACCACCGGTTCCTCATCGGCGCCCTGTGGGTGCCCGAGTACGGCGACCCCGACCGGCCCGCCGACTTCGCCGTCCTGCACGCCTACTCGCCCTACCACCACGTGGTCGACGGCACGCCCTACCCGGCGATGCTCGTCCTGGCCGCCGAATCGGACTCACGGGTGGACCCCATGCACGCTCGCAAGTTCACCGCCCGCCTCCAGGCTGCCGCCGCCACCCTCCCCGGCCAGGCCGAGGCGGATCACCCCGCTCCGGGCGCCGCTCGGACCCCAGGCCCGGTGCTGCTGCGCATCGAGACCCGGGCGGGCCACGGGCAGGGAAAGCCGGTGTCCAAGCAGGCCGACGAGCTGGCCGACACGTGGGCCTTCCTGGCCTGGCAGCTCGGCCTCGACCCCCTCTAGCGGGGCCCAAAGACCTCTCTTCGCGGTCACCTCACCACTACCGGTCAACCTCTGAAAAAGGGTTTCCGGTACGGGGAGGCGAATTGAACCGGCCAGGGAGCCGGTCACGTCCGCCTTGGGGGGGCAGAGTCGGCAGACCGCGACTGATGCCTACCGATTCCGCACCTCCAGCCACGGGGGACGACACCACGAGAACCGCCGCCGCACCCACGGTACCCACGACCGCCGGAGAGACATGGGCCCGCCGGGCGTCGCAGAGATGGCCGTCGTGGGGGGAACGGCTGGTGGCCACCATCTGCCTGGGTGCGTCGGTCAGCCTGGCCACGTTCGGTCTGGCGGCGGCGGCCGGGCGGTTGGCCGGCGCCGTCGACTACGCCCCGGTCGCGTCCTATCCGAAGGTCCTGCCTCGCAGCCTGCCCTACGGCAAGGGCATGTGGATCTGGCAGCCCGAGCTGACCGAGGGCAACGACGCCCAGGCCATCGTGGCCCGGGCCACGGCCACCGGCCTGACCCACCTCTACGTCCGCACCGGCTCGTCGTGGGACGGCTTCTACGCCGGCGCCTTCCTCGACCGCATCCTGCCCGCCGCCCATGCCGCCGGCCTGCGCGTGTACGGGTGGGACTTCCCCCGACTGATCTCCACGGGCGACGACGTGGGCCGGGCGCAGGCCGCCGTCGCCTACCGCACACCCGGCGGCCATCACATCGACGGTTTCGCCGCCGACATCGAGACGGCATCGGAGGGGACCCACCTGAGCGCCGAAGCAGCGACGGCCTACGGCAGCGCCCTGCGCCAGGCCGTCGGGCCGTCGGCCCCCCTGGTGGCCGTGGTGCCCCGGCCGTCGGCGTGGACCACGTCGGTGGGCTACCCCTATGCCCAGGTGGTGGCCGACTTCGACGCCATCGCCCCCATGGTCTACTGGTTCAACCGGGAGCCGGGCAGTGACGTGGCCGGGGCCATGACCGATCTCCGGGGCTACGGCAAGCCGCTGTTCCCTGTTGGGCAGGCCTTCGACGGAGGACCCGAAGGAGGACGTCCTGGCGTCCCTCCCCCCGCCGAGCTGCTCCGGTTCTTCGAGGTGTCGAGCCAACAAGGCGCGGCAGGCGTGTCGTTCTGGTCGTGGCAGGGGGCCGATCAGCGAGCCTTCGACACCATCCGCGACGCGCCTGAGTTCCGCATCGACGGTGGTGGTAGCGCACCCGTCATCCAGGTGCGCCTCCCGGCTCGCCCGTAGACACCGGCATCAGCCACTCCGCCCACCCCCGGCCACACACGCCTTCGCCACCGGAGTACGAGCACAGGGCCCGGATCAGCACACCCAGGCGCCGTCCGTCGACGTCGACAGGCACGGGAGCCAGGGCGAGTGGCGCCACCCCCAGGGTGGTCCCGACCGGGAACGGGGTGACGTCGCCCATCCTCAACTCGGCCGAATCGGGGAGGCCGTCGTCGCGCCACTGGGTCTGGAGGTCGGCACCGGGACCGCTTGGGGCGGCGGCGCCGTCCCCGGCCGGCCACCTGGTGGTCCAGCCCGGAAACCGGGCGGTGACGGACCGATCGTCGTCGAACCGGGCCGCCAGCGCCCACCATCGCGGGTCCTGCCACGCCGGGCGCCCCCAGGCATGGGTGTACCAGCCGCTGCCGTCGAGGACCAGGCGCTCGGCGCCGACGAGCACCTCACCGTGCACACCGGCGGGCTGGACATAGCCGGGCTCGGGAAGGGGGCGGGCGGGGGCTTCCATCTCCCACTCGAGGTCGAGACCCAGTGCCGTCGGGTCCCCCCGCTCGTCGCCCCATGCCCGGGCGGGGTCGTCGATGGCCACCGCGAACGCCTCCAGCCCCGCGCTCCAGTGTTCGAAGGGTGTCTCGCAGATCACCTGGGCCCACAGGCCGTCGCCCCGCACCTCGAGCTCGCGCCCGCGAGGCGCCTCCACGTCGTGATCGCGCACGACGACCACGGGGCGGCCCGGGCGGGCCAGGTACGCCCAGTACCAGGCCCGCCGCTGCGCCGGGTGCAGGGCCAGGCGCACGAAGCCGCCGACCTCGCCGTCATCGGAGACGAAGTCGAACGACCACGACTCCTCCCAGTCCCGGCCGGGCCCGGGCCGATGGCGACGCTCGTCCACCGCCGGCACCGTAGTGATGGTTCGACGACAATGGTGCGTGGCCCGGTTCCTCACCCGCGAGTGGCTCGACGCCCTCGCCGCCGAAGCGGCCGGGAGCGAGCGCCTCTGTCGAGCCGTCGCCGACTTCGACCTCACCGTCCGCCAGGTCGTGCTCGGCGCGCCCGACGGAGACGTGGCCTACACACTGCGGCTGGCCCACGGCACCGTGGCGGTGACACCCGATGACCCCGCCACCAGGGCCGCTGCCGACCGCGACGATGTCGACTTGGAGGTGGTGCAGGACTACCCCACGGCCGTCGCCATCAGCCGGGGAGACCTCGCCCCCGCCGCCGCCTTCGCCGCCGGACGGATCAGGCTGGGCGGGCGGGTCGGGCTGCTGACCCGCCACGGCGACGTGGTCGGGGGCCTGGGCGACCTGTTCGCCTCGCTGCGGGCCTCGACCTCGTACTGATGCGCCGAGTGACGCCTCGCTGATGGCGACGCACTACCAGGTGCTGGGCGTGGCCATGGGGGCCGCCCACGACGAGATCAAGCGGGCGTACCACCGCCTGGCCCGGCGCCACCATCCCGACACCCACACCCAATCGTCGACGGCCGTCCAGGACTCGGCCCGGCGCGTCATGGTCGACATCAACGCCGCCTGGGCCGTGCTGGGCGACCCGGATCGCCGTCGCCAGTACGACGCCGAGCTCGCCCCCCGACCCCCGCCGCGGCCGCCCGAGGACCCGGCGCCCACCGACGAGCCATCGTCGCCGGCCGGCTTTCCCGACTGGTTCGAGCCCGACGGCTGGTCCGAGCCCGACGGCTGGTTGGATCCCGAGGACCAGGTGCCCGCCGCCCACCTCGAAGAAGACATCCACCACGGCCCGCGGGGCCCGGGCGAGATGATCGTGTTCGTCCCCGTCGTGCTGGCCGCCCTGGCGGTGGCCGCCTTCGCCCTCGCCCTGGTGGTGCAGTCGCCGGGCCTGTTCGCGGTGTCGTTCCTGCTGGTGCCCCTGACGCTGGTGAGCTTCCTGGCCGCCCCCTTCGTGGCCATGGCCACCCGGGTCCGGTCCCGGCCCGGGGCCGCTGGTGACTGACCGCGGGGTCAGGTGAGCGCGGCCACCTCGGCCTGGCGGACGCGCACGGCCTCAGCCGCCTGGCGCAGCGCCGCCAGCTCGGCTGCGGCCAGCGGCAGCTCGACGATCTCGGTCACCCCTTGGCGCCCGATCCGCGCGGGAACACCGAGCCACACGTCGTCGATGCCGTAGGCGCCGCCGACGAGGGTGCTCACAGGCATCACCGCGCCGGTGTCCTGGGCGACGGCGCGCACCATGGCCTCGGCGGCCGCTGACGGGGCGAAGTAGGCCGAGCCCGAGCGCAACAGGGCCACGATCTCGGCGCCGCCGTCTCGGGTACGGGCGACCACCTCGGCGATGCCGTCGTCGTCGAGGACCTCGGTGAGGGGCCGGCCCCCCACCAGGGCGAGCGACGGCACCGGCACCATGGTCTCGCCGTGCGATCCCAGGGTGAAGGCCTCCACCTGGTTGGCCGCCACACCGAGGCGCTCGGCCAGGAAGTGGGCGAAGCGGGCGGAGTCGAGCATGCCCGCCTGGCCCATCACCCGCGCGCTCGGGAGCCCGGAGACCTCGGCGGCGAGGGCCGTCATCTCGTCGAGGGGGTTGGACACCACGATGAGCACGGTGTCAGGCGAGACCTCGACCAGGCGACGGGTGACGCCGGCGACGATGCGGGCATTGGTGCCGAGCAGGTCGAGGCGGCTCATGCCCGGCTTGCGGGGGACCCCGGCGGTGATCACACAGATGTCGGAGCCGGCGGTGTCGTCGTAGCCGTTGGTGCCCACCACCCGGGTCTCGGAGCCGTCGATGGGACGGCACTGCATCATGTCGAGGGCCAGGCCCTGGGGCCGGCCCTCGATGATGTCGGTGAGCACGACCTCGGTGGCGTAACCGGCCTGGGCGATGCGATGGGTGAGGGTGGAGCCGTAGAAGCCGGCGCCCACGACGGTGATCTTCATCAGCTGCCGCCGGTGTCCTCGGGACGGGACCGGCCCAGGCGATCGACGATGGCGGAGGCGAACTCCGACGTCTTGACCTCGGTGGCCCCCTCCATGAGTCGGGCGAAGTCGTAGGTGACGATGCGGTCGGCGATGGTGGCCTCGAGGGCGGCCACGATGTCCTCGGCCGCCTCGGTCCACCCGAGATGTTCGAGCATGAGCACGCCCGACAGGAGCAGCGACCCGGGGTTCACCTTGTCGAGCCCGGCGTAGCGGGGGGCGGTGCCGTGGGTGGCCTCGAAGATGCCGTGGCCGGTGACGTAGTTGATGTTGCCCCCGGGGGCGATGCCGATGCCCCCCACCTGGGCGGCCAGGGCATCGGAGGCGTAGTCGCCGTTGAGGTTGGTCGTGGCGATCACGTCGAACTCGTCGGGCCGGGTGAGGACCTGCTGGAGGAAGATGTCGGCGATGGTGTCCTTCACCAGCACCCGGTCGCCGGGCTCGCCGCCGCAGTCGTCCCAGCTCACGGCCACGTCGGCGAACTCCTCACGAACGAGCTCGTAACCCCAGTTGCGGAACGCTCCCTCGGTGAACTTCTGGATGTTCCCCTTGTGCACGAGCGTCACCGAGCGCCGTCCCCGCTTGACGGCGTACTCAACCGCGGCGCGGATGAGGCGCTTGGACCCCGTCTCCGACACCGGCTTGAGGCCGATGCCCGAATCGGGGCGCAGGTCCCAGCCGAACTCGTCGTGGAGGAACGAGATCAGTCGCCCCACCTCGGGGGTTCCCTCCTGCAGCTCGAACCCGGCGTAGACGTCCTCGGTGTTCTCCCTGAAGATCACCATGTCGACCTTCTCGGGATGGCGCACCGGCGAGGGGACGCCCGGGAACCAGTGGATGGGGCGCAGGCACACGTAAAGGTCGAGCAACTGGCGCAGGGCCACGTTGAGACTGCGGATGCCGCCTCCGACCGGCGTGGTCAACGGGCCCTTGATCCCCACCACGTGCTCGGAGAACGAGGCCACCGTCTCGTCGGGCAACCACGAGCCCGTCTCGTCAAACGCCTTCTGGCCGGCCAGCACCTCGATCCAGGAGATGCGCCGGCCGATGCGGGCCACGGCGGCATCCATCACCGTGCGTACCGCAGGCCAGATGTCGACCCCCGTGCCGTCGCCTTCGATGAACGGGATGATGGGCTCGTCCGGGACCGTGAGGGTCCCGTCGGCCGCCACGGTGACCTTGGCCGGTGTCATCCCCCGAGGTTAGAGGCTCAGGCCGGCAGGCCGTCACTGCCTCAGGCCGGCAGGCCGAGGTTGGCGTAGATCTCCCTCGTGGCGGTGGAACGGTTGAGCGTGTAGAAGTGCAGCCCCGGGGCGCCGGCGTCGAGCAGGCGCCGGCACAGCTCGGTGGCCATCTCGATGCCGACCCGGCGGACGGCGTCGGCGTCGCCCGCCACCGCCTCCACCCGCTCGACCACCTCCGGCGGCACCGCCGCGCCGGACATGGCTGCCATGCGCCGGATCGACGACAGGTTGTTGATGGGCATGATCCCGGGGATCACCGGCTTGTCGACCCCCAGGCCGGCGAGGTCGTCGACCATCGACAGGTAATCCTCCGCCCGGAAGAAGAACTGGGTGATGGCGAAGTCGGCCTGCTTCAGCTTGGCGGCCAGGCAGCTGCGGTCGCTCTGGCGATCGGCCGATCTGGGGTGCAGCTCGGGGTGGGCGGCCACCCCCACGCAGAAGGGCCCCACCTGGCGCGCCAGCTCGACCAGCTCGTCGGCGTAGGTCAGCTCGCCCGGCGGCAGGTCGAGGTCGGCCGGGGGGTCTCCGCCCAGGGCGAGGATGTTCTCGACGCCCGCCTCGTGGTAGCGACCCAGGATGTCCGCCAGGTCGGCCCGGCTGTGGGCCGCGCAGGTGAGGTGAGCCATGGCCGTCATGGAGCTGCTGGTGTTGATCGACACCACCAGGTCATGGGTGCGTTCGCGGGTGGACCCACCTGCCCCGTAGGTGACGGACACGAACGAGGGCCTGAGCAGCTCCAGCTCGGCCAGGGTCATCTCGAGGGTGATCTCGGCCTCGGGCGTGCGGGGTGGGAAGAACTCGAACGAGTACGTTCGACCGGCGGCCAGCAGGTCGGCGATGCGGGTCATGTCAGTCGTCTCCTGGCCAGGGCGGCGTCGACGGTGTTGCGCAACAGCATGGCCACCGTGGTGGGCCCCACGCCACCGATGCGGGGCGTGACCCAGCCGGCTACGTCGGCCACCGACTCGTCGACGTCGGAGAGGACCCGCCGCCCCTCGTAGACCATCCCCCCGCCGACCACCGCCGCCCCCGGGCGGACCATGTCGGCGGAGACGATCCCCGGCACACCGGCGGCGCCGATGACGATGTCGGCCTGGCGCGTGTAGGCGCCCAGATCGGCCACGCCGGTGTGGACCACGGTGACGGCGGCGTTGGCGCCGGGGCGCTTGAGGGTCAGCAGCATCGACAGCGGACGGCCGAGGGTGGGGCCGCGGCCCACGATGACCACGTGGCGGCCCTCGACCGGCACCCGGTAGTGGGCGAGGATGGCCTGGATGCCCGCCGGGGTGCACGGCCGCGGGCCGTCGGCGCCGAGGGCCAGCTTGCCCAGGCTGACCGGGTGCAGCCCGTCGGCGTCCTTGGCCGGGTCCACCGCCTCCATGGCGGCGTTGAAGTCGAAACCCTCGGGGACGGGGTTCTGGACGATGAAGGCGTCGACCGCGGGGTCGTCGTTGAACCGGGCCACCGCGGCCGACAGCCCCTCCTGGCCGGCGTCGGCGGCGACCTCCTGGTGGAACGACGCCATGCCCACCCGGGCACAGGCCTCGTGCTTGCGGGCGATGTAGTTGGCGCTGGCCGGGTCACTGCCGACGAGGATGGTGCCCAGCCCCACGGTGACACCGTCGGCCGCTAAGCGGGCCACGCCTTCGGCCACCTGGGCCAGGGCCGCCTCGGCCACCGGCGCCCCGGCCATGACGACCGCGGCGCCCGATCGTCCTCCCGGCGAGCTGCGCTCCTCCATGCTGCTCCGGTCGCTCAATGGCGGAACTGACGCTCGCTGGTGAGGACCATGGCCACGCCCGCCTCGTTGGCCGCCGCCACCACCTCGTCGTCGCGGATGCTGCCACCGGGCTGGATCACCGCCGCCACCCCGGCGGCCACCACGGTGTCGAGGCCGTCGCGGAAGGGGAAGAAGGCATCGCTGGCCGCGGCGCCGCCGGCGGCGCGGCCCGCGGCCTTCTCCACCGCCAGGCGTCCGCAGTCGACCCGGTTCTGCTGACCGGCGCCCACCCCCACGGCCATGCCGGCGGCCACCAGCACGATGGCGTTCGACCGGACGTGGCCGCACAGCCGCCACGCCAGCTCCAGGTCGGCCCACTGCGACTCGGTGGGGGCCACCTCGGTGGCCACCCGCCAGGTGTCGCGGGTGGTGGCGAAGCGGTAGGTCTCCTGGACGAGGAACCCGCCGCTCACCTGGCGCAGCTGGCGGCTCTCGGCTGCGGGCGTGGGCGCCTCCAGGACCCGCATGTTCTTGCGCTTGGCCGCGAAGCGCTCCAGGGCGCCGGGCGAGTAGCCCGGGGCCACGAGCACGTCGGCCTTGGGATTGGCCGCCATCTCCTCGGCCAGGGCGTCGTCGACGACCCGGTTGATGGCCACGATGCCCCCGAAGGCCGACATGGGGTCGCCCTCGAAGGCCCGGTGGTAGGCGGTGGCGACGTCGTCGGCCACCGCCGCGCCGCACGGGTTGGCGTGCTTGATGATCGCCGCCGCCGGCCCGTCGCCGAGATCGTGCACCAGGGCCCAGGCGGCGTCGGCGTCGAAGATGTTGAGGTACGAAAGGGCCATGCCGCCGTGCTGGACGACGTCGTCCCAGAAGCTGGTGACGCCGGTGATGCGGTAGCGGGCGGCCCGCTGATGGGGGTTCTCGCCGTAGCGCAGGTCCTGGGCCCGCTCCAGCGAGAGCTCGATGGTGGGTGGGAGGGGGTCGGCGGTGCCGTCGGCGGCAGTGTCGACGGCGTCGGGCCGGTTGGCGTCGCCCGTGTCGAACCAGGAGACGATGGCCTTCTCATAGGCGGCGGTGTGGGCGAAGGCGTCCCGGGCCAGCCGGCGGCGGGTGGCCGGGCCCAGGCGGCCGTCACGCACGAGCTCCTCGAGCACGGACGGGTACTCGGCGGGGCTGACGACGACGCCGACATGAGCGTGGTTCTTGGCTGCCGCCCGCACCATCGTCGGGCCGCCCACATCGATCATCTCGATCGACGGCCGGGCGGTGAAGGGGTAGAGGTTGCACACGACCAGGTCGACGGGCACGATGCCCTGGGCGTCGAGGTCGGCCAGGTGCCCGGGCTCGTCACGGTCGGCCAGGATGCCGCCGTGGAGGGCGGGGTGCAGGGTCTTGACCCGGCCTCCCAGCATCTCGGGACTGGCGGTGACGGTCTCGACCTCGGTGTGAGGCACGCCGGCGTCGGCCAGTGCCTGCGAGGTCCCTCCGCTGGAGACCACCTCCCAGCCGAGCTCGACCAACCCGCGGGCCAGCTCCACCAGGCCCGTCTTGTCATAGACCGAGATCAGTGCTCTCAACGCTCAGCCAATCCTTCCAGGAACCGTCCGATGGTCTCAGGGTAGAGGCGGTGCTCGACCGCCTTGATGCGCTCGTGGAGCTCGTCGGCGGTGTCGCCGGGGAGGACGGGCACGGCCTCCTGGGCCAGGATCGGGCCGGCGTCGACCTCGAGGGTGGCCACATGGATCGTGCAGCCGGTGACCTTGACGCCGGCGGCCAGGGCCTCCTCCACCGCGTGCCAGCCGGGGAAGGCGGGCAACAGGGCGGGGTGGGTGTTGAGCACGCGCCCGGCGAAGGCATCGTGGATCTGCTTGTCGAGGATCGTGCCGAAGCCGGCCATGGCCACCACGTCGACGTGGTGGGCCTCGAGGGCATCGACCACCCTGGCCGTGTACGCCCCCCGGTCGAACTCGGGCCCGAAGCTGTCACGGCGTACCACCACGGTGGCCACCCCCGCCGCCGTCGCCACCTGTGTCGCCCCGCATTCCCGGTCGACGACGACCACGGCCACGTCCAGATCGGCGGCCAGGATGGCGGCCAGATTGGACCCTCCGCCGGACGCCAGCACGCCGAGACGCCTCACGCCTGCAACCTAGCGCCCGCCGTCGACGGGACGGATCCTTCCCAACCGTGCTCCCAGGTGATTGACTGCGGCCGTGGCCGACACCAAACGCGGGAAGCTCAGCACCGGAGAGATCGTCATCGTGGCCGGAGGGGCCGTCGCTCTCATCGCCTCGTTCCTTCCCTGGTACAAGAACGGGCCGTTCCACATCGGCGCCTGGGGCACGGGCCTGTTCCCCCTGGCCACCCTGGTCCCCATCCTGGGCACGTTGATGGTCGTCCAGGTGCTGGTCGACCGGTTGAGCGTCGTGTCGCTCCCCCGGCGGGTCGGCGAGTTCACCTGGGAGCAGCTGCTCCTGGTCGCCGCCGTCGCCGCCGCCGTCATCATGGTCTGTTACCTGCTCGTCGACCGGGGCGGCGTGTCCCTGGGCTTCGGCTTCTACCTCGATCTCCTGGCCGCCGCCGCCCTCGTCGTCGGCGCCGTCATGGTCGGCAAGGAGCGCGGCCGGGTGGGCCCGGCGCTGTAGGAACCGGCGTCGCTGGAGGCACGGTTCACAACGCCGGGTCGGTGCACACCGGTGCAGGAGCCTCCGGGCCCGTCGGGGCCGGGTTGGGCGGGCGGGGGTAGGCCGTGGTGAACCCCGACCCCTTGTCCGAGGTGCGCAGGTACCGCACGATGGCCCGGGCCACGGCATCGCCTTCCACGGCCTGCACGTCGGGCCGTCCGAGGAGATCGGCCTCGGGCTGGTTGGAGACGAAGGCCAGCTCGGCCAGGGCGCTCACGACGGGGGCGGGCTCCCGCAACATGGCGTAGTAGTCGCCGTGGGCGCCGGGTCGCGTCTTGGCCCCGGCGTCGGTGTCGGCGACCCACGCCACCTCGTACCGGCCCAGCGCCTGCACCACCTCCTCCCAGATGAGGCCGGCCAGGCGCTTCGAGTCGGGCGACGACTGCTGGTAGTAGGTCTCGGTCCCCGGCCGGGGCCACGGCCCGTCAGGGTCGGCGTTGTGGTGGATGGACACGAACGCCCTGGGGGCGAGGGCCTTGGCGATCATGGCCCGGGG
>JBBWZS010000084.1:0-3034 GCA_039649175.1 Acidimicrobiaceae bacterium
GGCGTAGCGCACGGGATGATCCGATGTCGCCGACGCCCACCTGGCCGACAGCGTCGTGTGGACGTCGACGGTCTCGTGTCGGTGGTGGATCGACAGGGCGTTGATCCTCGTGCCCAGGGCACCGAGCAGTGCGGGTACCAGGGTCAGCGCGGTGACGACGGCCACACCGACGAACAGCACCGACACATAGCCGAGCTGGGCGATGAACGGCACGCCGACGAAGTGGAGGCCGGCCAGGGCCATGCACACGGTGATGCCGGCGAACAACACCGCCGACCCCGAGGTGGCGACGGCCCTGCCGACCGCCTCCTCGGGCTGCAGGCCCTCGCTCAGGCCCTGGCGGAACCGGGTGACGATGAACAGCGCGTAGTCGATGCCCACACCGAGGCCGATCATGGCCCCGATGGCGGGGGCCGCGGTGCTGATGTCGAACGTGCTTCCCAGGATGGCCACGAGGCTGTGGGAGACCCCGACCGACACGATGGCCCCCCCGATGGGGACCGCCATCGACCCGAACGAGCCCAGGGCGATGAGCAGGATGACCACGGCCAGGACCAGGCCGATGTTCTCCGAATAGGCCGAGAGACCCGGCGGCGGCGGGTTGCCGGCGTCGACCACGGGCCCGCCGAGATCCACCTTCAGGCCCGCCGCCACCGCCGGCGCAGTGGCCTTCTGCAGGGCGACGAACACGTTCTTCGACTGGTTTGCGTCGAGCTGGGCGGCGAAGGGGACGGTGGCAAAGCCCACGTTCTGACGGCCGTTGATGTTCAGCGTCTGCGTCTGGAGGACGGGCTGGCCGCTCTCCAGGCCGTCGATGCCGGTGGCCGTCGGGTCGAACGGCCCGGTCACGGCAGTGACGTCGGGAAGCCCCTTGAGGTTCGTGACCGTCTGATCGATGGCCTCCCGGTAGTTGGGATCCGTGAGCGGCCCCGAGGGCGACTCGAACACGACGGTGGCACTCGGGCCCGCGGCAGCCGGGAACTGCGAGGCGAGGAGGTCGACGGCCTTCTGCGACTGGCTACCGGGGATCTTGAACGTGTTCACCGGGGTGCCGTGGTGCGCGTTGCTGACCAGCCCCAGGCTGAGGACGACGAGCACCCACGCGGCGATCACCGGCCAGTGCCGGCGCGCGCAGAACCGGCCCCACCGTTCGAGCCCCGCCGGCCTCCTCGGGTCCCCGTGGCCGCGACCAACCGGCGGATGCGGACGTCCCGGCCCGGCGGCGTGGGCACGCTCCCCAGCCTCGATGAGCTGTGTCATGTGTTGTCGCCTCCCGGTGTTCCGCCGTTGCGCCACCCGAGCATGCGGTACCGGGACCTATCCCGCAATCACCCGAACGGACCTTTCTTGCGTGGTCCGGTTGGCAACGGGCCTACGACCCCGGTTCCGGTGGCGCCGCCCCCATGGCGCCGATGCCGAACACCGCGCCCTGGGGGTCGGCGACGACCGAACCGCGGCCGAAGTCCATGTCGCTGGGCGGCATGAGGACCGAACCCCCGAGCTCGGCCACCTTCGCCGCCGAGGCGTCGCAGTCGTCGGTGGCGAACCACACCGACCAGGCGGGAAACTCGCCCTCCCCGGCGACGTGGGCGCCGCACACCATGCGGCCGTCGACGGTGAACAGGGCCGATGTGTCGCCGCTGGCGTTGGCGTCCAGACCCCAACCGAACACCGCTTGGTAGAAGTCCCGGGCCGCGGCCAGATCGGTCGTGGCTAGCTCGTTCCACGCGAACGTCCCTGCCTGGTTCACCAGCTGGGCGCCGACGTGCTGGTCGGGCTGCCAGACCGACACGAACGAACCCACGGGGTCGCGGAGCACTCCCATGCGCCCGGCGTCGAACACGTCCATGGGGCCGGCAACCACCGTGCCGCCGGCCGCGGTGGCCTTGGCCAGGGTCTCGTCGACATTGTCGACGCTCACGTAGACGGTCCAGTAGGGAGGCCCGTCGGGGTTCATCTGCGGCCCGAGCCCGGCGACGTTCTTGGTGTCGAGGGTGAACATCCCGTAGCCGCCGGCCTCGGGCCGGGGATCCATCTCCGCCACCCACCCGAACAAACCGGCATAGAACTCCGACGTCGCCTGCCTGTCGGGGCTGCCGAGATCGACCCAGCAGGGTGTCCCGGGCTCGTACGACGTTCGTTCAGTCATAACCATCTCCGATCCGAGTCCCCACCCGTGCCGAGCGTAACCCCGCCCTGCCGCGCCCTCGGGTCAGGGAGCGGCGCTACGCGGCCTGGAGTTGGCTGACGTCGGCCAGTAGGGCGGCTGATCGCAATCGGGTCTCGACGGTGGGCGCCTGGTGGGCGACGATCAGCTCGTCGGCGTCGGCGTGGCGGGCGAAGCCGTCGAGGTACTCCTTCACCTCGCCGGGGTTGCCGACGGCCGAGTACCTCATCATCTGCAACAGCCGCTGCCCCCGCGCCGAGGCGACGAGCATGTCGGCTTCGTCGTCGGAACAGCCGTCGAAGCCGAGCAGCAGGGCCACCCGGCGGCGCCTCACCACGGCGAACTGTTCCTGCGCCGCCGCGCTGGTGTCGGCGGCGATCACGTTGACGCCGGCGTTGACGTACGGGCGATCCAGCTGGGCCGACGGACGGAACTCGCGGCGATAGGCGGCGACCGCCTCTTCCAGCGCCTCCGGCGAGAAGTGGGAGGCGAAGCCGTAGGGCAAACCGAGGGCGGCGGCCAGATTGGCCCCGAACAGCGACGAGCCGAGGATGTAGAGGGGCACGTTGGTGCCCATCCCCGGGTATGCGTTGACCCCGGGGATCCGACTCGGGCCGGTCAGGTACCCCTGGAGCTCCAGCACGTCCTGGGGAAAGCGATCGGCGGCCATAGGGTCGCGACGCAGGGCCCGTGCCGTGTTCTGGTCACTGCCCGGTGCCCGCCCCAGTCCCAGGTCGATGCGGCCCGGGTGCAACGTCTCGAGCATGCCGAACTGCTCGGCGATCACCAGCGGCGGGTGGTTGGGCAGCATGACCCCGCCCGAGCCGAGGCGGATCGACCGGGTGTGGGCGGCCACGTGGGCGATCA
>JBBWZS010000214.1:0-15180 GCA_039649175.1 Acidimicrobiaceae bacterium
TCGCCCCGCGGCGCCACCTTCCAGGACTGGCAGCAGGGCCAGCTCACCGAGTTGGAGCGCGCGCTGGCCGCGTCCCCGGGCTCGGCCCCGGCCCCCGACCGAGGTCTGCCACGATGACGTCCGACGACGACGCCGTGCGGCTGACGGATGTCTCGGTACGCCGGGGCGAGCGCACGGTGTGGGCCCATCTGTCGGTGACGATCGAGCCGGGCGAGTTCGTCGCCGTGGTGGGCCCAAACGGCGCCGGCAAGTCGACCCTCCTCGAGCTCCTGCTCGGACTCCTCGAGCCCTCGTCGGGCCAGGTCGAGGTGCTCGGTGGGCGGGCGGCAGACGCCCGGTCCGACGTGTCCTGGTTGCCCCAGCGAAGGAGCTTCGACGCCTCGCTGCGCCTGCGGGGCGTCGACATCGTGCGGCTGGGCCTCGACGGCGCCCGATGGGGGACGCCGGTGCCCTTCGTCGGCCGCCAACGCCGGCGTGACGCCCAGGCGCGCGTCGCCGAGGCCATCGAGTCGGTGGGAGCCACCTCCTACGCCGACCGGCCCGTGGGCGCGGTGTCCGGCGGCGAGCAGCAGCGGCTCCTGATCGCCCAGGCCCTGGTCCGCCGCCCTCGCCTGCTCCTCCTCGACGAGCCCCTCGAGAGCCTCGACCTGCCCAGCCAGCGGGCGGTGTCCAGCCTCATCGCCGGCGTCTGCCGGCGGGGGATCACCGTGGTCATGGTGGCCCACGACGTCAACCCGATCCTCGGCTACCTCGACCGCCTCGTCTACGTGGCCGCCGGCCGGGCGCTGGCCGGGCGGCCCCTCGACGTCGTCACCAGCGAGAACCTCACCCATCTCTACGGCACCGCGGTCGACGTCTTCCACACCTCCGACGGCCGCCTGATCGTCGCCGGCGTGCCCGAGGCTGCCTCCTTCCACGGCCACCCATGACCCTGGCCCTGTCCGGTCACGCCAGCTTCGCCGTCGTGCACCACCTGGCGGCGCCGTGGCGCTACCCGTTCATGCGCCACGCCCTGGTGGCGGGCACGGCGGTGGCGGTGATGAGCGCGCTGGTGGGTTGGTTCGTCGTCGTGCGCCAGGAGGCCTACGCCGCCCACAGCCTGGCCATGGTGGCCTTCCCCGGAGCGACCGTCGCCGCCTCGCTCGGCATCGCCCCCGTCCTCGGTTACTTCGGCTTCGCCGTCGCCGGAGCCGGGGTCATCGCCGCCGTCGGGTCGGGCCCGACGTCGCGAACCCATCAGGGCCACTCCGCCGCCGTCGCCACCGTGCAGGTGACCGCCCTGGCCCTCGGGCTGTTGATCGCCAGCCTCTCTCAGGGCTTCCTGGCCAACACCACCTCGTTCCTCTTCGGCAGCTTCCTCGGGATCTCGGCCACCGAGGCGGCTCTGTTGGTGGTGGTGGCGGCTGCCGTCGTCGTGGCCCTGGCCGCCTTGGGGCGACCCTTGCTGTTCGCCAGCGTCGAGCCCTCGGCGGCCGGGGGCGCCGGAGTGCCGGTCGGCGCCGTGCGCCTCGCCTTCCTGGTGCTGGTGGCCGTGGCCGTGGCTGCTACCAGCCAGTTCACCGGCGTGCTCCTGGTGTTCTCCCTCCTGGTCACGCCACCCGCCATCGCCCAGGCCCTCACCTGCCGCCCCGCCGTCTCCATGGCAACAGGGGTGGCGGTGAGCATGGCCCTGGTCTGGGCGGGCCTGGGAGCGGCGTTCTACACCGACCGCCCCGCCGGCTTCTGGATCGCCAGCCTCGGCTTCGCCGCCTACGTGGTGGTGCGCGCCGGGAGTGCCCTCCGAGCTGTAACCATCCGCCGGCGCCGAGGCCGACCGTGCCCGTCGCCCTGATGTGGCCCGGGCCCCTGGCCCACGAGTTCGTGCGCAACGCCGCCATCGCCGGTGGGCTCACGGCGGTGAGCGCGGGACTTGTCGGCTGGTTCGTCGTGCTCCGCAACCAGGTGTTCGCCGCCGACGCCCTGAGCCACGTGGCCCTCACCGGGGGCCTCGGAGCCCTGGCCTACGGCCTGGGCGCGGGGGTGGGCGTCTACGCCGGGACGATGGGCCTCGGTGTGGTGCTGGGTCTTCTCGGCGGTCGACTGGCCCGCGCCGGGGACACCGTCATCGGCATCGTGTTCGCCTGGGTCCTCGGCCTCGGCGCCTACTTCCTGTCGGTCTTCGCCCGGGGGGCGTCGTCAGGCGACGGCGCCGCTGCCGTCCGGGTGCTGTTCGGCTCCCTGTTCGGCATCGGGGCCGGTCAGGTCCGCCTCACCGCGTGGGTGACTTTGATCACCGTCGGGGGCCTGATGCTCGTGGCCCGGCCCCTGTTGTTCGCCACGGTCGACCCCGAGGTGGCCCGCGCCCAGGGAGTTCCCGTGAAGGCCGTCGAGGTGGTCTTCCTGGCCCTGCTGGGCCTGGCCGTCGCCCAGGCCGTGCAGGTCGTCGGCACGCTGTTGCTGCTGGCCCTGGTGGCCACCCCGGCGGCCGCCGCCCAGCGGCTCACCACCCGGCCGTGGCGAGCCATGTGGGCATCGGCGGCCATCGCCCTCGTCGCCGTGTGGGCCGGCATCACCATCAGCTACCTGCGCGCCGACCTGCCGCCCAGCTTCGTCATCGTCACCCTCGTCGTGGCCGCGTACCTCGTCACCCTCGCCCTGTGCCGGCCCGGCCGGGCGTCGAAGCGGCCGTTGTAAGGCCTGGCCCGGGTACGGCCCGGGCTGCCACTCACCCCCGTCCGGCCTACTATCGGCCGACATGCATGACGGGAGCCGGCGAGCCATCGTCGCCGCCTTCGCCTCGAACCTGGTCATCGCCGTGGCCAAGCTCGTCGGGTTCGTGTTCACCGGGGCGGCATCGATGCTGGCCGAGGCCGTCCACTCGGCGGCCGACACCACCAACCAGGGCCTGTTGTTTCTGGGCGGCTCCAAGGCGACCAAGCGGGCCACCACCGACCACCCCTTCGGGTACGGTCGTGAGCGCTACTTCTGGTCGTTCGTCGTCGCCCTGGTGATCTTCTCCCTCGGTTCGCTGTTCGCCCTGTTCGAGGGCGTCGAGAAGCTGCGCAGTCCCCACGCCCTTGATTCGGTGGGCTGGGCCATCGCCATCTTGGTGCTGGCCCTGGCGTGCGAGGGCTTCTCCCTCCGGACCGCGGTGCGGGAGGCCAAGCAGGTCAAAGGCGACGGATCGTGGTGGAAGTTCATTCGCCGGTCCAAGAGCCCCGAGCTGCCCGTCGTGCTCCTCGAGGACTTCGGTGCCCTGGTGGGCCTGGCCCTGGCCCTGGTGGGCCTGGCCCTGGCCGAGATCACCGGCAACGCCCGGTTCGACGCCATGGGCAGCGTGGCCATCGGCGTCCTCCTGGGGGTCATCGCCATCACCTTGGTCGTCGAGATGAAGAGCCTGCTCATCGGCGAGGCAGCCTCGCCGGCCACCGTGGCCGGCATCGCCCAGGCCATGGAGTCGAGCGACCAGGTCCTGCGGGTCATCCATCTCCGTACCGAGCACCTGGGGCCCGAGGAGCTGTTGGTGGGGGCCAAGGTGGCCTTCGACACCAGCCTCGACGTCCCCGCCCTGGCCCAGGCCATCGACGACGTCGAGAGGCGGGTGCGGTCCGCCGTCCCCGCCGCGAGGATCATCTACATCGAGCCCGACGTCGCCCGCACGCCGGACCCCGCCCCCGCCGAGCTCCGTCCCCCGCCCGTCGACTGACCCACTTCGACAGCCGCCTTCCCGGCGGCAGTACGGTCTGTCGATGATCGTCGACACAACTGCCGCGGCCCTGTGCGACCGGGTCGACGGCGTCATCGTCTCGATGATCCGGTCGTCGACCCTGTTGGTGCCCGACGACTTGTCCCAGGTGCTGTCCGATCACGTGAGGAAGGTGGGGTTCAACGACGGCGCCGTGTTTCTCGTCGACCACGAGCAGCTGGTGCTGACCCCGCTCCCCGGTCCCGACCTCGACGTCGGTCCCCAGGAGGTCGACGGCACCCTTGCCGGTCGTGCCTTCCAGACCGAACGACCCGTCACCGTCGCCGACAACGGCGCAGGTGCGGCGATGTGGTTGCCCATCCTCGACGGCGCCGAGCGGGTCGGCGTGTTGTTCCTGCGGGTGCCCGACATCTCCGACGAGTTGGTGGCGCGCTGCGCCGACCTGGCCGGGTTCCTGGGTGAGCTGATCGTGTCCAAGTCCCAGTACGGCGACGCCCTGTTGCGGGCCCGCCGGCTCCGGGAGATGACCCTGGCGGCCGAACTGCGCTGGGGCATGCTGCCTCCCCTCACCTTCACCGGTGAGCACGTGGGCATCGCCTGTGTGCTCGAACCGGCCTACGAGGTCGCCGGCGACGCCTTCGACTACGCCGTCAACTCCGGCGTCTTGCATCTCGGCATCTTCGACGCCATGGGCCACGGGCTCGAGGCCAGCCGCATGGCCAGCCTCACGGTGGCTGCCTACCGCTGGGCCCGCCGCCGCCACCTCGACCTGCCGGAGACGTTTCGCGCCATGGACGAGGCCCTCAGCGGCGAGTTCGGAGAAGAGCGTTTCGTCACCGCCCAGTTCGGCACCCTCGACCCGGCGCGGGGCACGCTGCGGTGGGTGAACGCCGGCCATCCCGCCCCCTTGCTGCTCCGCCAGGACCGGGTGGCGTCGGAGCTCCGGTCAGCGCCGGCGTTGCCCATCGGCCTGGGCGACCCCGACGTACCCGTCACCGAGACCGCCCTGGAGCCCGGCGACCGGCTCCTCTTCTTCACCGACGGGGTGGTCGAGGCCCGCTCACCCGGAGGCGAGCGGTTCGGACAGCAGCGGTTGCTCGAGCTCACCCGGCGGGCGCTGTCCGACCACCAGACGCTGGCCGAGACGGTGAGACGGCTGGTGCGCTCGGTGCAGAGCCACCGCTACGGGCCCCTCGACGACGACGCCACCATCTTGTTGGTGGAGTGGCACCCAGCCTGACGCCGGGCGGGGAAGGGGCCACGTCGGGGTCCGCAGGCTGCTCCGCAGCCGAGCCGTACAGTTCCCGGTGATGCCAGCAGCGGGACCGATCGGGTCGAGCCGGTGGCGTCAGAGCCTGGGTCGCCACCGCGACGTGGTGGTGGTGATCGGCGTGGCCGCCCTGGTGATCGCCGTGACCGTGGTGTCCACCGTCGTGTTCCCGGCGCGGGCCGCCAGCCCCGACCTTCTCCCCGGCCGGCCGTGGTGGGAGGGATGGGTGAACTGGGACTCGGGCTACTACCGCGGCATCGCCCTCTACGGCTACCACTACACGCCCGGTCAGCAGGGACCGGTGGCGTTCTTCCCCCTCTACCCGCTGATCATGAGAGCGGGCTCCTGGTTGGTCGGCAACGTCACCGGTCCCGGAGTGCTGGTCACCCTCGGGTCGGGAGTCGGCGCATCCCTGCTGGTGTCCCGCTGGTTCCGGGCGCGCCTGGCCGCTGACGCGGCGTGGACGGCGCTGCTGGCGTTCCTGGTCTTTCCCTTTTCTTTCTTCCTGTTCGGGCCGGTGTACGCGGATGCCCTGTTCCTGCTGGCCGTGATCGGGTCGTTCACCGCCCTCGAGCACGACCGCCCGTGGCTGGCCGGGCTCATCGGGGCGGCGGCCACCGCCGCCCGGCCTCTCGGCGCCGTGGTCGTCGTGGGGCTGGTGGTCCGCACTCTCGAACGGCGGGGAGCGCTCGGCGAGCCCGGCGCCATTCGTTCGCGTCTCAGCCGGTTGCGGATCGGCGACGGCGGGGTCCTGCTCGCGGTGTTGGGTGTGGGCGGCTACGCCGTCTACCTGTGGGAGCGCTTCGGCGACCCCGTGGCCTTTCTCACCATCCAGAAGGCGTGGGGGCAGCAAGAGGGCCCGGCCACGTGGCTGAAGGTCGACTTCTTCCGAGAGGTGGGCCGTTTTGCCAGCGCCGACGCCACGTTGGTGCTCATCGCCCATGCCGTGGTCACCGTCGCCGCCATCGTCCTGCTCCCCCGGGTGGTGCGCCGCTTCGGGTGGGGCTACGGCATCTACGCCGTCCTCATCGTGGGCCTACCGGCGCTGTCCACCAAGAACTTCTTCGGCATGGGCCGCTACCTGCTGGCCGCCTTCCCCTGCTTCGCAGTGGCCGGCGAGCTCCTCGCCGACAAGGCTCGACTGCGGGCGTGGGTGCTGGCTGCCAGCGGTGTCGTCATGGTGGCCATGACCTCGTTGTTCGCCCGGGCCTATTACGTGTCCTGACCCCGCCCGAGGCCGGGACGCTCCCCGGCACTCGACGTACCTGTCCTGCTTGCAGCCCCAACGGGATTCGAACCCGTGTCGCCACCTTGAGAGGGTGGTGTCCTAGGCCTCTAGACGATGGGGCCGGGGTGGCCCCGAGGTGGGGCCGGATCAGCGTGAAGCTCGGGGGGGAGGACTCGAACCCCCAATAGCAGGACCAGAACCTGTCGTGTTGCCGATTACACCACCCCCGAATGGGCGACCCCAGCGTAGCCGCTCGTAGGGGCGCTGCCGCGGTTGACCACACCGTGGACGCCGGCCTCCCGGCGGAAGCCGATCACCCGCCCGAGGGCGACTGCCGCCGTCTCCCGCAACAGGTAGCGGAGCTCGGTCGTGCCGCCGATGGGGCTGGTGCGGGTGGGTGAGGCCCGCCCGTCGAGGCCCAGCTCGTCGGCGATGGCCCGGATCCGGTACGAGTGGAACGGGTCGGAGACGAGCAGCACCTGGGTGATCCTCCGATCACGCAGGAAGGAGGCGGTGGCGGCCAACGACTGCCACGACGTCTGGCCCGAGACCTCCCGCAGCAGGTCCTCGTCGGGGACGCCCTTGGCGATCAGGTAGTTGGCCGAGGCGGTCGCCTCGGTGAACTTGTCGCCGGTCTGGCGGCCACCCGTGACCACGATGACCGGCGCCAGCTTCCGCCGCCACAGGTCGGCGGCGTGGTCGAGCCGGGCCTTGAGCACCGACGACGGCGTGCCGTTGTACTGGGCCGCCCCCAGCACCACGATGGCCTGCGCCGTGCGGGCGTCATCGCGCCGGGACGCCATCCACACCTGCACGAAAGTGACTCCGAGGTACAAGATGACCACCGCCACCACGGCGAGGACCACCTTGACGAGAAGTCTCACGGCGATGGGGTCGGCGGCTGCTCCGATGCCCAACGGCGGCGGGCTGCCCGCAGCCGCTCAAGGGTGGGCGCCCGTCCGAGCGCCTGCAGGGACTCGAACAGCGGTGGTCCCACACTGCGGCCGGTGACGGCCACCCGGATGGGCGCCTGGGCCTTGGCCAGCTTGAGGCCGTGCGTCTCGGCCACGTCGGAGGTGGCCCGATGGATGGCGTCGGCCTCCCAATGGCACGACTCGAAGGCGGCGATGGCGTCGTCCAGCACGGCCCCCGCCTCGGGAAGACGGGTCACCGCCTTGGCCCACGATTCGTCGTCGATGCACGGCTCCTCGAGGAACAGGAAGTCGACCATGGCCGGCACCTCACCGAGGGTCTGCACCCGTTCCTGCACGAGGGGGGCCACGGCCTCGAAGACACCCGGGTCGAGGCGCTCCGGGGGCCACGGCGGGTCCTGCATCAGCCACGGGAGCGACTCCCGCACGAACGTGGCCACCGGCAGCGCGCGCAGGTAGGTGGCGTTCACGTGCGCCAGCTTCACCAGGTCGAAGAACGCCGGCGCCTTGTTCACCGCCTCCACCTCGAAGGCCTCGACCATCTCGTCGAGGGGGACGATCTCGCGCCCGTCCGGGGGGGCCCAGCCCAGGAGGGCCAGGTAGTTGCGCAGGGCGTCGGCCAGGTAGCCCTGCTCGCGGTACTCCTCGACGGCGATGGCGTGACGCCGCTTGGACAGCTTGCGGCGCTTGTCGTCGACCAGTAGGGGGAGGTGGGCGAAGACCGGGACCTCGTGGTTGCCGAGGGCCTGGCGCAGCACCAGCACCTTGGGCGTGGAGGGCAGCAGGTCCTCACCCCGGATGACGTGGGAGATGGCCATGTCGGCATCGTCGACGGCGTTGGCCAACAAGAAGGTGGGGGTGCCGTCGCGGCGCTGGATGACGACGTCTTCGAGGGTGGCGTGGTCGAAGTGGACGTCGCCCCGGATGAGGTCGTGCACGACGGTCTCGCCCTCGTCGGGCATCTGCAGGCGCAGGGCCGTCTCCGGGCTGCGCGCCACGCCGCGGTCGCGGCAGAACCCGTCGTAGCCGGGAGGAGCGCCCGGCGGGGTGCGGGCGTCGACGGCCTCCCTGGAGCAGTCGCACCAGTAGGCGCGACCCTCGGCCAGCAGGCGGTCGGCGGCCTCGGCGTACAGGTGCATGCGAGTGGACTGGCGGTAGGGGCCCTCGTCCCAGTCGAGACCCAGCCAGTGCAGGGTGCGCTCGATGCCCTCGACCAGCTCGTCGCGCGAGCGGGCCGGGTCGGTGTCCTCGATGCGCAGCACGAACGTGCCGCCGGTGTGGCGGGCGAACATCCAGTTGAACAGGGCGGCCCGGGCACTGCCCACGTGCAGGAAGCCGGTGGGGGCCGGGGCGAACCGGACTCGCGGGACGCTCACCCACGTGAGGCTAGTGGTGGGTTCTCCCGGTACTGTCGCCATTCATGGCTCGCAGCGTGTTGACCCCCCGCGCCGAGAACTTCCCCCAGTGGTACCAGGACGTCGTCGCCAAGGCCGAGATGGCCGACAACGGGCCTGTCCGGGGCACCATGGTGATCCGCCCCTACGGCTATGCCATCTGGGAGCGCATGCAGCGCGAGCTCGACGACCGCATCAAGGCGGCGGGCGCTCGCAACGCCTACTTCCCCCTGTTCATCCCCGAGTCGTACCTGCGCCGGGAGGCCGAGCACGTCGAGGGCTTCAGCCCCGAGCTGGCGGTGGTCACCCACGGCGGCGGCAAGCAGCTCGAGGAGCCCGTCGTCGTCCGCCCCACCAGCGAGACCATCATCAACGTCTTCATCGCCAAGTGGGTGCAGAGCCACCGCGACCTGCCCATGTTGTTGAACCAGTGGGCCAACGTGGTGCGCTGGGAGCTTCGTCCGCGGGTCTTCCTGCGCACCACCGAGTTCCTGTGGCAGGAGGGCCACACCGCCCACGCCACCCGCGCCGAGGCCCGGGCCTACGCCGTGCGCATCCTGCGCCAGGTGTACGAGGACTTCGCCGTCGAGGTGCTCGGGTTGCCGGTGCTGGTGGGGCGCAAGACCGAGCGAGAGCGCTTCGCCGGGGCCGAGGCCACCTTCACCATCGAGGCCATGATGGGCGACGGCAAGGCCCTGCAGATGGGCACCAGCCACGAGTTGGGCCAGAACTTCGCAAGAGCCTTCGGCATCGAGTTCCAGACCGACACCGGCACCAACGAGTACGCCTGGCAGACCTCGTGGGGCGTGTCCACCCGCCTGGTGGGAGCGTTGATCATGGGCCACGGCGACGACGCCGGCCTGCGGGTGCCACCCCGGATCGCTCCCGTCCAGGTCGTGGTGGTGCTGGTCAAGGCGGCCGACGGCGCCGGCGAGGCCGCCGCCGCCCTGGTGGCCGAACTGGCCGGGCGCGGCCTGCGGGTGGAGCTCGACGAGCGGGTCGACACCAGCTTCGGACGCCGGGCCGTCGAGTGGGAGCTCAAGGGTGTCCCCGTGCGCATCGAGGTGGGGCCCCGCGACCTGGCCGCCGGCAACGTCACCCTGGTGCGGCGCGACAGCGGCGACAAGGTTCCCGTGCCCATCACCGCCGCCGCCCAGGAGGCGGCCGAGTCCCTCGACGTCATCCAGGCCGCGCTGCACCGCCAGGCCACGGAGATGCGCGACGCCCGCACCGCCGAGGTGTCGTCGGTGGACGAGGCCCAGCAGGCGGCCCAGACCGGCTTCGCCCGGGTGCCATGGGACCTGGTGCGCGACGACGAGGTCCGCCTGGCCCAGGCCGGGGTCACCGTCCGCTGCCTCCAGCGCGCCGACGGCGACCTGCCCATGTCCTCCGACGAGCCCGGACTCGTCGCCACGGTGGCCAAGGCCTACTGACGCTCACCCCCTACCCCGGCGGGCGTTCCGGTCACGTTTCGCCTGGCCAGGGGCCGCCGAAACGTGACCGGTTCAGCTGGCTCGGGGTCAGACGGCGAGGAGGCTGCGCCAGTCGGCGGTTCGGGCCTTCACCTGGGCGGGGGTCATGCGCAGGGTGGCCTCGGGGACCAGGTCGGTGACGTTGCGCTGGTCCCAGTACCCGTGGGCGGCACCGGCGAAATGGGACCGGCGGAACTCCACCAGGTCGGCGGGGGCGTCGCCGAGGAAGCCCCACAGGGTCAGGGCCAGCTCGAGGTCGTGGACGACCGGGGCCCGTCCGAACAGCGAGGCCCGCCGCAGGGCCACGGCCGTGCACCCGGCCAGGACGTCGTCGACGTGCTCGCCCTTCACCGTCTGCACCCGGTCGGCGAACCGCTTGGCCAGGTTGAAGGCGTAGCCCTGGTCGGGGCCGGGGCTGCCCAGGCGCGGCCCCCGCGGCTGGCCCTTCTGGAGATCGCCGGGACGGTCGGCCGCCCATCGCCGGGGAGGGGGCAGGGGCAGCGACCGGCGGGGCTGCTCGGCGAGGGTGACGGGGACGTTGTTCGGTGCGGTCATCTGGGGCCCTGCTCCTCCCGGTCCTGCTCGTGGAGCAGGCCGAACACGATCGAATCCGACAAGGCCTGCCACGAGGCCTCGATGATGTTGCGGGACACGCCGATGGTGGACCATGTGCGCTCGCCGTCGGTCGAGTCGATGAGCACGCGGGTGACGGCGCCCGTGCCCCTGTCGGTGTCGAGCACCCGCACCTTGTAGTCGGTGAGGTGGAGATGGGCGAGGCCGGGGTGGGCCTGGCCGATGGCCTGCCGCAGCGCCTGGTCGAGGGCGTTGACGGGACCGTTGCCCTCGGCGGTGGCGATGATGCGCCGCTCGACACCCTCGCTGTCCTCGCACCGCACCTTGATGGTGGCCTCGGTGACGAAGGCGCCGTTCTCTCGTTGCTCGGTGATGACCCGGAACGACTCCAGGGCGAAGAACGACTGCTCCCACCCGGTGGCCTTGCGCATGAGCAACTCGAGGGACCCGTCGGCCACCTCGAAGTGGTACCCCTGGTACTCGAGCTCTTTGAGACGCTCGACGATGCCGGCCAGCGACGCCGAGCCCAGTTCGAGGCCCAGCTCGGTGGCCTTGAGCGCCAGGGTCGAGCGGCCGGCCAGCTCGCTGACCACGAAGCGGGTGCCGTTGCCCACCGAGCCCGGCGTGATGTGCTCGTAGAGGTCACGGCTGCGGGCGATGGCCGAGGTGTGCAGCCCGGCCTTGTGGGCGAACGCCGACTGGCCGACGTAGGGCTGCTGGGGGTTGGGGGCGATGTTGGCCAGCTCGGCGATGTGGTGGGCCACGGGCGTGAGCCGTTCGAGGCGATCGGCGTCGATGGTGCGCACCCCCATCTTCAGCGACAGGTTGGGGATGGTGGCGCACAGGTCGGCATTGCCGGCCCGCTCGCCGTAGCCGTTGACACACCCCTGCACCTGGGTGGCGCCGTGGCGGACGCCGGTGAGGGTGTTGGCCACCGCACAACCCCCGTCGTTGTGGAAGTGGACGCCGAGCTGGGCCGACACGTGGGGGCGCACCTCGCTCAGCACCCGCTCGACGTCGTCGGGCAGCGTGCCACCGTTGGTGTCGCACAGCACGAGGGTCTCGGCCCCGGCCTCCTCGGCGGCCCGCAGCACCCGCAGGCTGAACTCGGGGTTGCGCCGGTAGCCGTCGAAGAAGTGCTCGGCGTCGAAGAACACCCGCAGGCCGGCGTTGCGCAGGAACTCGACCGAGTCGTAGGCCATGGCCACCGCCTCGTCCAGGTCGGTGCGCAGCGCCTCGACCACGTGGCGGTCCCAGGACTTGGCCACGATGCACACCGCCGAGGTGTTGGCCTTCACCAGGTGGGCCAGGGTGTCGTCGGAGCCGGCGTCGGATCGGGGCCGGCGGGTGGAGCCGAAGGCCACCAACGTGGCCGTGCTCAGGGTGAGCTCGGCGGGTGCCCGGGCGAAGAACTCGTCGTCTTTGGGGTTGGCGCCCGGCCACCCCCCTTCGATGTAGGCCACGCCCAGGTGGTCGAGCTGGGCGGCGACCCGGAGCTTGTCGTCGACGGTCAGCGACAGGCCCTCTTGCTGGCTGCCGTCGCGCAGGGTGGTGTCGTAGATGTCGACCGAGGCGGGCAGCGCCGGCAACGGGGGGTGGGCGGCCCCGTCAGCCGTCGACATGTTCGAGCCAGTCCTTGTACCGGTCGACCTCGCCCCGGACCGTGGCGAAATAGGTCTCCTGGACGGCCTTGGTGATGGGACCCGGGGCCCCGATCTCGCGGTCGTCGACGGAGCGGATGGGCACCACCTCGGCTGCCGTCCCCGTGAGGAAGGCCTCCTCGGCCAGGTAGAGGTCGGTGCGCAGGAGGTTGGCCTCGGCTACTTCGTAGCCCAGGTCGCGGGCGATGGTGACGACGGTGTCCTGGGTGATGCCCTCCAGGGCGCCGGCCGACACCGGTGGGGTGAGGAGCTTGCCGTGCTTGACCACGAACAGGTTCTCGCCCGTGCACTCACTGACGTAGCCCTGGGGCGACAGCAGGATGGCCTCGTCGTAGCCGGCCTTCAGAGCCTCGACCTTGGCCAGCGAGGAGTTGACGTACATGCCGGTGCCCTTGGCCGCCACCGGCACGGCGTTGGGGTCGTGGCGCTGCCAGCTGGAGACCTTCATGCGCACCCCCCGCAGCAGTCCCTCGTCGCCCAGATACGTGCCCCACGGCCACACGGCGATGGAGACGTTGACGGGACAGGGCAGCGGGTTGAGACCCATCTCGCCATAGCCGAGATAGGCGATGGGACGGATGTAGCAGGCGTCCAGCCCGTTGACCCGGACGGTCTCCTTCACCGCCTCGACCAGCTCGGCGGGCGTGAAGGGGATGTCGATCATGAAGATGCCGGCGCTGGCGAACAGGCGGTTGATGTGCTCGGTGAGGCGGAACACCGCCGCGCCCCGGTCGGTCGCGTAGGCCCGGATGCCCTCGAACACGCCGCTCCCGTAATGCAGCGAGTGGGTCAGGACGTGCACCTTGGCCTCGTCCCATGCCACCAGCTCGCCGTCCATCCAGATCTTGTCGACCGTCTGAAGTGGCATCTTCGCTACACCCTTTCTGCGATTTCGTCGCCGATCCCGGCGGTTGTGGTCTCCCCGACGGGGGCGGTACAAGCGTGTTCGATACGAGCGGCGGCGTCGGACTCACCCAGGAACTCCAGCATCATTGCCGCAGATCGGATGGCAGCCACCGGATTTGCCGTTCCTGTCCCTGCGATGTCGGGGGCCGAGCCGTGCACGGGCTCGAACATCGACGGCCCCGTCCGGTCGGGATTGAGGTTGGCCGAGGCGGCCGTGCCGATGCCCCCGGTGACGGCGCCGCCCAGGTCGGTGAGGATGTCGCCGAAGAGGTTGTCGGTGACGATCGTGTCGTAGCGGCCCGGGGACGACACCAGGTGGATGCAGGCGGCGTCGACGTGGTCGTAGCTGGTCGTGACGCCGGGGTGCTCGGCGCCCACCTCGTCGAAGGTGCGCTGCCACAGACCACCGGCGAAGGTGAGGACGTTGGTCTTGTGCACCAGGGTCAGGTGGCGCCGGGGCCGGGAGGCGGCCAGGTCGAAGGCGAAGCGCACGCAGCGCTCGACCCCCATGCGGGTGTTCACCGAGCCTTGGGTGGCGACCTCATGCGGCGTGCCCGTGCGCAACGACCCGCCCTCGCCCGCATAGACCCCTTCGGTGTTCTCCCGGACGACAACGAAGTCGCGGTCCGCTCCGCCGGTCGACGTGGCGCCCGAGCGGCCCTCTGAGCGGGTCGATCTGAAAGGGCGCAGGTTCACGTACAGGTCGAGCTCGAATCGCAGGCGCAGCAGCAGGCCCCGCTCCAAGATGCCGGGGGCCACGTCGGGCGACCCGACAGCGCCGAGGAGGATGGCGTCGGTGGCCCGCAGCTCGTCGAGGACGTCATCGGGCAGGATCTCCCCGGTCCGTAGGTACCGCACACCACCGAGGTCGTGTTCGACGGTGTCGAGGTCGACGCCCACGGCGCGCACGACCTTCAGGGCCTCGGCCACCACCTCGGGGCCGATCCCGTCACCAGCGATGACACCGATTTTGTGACCCACGTGCTCCTCGAAACAAAGAAGACCGCCCACCGGGGTGGACGGTCGACAGCACACGCCGGAGCCCGGCGCGCGCTCAGGAAATTACGGAGATCGAAGACGTTGACACTCCTCCACAGTGTCGTTGGCCGCACACTTCCCGTCAAACCGGCGACGCCGACAGAGGCGGTTAGCCTTCACACATGGCTGAACCCCAACTCTCACGTGCCGCGCACGACCGCCTCAAGGCGGAGCTCGACGACCTCATGACCCGGGGTCGCATCGACATCGCCGGCACCATCCAGCGGGCGCGGGAGCTGGGTGACCTGAAGGAGAACGCCGACTACCACGCCGCCCGGGAGGACCAGGGGCGCATGGAGGCGCGCATCCGCCAGCTCCAGGCCCTGACCGAACACGCCGAGATCGTCGAGGAGGGCGAGGGCGACGGCACGGTGGCCACCGGCAGCATCGTGTCGCTTCGCTACGAGGGCGACGACGACGTCGAGCGCTACCTGGTCGGTTCGATCGAGGAGCGCCGCGACGACCTTCCCGTCATCTCCCCCCAGTCGCCGCTGGGCCTGGCCCTCCTGGGGCACGGCAAGGGTGAGTCGGTGAAGTTCGAGGCGCCGAGCGGCGCGCTCACCGTCGAGATCGTCGAGATCTCCGGCTAGATCGCGTCACCGCGTTGCCGGCGCCCCTCCCGCTCCCCGAGGTGCCGAGCTCCTCGCTCGAAGGACCACCCGGGCCCGAGCTCCCGCCCGGGCACACGGTCGACCTGCCGGGCCGGGGGCCGGCGTTCATCCGCGAGGCCGGGGGCCCGCCCGGGGCGCCCACGGTGATGCTCCTGCACGGGCTCACCGCCAGCACCGACCTCAACTGGTTCGAGTCGTTCAGCGCCCTGGCCGCCTGGTTCCGGGTGATCGCCGTCGACCACCGCGGGTACGGACGGGGCCTTCCGGCGGCGGCCGGCGGCGGCTTCAGCCTGGAGGACTGCGCCGACGAGGCGGTGGCGGTGGCCGACGCCCTGGGTGTCCGGTCTTTCGTCCCGGTGGGCTACTCGTTGGGCGGCGCCGTCGCCCAACTCGTCTGGCGCCGTCATCCG
>JBBWZS010000225.1:0-2580 GCA_039649175.1 Acidimicrobiaceae bacterium
ATCATGTCCAACGACGACGACTTCCGCAGCGCCGTGCACGCCACCGCGCTCGCCGCGGGCGAGGACTCCTGGCCGATGCCGCTGCCCAAGTCGCTGCGCAAGACCTTCGACTCCCCCACCGCGGACATCGCCAACATGGGCGTGCGGATGGGCGGCGGCCTGATCGCCGGGCTGTTCCTGAAGGAGTTCGTCGGCGAGGGCATCACCTGGGCGCACCTGGACATCGCCGGACCGGCCTTCCACGAGGGCGCGCCGTTCGGCTACACCCCCAAGGGCGGCACCGGCAGCGCGGTACGCACCCTGGTGGGCCTGGCCCGCGCCATCGCGGACGGAGAGCTGCTCTGATCGCGCCGCTCTGATCGTTTGAGCCCTCACCCGATCGTCTGATCGGGTGAGATGCGTCACGTACGGTCCCGGGCGAGGTGCCCGGGACCGTATCTCGTATGTCTCACTGCCCGGCCCGGTGGACCGTCTGCCGCCGAGAAGTGCGAAGATGTGTCTCGGCACGACAGGGCCCCCTTTGCGACAAAGCGGCCGAACCGAAGCCGCCGCCCGGTCATGGTGGACCGGCTCCGGCGAACCCATGCATGGAGGACGTGACGTGGCGAACGACGCCAGCACTGTTTTCGACCTAGTGATCCTCGGCGGCGGCAGCGGAGGCTACGCAGCCGCCCTGCGTGCCGCGCAGCTGGGACTGGACGTCGCCCTGATCGAGAAGAACAAGCTCGGGGGCACCTGTCTGCACAACGGCTGCATTCCCACCAAGGCGCTGCTGCACGCCGGTGAGATTGCGGACCAGGCTCGCGAGAGCGAGCAGTTCGGCGTGAAGGCGACTTTCGAGGGCATCGACATCAAGGCCGTCCACAAGTACAAGGACGACGTGGTCGCGGGCCTCTACAAGGGCCTGCAGGGCCTGGTCGCCTCGCGCAAGGTGACGTACATCGAGGGCGAGGGCCGGCTGTCGTCGCCCACCTCGGTCGACGTCAACGGCCAGCGTGTCGAGGGCCGGCACGTCCTGCTGGCGACCGGTTCCGTACCGCGCTCGCTGCCGGGTCTGGACATCGACGGCAACCGGATCATCTCCTCCGACCACGCCCTGGTCCTGGACCGGGTGCCGCAGTCGGCGATCGTGCTGGGCGGCGGCGTGATCGGCGTCGAGTTCGCCTCGGCGTGGAAGTCCTTCGGCACCGACGTGACGATCGTCGAGGGCCTGCCCCACCTGGTGCCGGTCGAGGACGAGAACAGCTCGAAGCTGCTGGAGCGGGCCTTCCGCAAGCGCGGCATCAAGTTCAACCTCGGCACCTTCTTCCAGAGCGCCGAGTACACCGCCGACGGCGTGAAGGTGACCCTCGCCGACGGCAAGACCTTCGAGGCCGAGGTGCTGCTGGTGGCCATCGGCCGCGGCCCGGTCTCGCAGAACCTGGGGTACGAGGAGCAGGGCGTCGCGATCGACCGGGGCTTCGTCCTGGTCGACGAGTACATGCGCACCAACGTGCCGACCATCTCGGCGGTCGGCGACCTGGTGCCCACCCTCCAGCTCGCGCACGTCGGCTTCGCCGAGGGCATCCTGGTGGCGGAGCGGCTCGCCGGTCTCAAGACCGTGCCGATCGACTACGACGGGGTGCCGCGGGTGACGTACTGCCACCCGGAGGTCGCCTCGATGGGCATCAGCGAGGCGAAGGCCAAGGAGCTGTACGGCGCGGACAAGGTCGTCACCCTCAAGTACAACCTGGCGGGCAACGGCAGGAGCAAGATCCTCAAGACCAGTGGCGAGGTCAAGCTCGTCCAGGTCCGCGACGGGGCCGTCGTCGGCATCCACATGGTCGGCGACCGGATGGGCGAGCAGGTGGGCGAAGCCCAGCTGATCTACAACTGGGAGGCGCTGCCGGCCGAGGTCGCGCAGCTCATCCACGCCCACCCGACGCAGAGCGAAGCACTCGGCGAGGCCCATCTCGCCCTCGCGGGCAAGCCGCTGCACTCGCACGACTGACCCTCCACCACGCCACCCCATCCGCACAGATCCGTGAGGAGCAACCGCAACCATGGCGGTTTCCGTAACCCTGCCGGCGCTCGGCGAGAGCGTGACCGAGGGCACCGTCACCCGCTGGCTGAAAGCCGAGGGTGAGCACATCGAGGCCGACGAGCCACTGCTCGAGGTCTCCACCGACAAGGTCGACACCGAGATCCCGTCCCCCGTGTCGGGCGTTCTCGCGTCGATCAAGGTCGCCGAGGACGAGACGGTCGACGTCGGGGCCGAGCTGGCCATCATCGACGACGGCTCCGGCGCCCCCGCCGAGGCCCCGCAGGCTCCGGCCGCTGAGCCCGAGCCCGCTCCCGCGGCGCCCGCCGCCGAGGCCGCCGCGCCTGCCGTCGAAGCTCCGGCTCCGGCCCAGCCCGCCGCGCCGGCCCCCGCCGCCGGCGGCGCGTCCGGCACCGACGTGACGCTGCCCGCCCTCGGCGAGAGCGTCACCGAGGGCACCGTCACCCGCTGGCTCAAGGCGGTCGGCGAGAGCGTCGAGGCCGACGAGCCGCTGCTGGAGGTGTCCACCGACAAGGTCGACACCGAGATCCCGTCGCCCG
>JBBWZS010000135.1:0-5471 GCA_039649175.1 Acidimicrobiaceae bacterium
ATCGTGGCCAACGACCTCATCAGGTCGGAGGCACCTGCCGCGGGACTGGTGGTGGCCGACGTCTGGGCCCACACCGCTCCTCCCTGGCACGGCAAGCTGGCGGCCGACGGGTTCCATCCCGGCCTGGTCGGGTACGCCGACTGGGCCCGGGCCTTCGCCGAGGTCCTGCCCGAGGATCCGGCGACGCCGGGCTGACCGGCCTCAGAACCACCCGGCGTAGCCGAGCTTGATGGCCCTTCCGTCCTTGCTCAGCGTCGGCGGCGAGGCGGCGTAGGCCTTGAGGAGGGCCTCAGTGCGGGCAGGCGAGGCGCCGGGGTTGCGGGACAGGTACAACGCAGCGGCACCGGCCACGTGGGGCGAGGCCATCGAGGTGCCCGACATGGTGGCCGTGCCCCCGTTGTTGTAGGTGGAGACGATGTTGACCCCGGGCGCCCACAGGTCGACGCACGACCCGTAGTTGCTCCACGACGGTTCCCGGTTGGAGGCGTCGGTGGCAGCCACGGTGACGATGCCGTTGTCGGCGCCGGCTCCGGCGCGCGACGGTGAGTAGTTGCAGGCATTGTCGCCGTTGTTCCCGGCGGCCACGACGTAGAGGACGCCACTGGCCACCGATCGGCGCACGGCGTCGTCGAGAGCCTGAGAGGCCGTCCCTCCCATGCTCATGTTGGCTACCGCCGGCTTCGAGGCGGCGGCGGTGATCCAGTCGACGGCGGCGATGATGGTGGAGATGGAGCCGTTGCCGGCGCAGTCGAGGACCTTGAGGCCGACGAGGGCGACGCCCGGCGCCGCCCCCACCACCGCCTGAGCGTTGTCCTTGGCCCCGAGCGTCCCGGCCACATGGGTGCCGTGGCCGTTGCAGTCGTAGTTCTGGCCGTCGCCGGTGAAGTTGCCGTGGGCCCCCACGCTGAGGTCGGTGTGCCAGTAGTCGATACCGGTGTCGATGACGTAGGTCGTGACCGTGCCGACCGCCCCGGAGCCGTTGCCGGCGAGGGTCGAGCTGACGTCCGCGTTGATGCGGTCGACACCCCAGGGCAGGGTCTGGCTCGTCACTGAGACGGTGGCGTCGGGCTCCACGTAGGCCACGCGAGGATCGGCCCGAAGCTGGGCCAGACGACGGGCGGGGATGCGGGCGGCGTAGCCGTGCAGGGCCGAGCGATAGACGTGGCCGACGTCGGCACCGAGGGACCTGGCACCTTCGTCAGCCACCTGACCGGGGTCACTTCCGTCCTTCAGGACGACGATCCAGGGGTCGGCCCTGTCCGGCGGCGCCTGCGTGGCGGGGGCGGCCACGGCCACGCCCGACGGGATGAGCATGGTCAGCGACGCCACCGTCGCCAGCACCAGTCTGCGCATGTCGATCCCAGCCTCCTCGGGTGCCTCCTGGGGTTATCGGCACCCGGGGACGGGGACTTCAACGAGATGACTGAGCTCGGCTCAGCCGGCGCTGGTCACGACCTCGCGCCGGCTGCCCTGGCCGTCAGAGCCCGGCGATGGTGCTCAAGGGCATCCGGGGACCGAACCGGGGAGGGCGGGGGGCACCGGCGGAGATCAGGCGGATCACCCGGCCCCGGTGGCCCCGGTAGGGCTCGAGCAGCTCCAACATGCGAGCGTCGCCGGCCCTTGCCTCGCCGGCCAGAGCCCACGCCACCTGGTCGGGCAGGTGGTAGTCGCCGACGCTGACGGCGTCGGCGTCACCGAGGGCCACAGAGGCCACTTCGGCGGCCGACCAGGCGCCCACACCGGGTAGGGCGGTGAGCCGGCGGTAGGCGTCGGTCAGGGCCATGTCGGTGATCTCCTCGAGACGCCGGGCGTAGGAGCACGCCACCCGTATGCACGCGGCCCGCTTGTGCTCCACGCCGGCGCGGTGGAACACCCACGACGGGGTGGTGGCCAGCACCGCGGGTGCCGGCGGCACCACCAGGGCGACGGGCCCCGGCGCCGGTTCACCCAGGGCCCGCACCAGCCGGGCGTAGGACCGTTTGGCGTCGAGGCCGACGACCTTCTGCTCGAGGATGGTCGGCACCAGGGCCTCGACCACCGCAGCTGATCGGCAGAGGCGAAGGCCGGGGAACCGGCGATGCAGGTCGGCGACCACCGGGTCGCGGGGCACGAAGCCCTCGCCGGAGTCGTCCGCCCCGACCAGGGCGGGGAGGGCGTCGAGGGCCCAGCGCGCCCCCGGTCCCCACGCCCGGGCCATCACCGACGGTCCCGACGCGGTGAGCCAGGTCGTGGCCGGCCCCATCGGTGTGCGGCTGGCGCGCCAGACGCCGTCGGGACCGATGCGCATGGAGGGGTCGGTCCGTCCCCGGCGCAACGGGCCAAGGGTGAGGGCGAGGTCGACCGGCCGGCGGTCGGCGCCGGGGAGCACGATCGTCCGCTGGTGGTCGGCCGGGGGACTCGACGCGTCGTGCACTGCTACAGCTGGAGCGACTTCACCTCGAGGTACTCCTCGAGGCCGTGGCGACCGAGCTCGCGCCCCACACCCGACTGCTTGTACCCGCCGAAGGGGGCTACCGGGTTGTAGCCGCCCCCACACACGTCGACCTGGCCGGTGCGCAGGCGGCGGGCCACGGCCACGCCGCGGTCGCGGTCGCCCGAGAACACCGCTCCGTGCAGTCCGTAGATGGTGTCGTTGGCGATGGCCACGGCGTCGTCGACGTCGTCGTAGGCCATGACGCACAGTACCGGTCCGAAGATCTCCTCCTGGGCAATGGCCATGTCGGCGGTGACGCCGGCGAACACCGTCGGACGCACGTAGAAGCCGTGATCCAGGCCCTCGGGCGGCTCGTCGCCGCCGGTGACCAGGATGGCGCCCTCGTCGACGCCGCGGCGGATCCACTCCTGGACCCGCCGCTGGTGGGCCTTGGTCGACAGGGGACCGAGCCGGGCCTCGCCGGCCAGTGGGTCACCGACGCTGAACTCCTCGGCGACCTGCCGGGCCAGGTCGACGACCTCGTCATGGCGCTGGCGCGGGACCAGCAGGCGGGTCCAGGCGATGCAGGTCTGACCCGAGTTCAGGTAGCACTGGCTCACCGTGGCCCGCACGGCCTCGTCGAAGTCGGCGTCGTCGAGCACCACCGAGGGTGACTTGCCCCCCAGCTCGAGGGTCACCCGTTTCAACGTCGCCGCCGCAAGCTCCGACACCCGCCGTCCCGCCGCCGTGGAGCCGGTGAACGAGACCATGTCGACGTCGGGGTCGCAGACCAGCGCCTCCCCCACCACCGGCCCGTACCCGGTCACCAGGTTGAACACGCCCGGTGGCACCCCGGCCTGGTCGGCCAGCTCGGCAAGGACGAAGGCCGACAGCGGCGCCACCTCCGACGGCTTGGCCACGACCGTGCAGCCGGCGGCCAGGGCGGGGGCGACCTTGCAGACCAGTTGGTAGAGGGGGTAGTTCCACGGTGTCACCGCCGCCACCACGCCGACGGGCTCACGCACGACGAGCGACGACGCGCACGGTTCGGAGAAGGAGAAGTCGGTGGCGATGTCGACGTAGGAGCCGAGGATCGCCGCCGGGAGCGCGGCCTGGATGACCGTGGCCATGGGCAGTGGCGTGCCCACCTCGCGGGCGATCAGGGTGGCGACCTCGGTCGTGCAGGCGAGGAGCCCGTCGTGGAGCCGGCGCAGGCAGGCGGCCCGCTCGGCGACCGGGGTGGCCGCCCATCCCTCGAAGGCGGCGCGGGCGGCGGCCACCGCCCGGGCGGCGTCGGCGGGTTGGCCCTCGGGCACCCTCCCCATGACCTCCTCGGTGGCGGCGTCGACCACGTCGATGGTGCCCGCCCCCGTCGGCGCCACCCATTCGCCCCCGATGTAGAACCGGTCGCGGTCGTCGAGGGTGTCGGACACGGCGGCCAGGCTAGCGACCGGTCCGGGTGCGTCCGGGGTCGGGATGTGGTGAAGTTCACGAGATGGCCAGCCTGCTGCGAGAAGTGGTGATCGACTGCCGGGACCCCCGCCGCCTGGCCCGGTTCTGGGCCGACGTGCTGGGGTGGCCGGTGGTCGACGACCCCGCCGGCTACTCGTGGCTGTCGTCCACCGGCGAACCGTGGGCGCCGCCGCCGTTGGTCGTGTTCGCACCGGTCCCCGAGGCCAAGTCGGCCAAGAACCGTCTTCACCTCGACCTCAACCCGTCCGGTTGTGACCAGGCCGAGGAGCTCCAGCGGTTGCTGGGTCTGGGCGCCCGTCAGGTGGACGTGGGTCAAGGCGACGTGCCCTGGATCGTCCTGGCCGATCCCGAGGACAACGAGTTCTGCCTGCTGGGGCGGCGCGTCGACCCCTGAGGTTGCCAGGCCTACGCCTGGTGGCGGGGGCAGAACCAGGTGGTGCGCCCGCCGACCGTCGCCCGGCGCAGCGGCGTCCCGTCGCGAGGACAGGTGCCGCCGGGCCGGCGCTCCACCATCAGGTCACCGGTGTGCGAACCGCCCCGGGCGACCAGGTCGGCGAGAGTCCCCCGGAGGTGGCGGTGCAGGCGGCGGAGCTCGGCCGGCGTGAGCGACGCCGCCGGGCGGGCGGGATCGAGGCCCGCTCGCCACAGCAGCTCGTCGGCGGCCAGGTTGCCCACCCCGGCCAGGCGGGCCTGGTCCATCAGGCGGGCCTTGAGGGGGGCGTGACTGGCGGCGAGGGCCCGGCGCAGGCCGGCGGCGCCCACGGTGAGGGCGTCAGGGCCCAGCCGTGACTCGTCGGGGTCGAGCTCGACGCCGCCCAGGCGCCTGGCGTCGCGGATGCGCAGGTCGCCGCCGTCGACGAAGCAAAGGGTGAATCGGTCCCAGGCCGCCACCTCCCGGTTGCCGGCGAACACGTAGTCGTCGATGCCGGCCCGGCCGTCCACCACCAGGCGCCCGCTCATGCCGAACCGCAGCCCCAGCACCGGGCCCCCGTCGGTGTCGACCAGGAGGAGCTTCCCGATGCGACGGACCCCGTCGAGGCGCCGGCCCCTCAGCGCCGCACGCACGCCGTCTGGGGTCAGTCCCCGCTTGAGATACCAGGCGTCGGGCGCCACCACCTCGCGCACGGTGCGTCCCACCACCGCTTCGGCCAGGCGCCGGTACGCCTCCACCTCCGCCAACTCCGGCACCTCCGGACCCTACCGCCACCCATCCCGCCCCCACCCCACGCGCGTTTCCGGGCGCGAATCGCGCTGCTCCCCGGCGCGTTCCGCGCCCGGGAACCGGATGGCTCGGCTGAGTGTCACAGGGCTCGGCTGAACTGGGGTCATGGATCAGGCGAAGCTCGACAAAGGCTTGCGACAGCTGGCCGAGCGCCAGCACAGCGTCGTGTCTCGCTCTCAGGCACGGTCGCTGGGAGCGTCGCGAGCTGCGGTGGCCCGACGAGCTGCATCAGTCGAATCCACCACAGCGCCAAGCTCGATCGAGAGGCCGACGGTCGTCGCGACAACGAGCTCGTCGAGGCCGGATACCGGGTGATTCGGATCACCGACGACCAGATCTGGTTCCGGCCACACGAGGCGCTCG
>JBBWZS010000175.1:0-15162 GCA_039649175.1 Acidimicrobiaceae bacterium
CTCGGACTTCGAGCTACGGCCGAACAGGCCGAAGTCGCCGAAAGGCGTCGTGATCTTGGGGATGAACCCGAGGATCCCGACGAGGATGAAGACGACGCCGATGGCACCGGCGAACAGCTGGACCGGCTCCAGCCGGCGTGCTGTGCGGGGGCTCTCGGCCGCCGGCTGGTCCGACGGAGCCGGCGCAGGTGGAGGGGCCTGCGGCGGGGCAGGGTCCTGGGTGACGACGGCCTCATCGGGGCGGGGCCTCGACTGCTCCCAGTAGGCGTAGGACATGTCTTCCTCTTTCGGTCGGGTACGGGTCGGCTGCGTGAGCACTTCGGAGCCGAGGAGGGCCCGGGATGACCTCTGCCACTCAGCGGGGCAGGCGGTTGTTGTTCACCATGGTGCCGAGGGTGTCGCACACCACCCGGACACCGATGAGCGAGGTGATGTCGGCGTTGTCGTAGGGCGGGGAACACTCGACGATCTCGATTCCGGCCAGCCCGGGAGCACTCACCAGTTGGATGAGTTTCAGGACCTCCCGGGGCAGGAACCCGCCCGGCTCGGGCCACCCCGTGCCGGGCACGAAGGCAGCGTCGAGGCAGTCCACGTCGAAGCTGAGCCACACCGCTTCGGCACCGTCCCACGCAACCTCGAGGGCCCGTTCGGCGGCCACTTCGAGCCCCATGTCCACGCAGTCGTTGACCGTCATGATCGTGGTCTCCCGGTCGCGGCACACCTTCACCCCCGGGCGGGGCGCCTGCCATCCGCCGATGCCGAGTTGCACGAGGTTCTTGGCCGGCACATTGGGGATGTCGGTGGCGTGGAACCACGGGGTCGTGTGCATGCGCTCGTCGAGGTCGGTCTCCTGGGTGTCGACATGGCGGTCGAAATGGATGATCCCGAGGTTGCCGGACAGGTGCTCGGCCACGCCCCGCACCGTCGGGTAGCCGATCGAGTGGTCGCCGCCGAGCACGACGGGGAACGCGCCCGAGGCGTACACGTGGGAGACGGCCTTGGAGATCTGATCGAACGACTTCTCGATGTTGCCGGGGATGGTGAAGATGTCGCCGAGGTCGCAGATGCTCACCGTCTCCCGCAGGTCGACGCCCAGCTCGAAGCTGTAGGTGCCGTACAGGGCGGAGATGCGCCTCATGCCCTGGGGGCCGAACCTGGTCCCCGGCCGGTACGTCGTCCCCGAGTCGTGGGGCGCTCCCAGCACCGCCACGTCGAAGTCGCCGCACGTACGCACGTCCTCCACGTAGGGAGCCTTGAGGAAGGTGTTGATGCCGGCGTAGTGAGGCAATTCGCCCCGGCTGAAGGTGGGAATGTTGCGGTCGACGATGGAGTCGGCTCCGGGCAGGCCCAGCTCCAGCCCCCGGCGGACCTCGCGCTCCCATCCCGCGTGGGGAATGGTGGCCTCCCGCTCCAGGGCCCGCCTGGCCTCGGGACCGTGACGGTCGTGAACGTTGGGCGCGGTGTCATCAGGGGTCATGGGACGGGTCTTTCTGTCGGGAACGGCTATCGAAGGGTCAGCTGGCCGAGCGCCGGGGGCAGGGTGGCCCACACGTCGGGGTCATGGCCGGGCAGGACGAGGGCGCCCAGCTCGGCACCCAGGTGCCGGAGGCGGTCGAGCGACGCCAGTGCCTCGTCGCGTCCCTGCAGGAGGATGCCCGGCGCGATCCGTGCCGTGAGGTTGGCCTGCAGGTCGGCGGCGTCGGCGGCCAGGACGATCCAGCCGTCGGGCAGGTGCACGGCCAGCGACTGGTGGCCCGGGCAGTGACCGGGGGTGGGCACCAGCCGCACACCGGGCCACGGCTCGGCCTCGCCGTCGACCAGGCGCACCTCCACGTCGATGCCCTCGAGGTCGCGGGGACGATAGGCGGGGGAGGCGGCGCCCGCGCCCAGGGCGAAGTCCCATTCGGCGGCCTGCACCCAGACCCGCGTGCGGGGACGCAGGGTCCTCAACCCACCGGCGTGGTCGACCATCAGGTGGCTGAGCACCACGTCGCCCACGTCGTCGAGGTCGTAGCCGGCGGCAGCCAGCGCCTGGGGAAGGGCGATGACGTCGGGCGGCGGGAACCCAGGGAAGGCCAGCTCCACGGCATCGGCGGTCGGATCGAACCCGGTGTCGTACAGAACGAGCCCGTCTGGGTGCTCGATGACCCATCCCGGGATGGGGATGACGTCGGTGGTGCCCGGGGCGTGGCCGTCGAGAGCGACACTGCGGTCGAGGCACTGCCACCCCAGGGTGAGGGGGACGAGCCGCTGCGGCCCGCGCCTGTCCACGGGTTGATCCGACGTCGGGGTCATGACGGGCGCAGCCGCGGGTCGGCGACGACCTGGCCGATGTCGACCAGGGCGTTGATGATGACGTAGGCGGCGCCCAGCACGAGTGTGACCCCGGCCACGGCCGGGAAGTCGACGGCGGTGATCGACTGCACGGTGTAGAGGCCGATGCCCGGCCAGGCGAAGATCGACTCGATCACCACCACGCCGGCGAGCAGCATCCCGATCTGGAGCCCGAGCATGGTCAGCGGGGCGTTGAGCGACGAACGCAGGGCATGGGCGAGGACGATGCGCCGCTCGGTGAGCGACTTGGCCCGGGCGGTACGGATGTGGTCCTGGGCCATGACCGTCTGCAGCGACGACCGCAACGTCCTGCCGATGGCGACGGCCGGCCCCAGGGCCAGGCACAGGGCCGGCAGCGCCAGATGCCAGGCGGCATCGATCACCACGTCGAGGCGCCCGTGCACCAGCCCGTCGAAGAGAAAGAACCCGGTGGGCCCGCTGGGTGCGCCTAGCCGCGGCGAGAGGCGGCCGGAGCCGGGCATCCAGCCGAGCCTGGCGTAGAGCAGCAACAGGGCCAGGATGGCCAGGAGGAAGGCGGGCACCGAGGCCCCGCCCACCATGACGAACCGCAGCACTCCTCCCCGGCCCCGCGCCGTGGCCAGGCCGAGCAGCAGGCCCAACCCGATGGCCAGCACGGCGGCGGTGAGGGCCAGCTCCAAGGTGGCGGGCAGGAAGGCGGCCAGGTCGTCGCGGACCGGCCGGCGGGTGTGCAGCGACATCGACAGGTCACCCCTCACCGCCCGGCCGAGGAACCGGGTGTACTGCTCGACGAGCGGCTTGTCGACGCCGAGCTGCCGGCGCTTGGCCTCCACCGCCTGGCGAGTGGCCGAGGCGCCGACCATGGCCCGCACCGGGTCGGCGGGCACCACTGCCTGGAGCACGAAGACGATGGCGGTCAGCGCCAGCAGGATGCCGGCGAGGGCGGCGAGACGACCAGCGACGAAACGGGCCACGATCAGCCTCGACCCAGGGCGCCCAGGTTGAGCGCCCACGGGTAGTTGGGGACGTGCTCGACGCCGGTGAGGTCCTTGGCCATGACCATCACGTCCTTGGCGTTGGCGATGAACAGGATGGCGCCGTCGTCGACGAGGAGCCGGCCGGCTTGGCCGTAGGCGGCGTCTGACGCCGCCTTGTCGGCGGCCTGGGCGCCCTGGTCGAGCAACTGGTCGACGGCCGGGTTCGAGTAGCCCAGGAAGTTGAGCCCGCCCTTGGAGCCCCACAGGATGCGCGACCAGGTGTCGGGGTGGGCGGCGTCGGGTGTGTTGGTCATGAGCAGCAGGTCGGGCGCCGCCTTGACGTCGTTCACGTACTCGTAGACCTGCGGGAGCTGGACCTCTTTGAGCTCGGGCGTGAAACCGGCGGCGGTGAGCTTCTGCTGGATCAACTCGGCCAGCCGGCGCTGCACCCCCGACTCGTCGGCGGTGTAGACGAGGGAGATGGGGCCGGCTCCGGGCACCTTGGCCGACGACGACGGATAGGAGGCGGGGGCCAGCGACTGGTCGAGGATCCCCGGCGCGTACGGCGACCCTGCGGGGGCACCGTAGGCCCCGTACACCTCCTTCACCAGGGCATCGCGGTCGATGGCGCCGGCCACCGCCTTGCGCATGGCCGGGTCGGAGAACGGCGCCTTGTTGGTGTTCACGTAGAGCAGCGACTGGAGGAACGACGAGAAGTCCTTCACCGCCAGGTTGGCGTTGCCCTGCACCGAGGGCAGCTCGGCCACGGGGAACGAGTGCAGGATGACGTCGAGGTCACCGGACTGCAGCTGCAGGCGCTGGGTACCCATGTCGGGGACGATGCGAATGTCGACCTTGGCGAACTTGGCCTTGGCGCCCCAGTAGCCGTCGAAGCGCGCCATCTCGTACTGCTGGCCGCGGTTGAAGGCGGTGAGCATCAACGGGCCGGTGCCGTCGGCGTGCTCTTTCAACCACGTCTGGGCGTTGTCGGAACCGGCGTTGTCGGCGAGGGCCTTCGGGCTGATCATCTTGGGCCCCCAGCTCGACGCCATGTAGTCCATGAACGGGCCCACGACGCTTTTCAGGGTGACCACGAAGGTCGAGGGATCGGGGGTGGCCATGGTGGCGACGGGCATGAGCATGTAGGCCGGCGCCGCCGCTACCGCCAGGCGTCGCTCGAACTCGGTCTTCACCGCCGCCGAGTCGAACGGCGTGCCGTCGTGGAACTTCACCCCGTCCTGGAGGTGGAACGTGTAGGTGAGCTTGTCGGGGCTGATGTCCCAGGACTTGGCCAGCGACGGGATGATCTCGGTGGAGTCGGGCTTGTACTTCACCAGCCCCTCGTAGGCCGACAAGATCACCGTGTTGCCTTCGATGTCGTAGAACACGTCGGGATCGGGCGTGGACATGTCGGACAGGTACGCGAGCTTGAGCGTGTCCTTGCTGCTGGTCGACGACGTACCACTCGAGGTGGTCGAAGACGAGCAGGCGCCGACGAGCAGCCCGGCGGCGAGGAGCGCGGCCAGGGACGACAGGGGACGGCGGGGCATGGTCGGACTCCTCATGAGGTGGTCTCCAACAGGTCACGGATGCCGTCGCCGGCCAGGTTGGCGGCGAAGGCGAGGACGAACACGGCCACTGCCGGGGCCAGCGGGATCCAGGGGTGGCCGAGCAGGTAGGGCATGCCCCGGGCTGCCATGGCGCCCAGCTCCGGGGACGGCGGTGGCGACCCCAGGCCGATGAACGACAGGGCGGCGAGAGTGAGCACGAGGTTGCCCACGTCGAGGCTGGCGGTGACCAGCACGGCGGGGACGGCGCCGGGCAACAGGTGGCGCACGGCTCGACGGGTGCGGCCCACGCCGGCCAGGCGCGCCGCGTCGACGTGGGGGCGCACGGCTTGGGCCCGTACCTCGCCCCGGACGATGCGGGCGTACCAGGGCCACCACACGATCCCGACGGCCAGCAACGTGTGGGGAAGGCTCGGCCCCAGCGCAGCCACCACGGCGATGGCCAGCACCGGGCCGGGCAGCGCGAGGAACAGGTCGGTGAACCGCATCAGGGCGCTGTCGACCCAGCCTCCGGTGGCGCCGGCCACCAGTCCGATGACGCCGCCGATGAGCACGCCGCTGGCGATGACGACCAGGGCCGACAGCCACGAGGCGCGGATGCCGTAGAGCACGCGGGACAACACGTCGCGGGACAGGTCGTCGGTGCCCAGCAGGCCGCCCCTGCCGGGCGAGACGAACGAGCCCGCGTGCACCGGCAGGGTGGGGGCGTGCGGGGCGAGCAACGGGGCGGCGACGGCGATCACCGTGGTGAGCCCGAGGATGGCGATGCCGCCGCGCTCCACGCGTCCCATGCCGCTCCACCGTGACGCCGCCGCCCAACGGGGGCGTCCCACGCCGCCCAGCACGACGGGCTCGGCGATGGCCATCAGTTGCTGGCGAGGGTCGGAATGGCGGCGACCAGGGCCCGGGTGTGCTCGTGGACGGGGGCGGAGAGGACGTCGTCGGCGGGGCCCTCCTCGACGATGGCCCCGTCCAGCATCACCGCCACCCGGTCGGCCACGAAGCGAGCGGCGGCCAGGTCGTGGGTGACGAAGAGCAGGGCCATGCCGAGCTCGGCGCGCAGCCGCCCGAGGAGGTTGAGCACAGTGGCGGCCAGCGAGACGTCGAGGGCGGAGATGGGCTCGTCACAGGCAAGGAAGGCAGGCGGCACCACCACCGCCCGGGCGATGGACGCCCGCTGGCGTTGCCCACCGGACAGGGCGCCGGGCTTGCGCCTCGCCGTCTCCGGCGGCAGGCCGACCAACCCGAGAGCGTCGGCGATGCGCGCCGGGCGCCTGCGGGCAACGACGCCCTCGGCCCGCAGGCGTTCGTCCAGCAGCTCGCCCACGGTCAGCCACGGTGTCAGCGACGCGCCGGCGTCCTGGAAGACCAACTGGGGCCGACCGCCGCTGCCCAGCTCCACGGTGCCCGCGTCGGGCTTGTCGAGGCCGACGGCCATGCGCAGTGTCGTGGTCTTGCCGCACCCGCTCTCGCCCACCAGGGCCACGGCCCCACCCTCGGGCACCTGGAGGAACAGGTCGTCGACGACCAGCCGGCGCCCACGTCGCGAGCCGAACGACTTCGACAGCCCGCACAGGCGCAGGGCCGGGCTCCGCCCCGCCGGGGCGGCGCCGGGAAAGGCGTCGTCGGTGTGCAACCACCCCCGGCCGGCGGTGCCGCCGTCGCCCGCCCGCCGGCAGGCCACCAGACCCGAGTGGCGGGGAGCGGCGGTGGGCTCGGGGACCTCGGCGTCGCAGGCGCCTTCGGCCAGACCGCAGCGGGGGGCGAAGGGGCACCCGGGCGGGTGGGCACGCGGGTCGGGAGGCTCGCCGGGCAGGGTGGCCAGGGGGCGGCCTCGTACCGAGTCCGGCTGCAGCCGGGAGGCCAGGAGAGCGGCGGTATAGGGATGGTCGGGGTTGCCCAGGACCGCCTCCGTGGGGCCGACCTCGGCCAGGCGCCCCCCGTAGAGCACGACGATGCGATCGGCGATGGTGGCCGCCACCGCCAGGTCGTGGGTGACGAACAGGATCGACGTGGCCGTCTCCGCCCGCAGGTCGGAAAGGAGGCGTAGGATCTCGGCCTGCACGGTGACGTCGAGAGCGGTGGTGGGCTCGTCGGCCACGACGAGGGCCGGTCCCCCGGCGATGGCCATGGCGATCATCACCCGCTGACGCAGCCCACCCGAGAGCTGGTGGGGGTACTGGCGGGCGCGGCGTCGTGGTTCGGGCACGCGGGCCCGCTCCAGCAACTCGACGGCGGCGTCCATCGACCCCGCCGCCTCGGCCACCTGGCGGCCGACGGTCATGGTGGGGTTGAGCGACGTCATCGGGTCCTGGAACACCGCCCCGGCCAGGCGGCGCCGGGCCAGGCGGCGCTGCTCGGCGCCGGCGGCGACCATGTCGGTGTCACCCAACCGGGCCGTGCCCGACAGCGTCGCCGTCGGCGCCACCAGCCCCAGCGCGGCCAAACCCAGCACGGTCTTGCCCGAGCCCGATTCTCCGACCAGGCCGACGATCTCGCCCGGGGCCACGTCGAGGGACACGCCGCGCAACGCGCGGACGCCGCCCGGGAAGGTGACGGCGAGATCCCGCAGGCAGAGCACGCTCGAGTGGGCCGTCGTGGCGGCCACGTCGGACTGGAGAACCACGGTCACGCCGGGACCACCTGAGCGGTGGCTCCGGCCGGCGCCGGCGATGGCACAGGTGGTGGCGGCGTGAGGGCAGCGATCACGTCGTCGCTCGTGGTCCGGGCCCGCCGCTGGAGATACGCCATGGCGTCGAGGGCGGCCTCGTGGCGGGCCGGCGAGGAGCCGCCGACACAGTCCTCGATGACCCGGACGTGGTAGTCGTGCTGGTGGGCGTCGGCGAAGGTGTAGTGCACGCACACGTCGGTGAGGCCGCCGGTCAACAGCAGCGTCTGCGCCCCCAGTCCTTTGAGCAGGATCTCCAGCTCGGTGCCGAAGAAGCACGAGTAGCGACGCTTGGCGATGAAGTACTCGCCCGGGCCCGGCCGCAGGTCGTCGACCAGTTCGGTGCCGGGATCGCCCTCGAGACAGTGCACCCCTTCCTCGCCGTCGAGCTCGCGCCCGAAGTCGACCAGGTCCCGCCGGTGCCGCTCCTGGAAGAACACCACGGGCACCTTCGCCGACCGACAGGCATCGACCACCCCGATCGTGCGCCGGACGCGTTCGCCGAAGCCAGGCATGTGCGGGATCCCCGACTCCGCCGTCGACAAGAAGCCGTCCTGCTGGACGTCGATCACGACCAGCACCGGGCGTCCGACGATGAGCTCAGTCATCTGTCACACCTCCTCCCGGAAAGACGCAGCCCAGGAAGACGGGCTCGTCCTCCCGGGCTTTTGTCCCTCCGTGAAGTGGCGTACGGCCACCTGCACCTCTCGGACCAGACCCACCCTGCGGTGGCGGAACCCTAGGTGCTCTCGATTGTGCTGCCGACCCTACGGGTCCAATGTTTCCAGGAGGTCAACGACAAATGAAGACGGCGTGTCGCCCACGCGCCGGCCGACACCGGCCTCCTGCCTCCGCCTCAGGCGCCCTCGCCGGCGCGGGCCACCCCTGTTGTTGTCGTGGCTGTCGCCGTGGTTGCCTGGGGCTCCGGGGCCGGCGTCCCTCCCGCTCGACTTCGAGACTGAAGCTCTTCGAGGCGGTCACCTGGTCATCTTCCTGGTGTCGCGCGGCTCGAGGAACGGTTCCTTGTCGGCGGGGTGACCGGCCTCGATCTGGCGCCCCCGCTCGAGCTCGGCGTTGAACTCGGCCCCCAGCAGGACGGCGATGTTCGACAACCACAGCCACACCAGGAAGATGATCACCCCGCCGAGGGTCCCGTAGGTCTTGTTGTAGGAGGCGAAGTTGGCCACGTAGAAGGCGAAGGCCAACGACGCGACGACCCACACGACCACGGCGACGATGCCTCCCGGCGTGAACCAGCGGAAGCCGGGCTGCTTCACGTTGGGCGATGCCCAGTAGAGGATGGCGAACATCATGCTGACGATGAGCAGCAGCACCGGCCACTTGGCGATGTCCCACACCCGCACCGCCGACTTGCCGACGCCGAGGACGTCGCCCGCCTGGTTGGCGATCCCCCCGGTGAGGACGACAGCCAGGACAGTGATGACCAGCAGCACCCCGAGCACGAGGGTGACGCCCAACCGGACGGGAGCCGTCTTCCAGATGGGCCGGCCCTCCTCGATCTCGTAGATCCCGTTGGAGGCGCGCATGAAGGCGGCCACGTACCCCGACGCCGACCACAGGGCCAGGGCCAGTCCCACGATGAACACGATGCCCCCGCTGCCCTGGCTCTTCTGCAGGTTGGTGATGGCGTCGGTGAGTATCTGGCTGGCCTGTCCCGGCGCCTTCTTGGCCAAGTTGTCGACCAGCGGTTGCGTCGCCGACTTGCCCACCAGCCCGAGCACCGACACCAGAGCCAGGAGGGCCGGGAAGATGGCCAGCACGCCGTAGTAGGTCAGGGCCGCGGCCCGGTCGACCAGCTCGTCCTCTTTGAACTCCCGCACCGTCCGCTTCAACACCCCGACCCACGACGACGAGTGGAGGTCCGTCGGCGTGTCGGGCGCCTGCTCGTCCGACGGTGGGCCCTGAGTCGATGTCGGTTGTGGCTCGTGGGCCGCCGGCGGCGGCTCGGGCGGGGGCGGCTCCTGGCGGGGCGGTGGTGGCGTGGGTGGGTTCGCCGGCTGGGGGCGTCCGGCGTCGTCGTTCGCCCCCCGATCCTGCGGATACCAGCTCATGGCCGACGGCGAGGCGTTGCCGGCCGGGCCGCGGCGCGGCTCGCCGGTCGAGCCGCCGGTCGGGGCGAACGGGCAGAGGTCTGGGCGCGGGCCTTGACCCGGTCGCCGATGGCCTCGACGGTCTCACCCAGGTCCTCACGCACGTCGTCGATCTCGCTGCGGATCTCCTCGGGCGGCTTGTCCACGTCAGTTCCTCCTCCACGGGTCCGGATAGGTGGGGCCGCTTGCGCCCCGTTGCAGTGATTCCTTGGCCGTCTCCACGTCCTGCCTCACCGTCTCCACAGTCTGCTCGGGCATGGGGCTGACCTGGGCAAGATTGGCCTTTCCCTTGACTGCAGCCAGGCCGGACACGCCGAGGAGGACGACTCCCACCACCAGGAAGTCCAGCCCCCGGCGGAGGCGGACGAGCGCGTACTGCTCGATGGCGCCCGGGGGGACCCCGTAGGTACCCCATCGCCGCTGCCGCCTATCGCCGGCGGGCGACCCATCTTGACGAAGGTTCGCCCCTACTCTGCGGGAATGGGGCTCGAACCGCCGGCGATGCAGCCGTCGGGCGACGCGCGCAATCGACGGCGGCGCTGGCGGCGGTTGGCTTTCGCCGTGGCGGTGTTGACCGTCGTCGCCGTCGCGTCCCTGGGCGCAACCAGGCTGCGCCATGACGTGGCTCCCGCGGCAGCCGTCGGGTCAGCCTCGGCCCCTCGGTCCGGGTCGCCGACGCCGCAGGCGCCGGGCCTCGGTCTTCCGACGCTCGGGAGCTCCCAGGTCGTCGAGACCGACGATGTGGGAGACCCCTTCGTCCTCACTCTCCCGGCCGGCGTGGATGGCCGTTCTCACACCAGTTACGTCCTGTACTGGACGACTGATTGGAACTCCAACGTGCCGACTGCCGTGTCGAGCGACCTCGTCCACTGGCGGCGGGTCGCCGACTCGCTGCCGGTGTTGCCCTCGTGGGCGGTGCCCTCGACGACGATGACCTGGGGCCCGACCGTACGGCGGGTGGGCACATCCTGGGTGTTGTACTACAGCACCCAGGACGCAGCCAGCAGGCTCGAGTGCCTCGGGCGGGCCACGGCGACCACCCCGACCGGCCCCTTCACCGACACCTCGACGGCGCCACTGGTCTGCCAGACGGCGATCGGCGGCGACATCGACCCGAGCGTCGTCACCGACGGCTCCGGCGTCTCGAGCCTGCTGTGGAAGAACGACGGCAACGCCAACGGGACGCCGGTGAGCATCTGGCAGCAGCCCCTGGCCGGTGACGGCCTGTCGGTCACGGGTTCACCGACCCCGCTCCTCGGTGCCGACCAGGCCTGGGAGCACGGCATCGTCGAAGGACCGGCCATGCTCGCCGCCGAAAAGGGGGGTTGGTGGTTGTTCTATTCGGGCGGGACATGGCAATCCAACACCTATGACACGGGCGTGGCCTGGTGCCCGACTACGGCCGGTCCCTGCCAGAAGACGGCCGATGCACCGCTGCTGGCCAGCACCCCCACCGCCGTGTCCCCCGGCGGCTTCGACACCTTCGTCGACGGCCAGGGCAAGCTCTGGGCCTCGTACTCGGCCTTTCCCGACGCACCGGCCGATGCCAGGGCAGCGATGGCCGAGAACCGGGTCCTCGAGATCTCCCCGATCGTCTCGCACTGACCGCTACCCGGGCCTCCGAGCCAGGCGGATGTGAGCCAGGTGCGGACGCACACCACGGAGGCCCGTCGTCGTCGACGACGACGGCTCTGCCCGATCGACTTGTCTGCCGAGGCTACGAGCGGCGCAGGCGGCGAGGCTTCTGCCGGGGCGCCGGCGGTGCGAGGTCTCCGGGCGCGGCGGCCACGGCATCGTGCACGACGGCCAGGCTGTCGAGGAGGGCGCGCAGGGCCTCGTCGTCGAGGGCGCCCATCACCACCGCGGACGCCTGCTGCACCTCGGGGAGAACGGCGTCCAGTACGGCACCGGCAGCAGGAGTCACGTCGACGAGCACCCGGCGGCGGTCGGTCGGGTCGGACAGCCGCGTCACGTAACCGTTGCGTTCGAGTGTGTCGAGCACGCTCGTCATCGTCCCGCTGGTTATGTGCATGCGGCTGCCCACCTCCCCGGCGGGAAGGGGTCCAGCGTTGCCCTCGATCACCGCCAGCGCGTTGAGGGCGGCATGGGACAGCCCGTGGCCGCGGGCGATGTCAGCCACCAGCGCCTCGACCAGGCCGCCGACGACCTCGAGCTCACGGAACGCCCGGCTGGCCAGCCAGCTCGCTCCGGGGTATTCGCGCTCGAAGGCATCCGCCTCAGGCTGGCGCGCAGAAGCGGAGCCCCTCGACGAGGCTCCGCTTCCACGGCGTTGGTTGGGCGTGGCCAGGTCAGGGCTCGACGGTGAGCTCGATCCGGGGTGCCCCGATGACCCCCGCGCGTCCCATGGCTTGGCCCAGCTCGTCGCTGGTCACGAATGCCTGGGCCTGCTCGAGGGAGGGGAACCGGTGGAGCACAAAGACGTCCTGCTTGTCGCCGGGGTCCACGAACACCTCGGCGCCGAAGCAGCCGTGCTGCTGGCGCAGGCCCTCCACGGAGTCGTAGACCGACCGCCACGTGGCGTAGTCCCCGACCTGGTGGCGAACGATCATTGTCGCTGTCGCCATCTGCTTCCCCTCCTCCATCTAGTACCTCTTGGTACCAAGTAGCTTGATAGCAAGATACTCTCAGGTAGCAATCCTGTCAATGGTTGATCGCGGAAGATTGACGATTGGCCAACGCGGGCTGGGTCGCCGGCATGGCGAGCAATGAGCCTGCATGGCTCCACGCTCTCAGAAGCCCAAAAGTCATCTACTGACGCCCACGAAATGGCTACTAGCGATTGCTACACCCCAACGACAGTTCGGAAGAGGTCTTTGCTTGTAGACACCGGGCTCCCAGGTACGCGAAGATGCCGAAGGCCTGCCGACTGGTAGGGCTCGGGATCGGATGAGACGGGGGATCCGCTCTATGGGACGCATGGGTGAGTTGGGTGCAACGGCGGCGCCACGACGACTGGGTCGGGCAGTATCGACCCGCAAGTTGCTGGTCACGGCGGCATTCACGGTCGTGGCCACTCTGGGAACGGTGCCCGCGGGGGCGGTGGTCTCGGCGCCGCTCACGCCGGTGCCCACGGGGAAGATCTCGGTCAGCGACGTTTCACTGGGGCGCCACCGCTTCCCCAACGGCATCACCATCGGCGCAGACGGCAACGTCTGGTTCGCCGAGACGGCCAAGGGCCGCATCGGACGGATGACGATCGGGGACCACCAGGTCACCGAGTTCCAGGTCCCCGGCCCGAACGCCGCGCCGATCTTCCAGGTCGCCCTCGGGCCCGACGGCGCCGTGTGGTTCACCCAGGAGTTCGCCGCCAAGATCGGTCGGATCACGCCCAACGGCCAGATCACCCAGTTCGACGTGCCCTTCCACCATGGCCAGGGCCCCTACGCGGCGCTCGGCCCCGGGCCCACCGACATCACCGCCGGGCCCGACGGCAACCTCTGGTTCACCGAGCAGTTCGCCGGCAACATCGTCAAGATGACTCCCCAAGGTGTCTTCACTGAGTACCCCATCCCCACGCCGTTGGTGATCCCGACCATGATCACCGCCGGTCCCGATGGGAACCTGTGGTTCATCGAGGCACGCTTCGGTGCCGGACCCGACGTCGGCAACCGCATCGGGCGCATCACCCCCGACGGGGTCATCACCGAGTTCCCCATCCCCACTCCCGACGCCTACGCCGGTGACATCACCGTGGGTCCGGACGGCAACATCTGGTTCACCGAGCTGCGTGGAGACAAGATCGGCCGCATCACTCCCGAAGGCGTGATCACCGAGTTCTCGTTGCCGCCGGGCCGTGGCCCCGAGGGCATCGCCACCGGGCCCGACGGTGACCTGTGGTTCACCGAACGCTCCGTGAACAAGCTCGGCCGTATGACGCCCGAGGGTGTGCTCCTCGGCCAGATCCCCGTCCCCCATGCCGGGCCCGCCTTCATCACCGCCGGACCCGATAATCGCATGTACTTCACCGAGAACACCGCCTCGAAGATCGGGGTGACGTCCAAGGTCGTCGAGTAGCACCGCGCGGTCTCAAGGACATGGCGACCGATCGGCTCATCCGGTGGGCCGTCGCCATGTCCTTGGGCGTGCTGATGGTGAGCGCAGCGTGCTCGTCGAACGGCTCCGGGGACACGGCAGCGCCGACCCGTACCGTTGGTGTGGACGCGAGGACGCCCCGGTTCAACGGGGCGTTCCTCGCCTATTTCCCCAACCAGGTCGCCGTGCACCCCGGCGACACCGTGGCCTTTCGGTCGGTCTACAACGGCGAGCCTCACACCGTGACCATGGGGACCCTGGTGGACAAGGCCTTGGCCGCCGCCAAGGCGAGCGACCCCAAGGGCCCACCGCCAGCCGAGTTCGCCACCTTGCCGGTGCTGACGCCGCAGACCTCCGGTGGCGACATCCACCAGAACGCCGCCAACCCGTGCTTCCTGGCCGCCGGCAGCCCGCCCAGCGACGTCGAGAACCGGCCCTGTGCCCAAGTCGCCCAGCCTGCCTTCGACGGAACCCAGACCTACTACAGCAGCGGGTTCCTTCCCCCAGGTGCCGTCTTCCGGGTGAAGGTCGCTCCCGCGACCAAGCCGGGCACGTACAGCTTCTACTGCTCGCTCCACGGGCCGCGGATGTCGGGGAGCATCGTCGTGAAGCCCAAGGGGACTTCGACGCCTTCCAGCACTGACGTCAACCGCCAGGGCCGGGCACAGCTGGACGCCACCGTCGCCAAGCTGGCCCGGGCCGATGCCGAGGCCAAGGCCGGTCGGGCTCGTCTGCCCGGCAACCTGGCCGGTCTCGACCTTCCCGACGTGCCCGGCGCCTTCATCAGCCAGTACTACCCGGCGACCATCCGCACCGGCGTCGGCCAGAAGGTCATGTGGACCTTCATCGGCGTGCACACCGTGAGCTTCGGGGTTCCCGGCGACGCCGACGCCGTGTTCGTGAGTCCAGCCGGCGGCGGGTTGCGCATCAATCCCAAGGCGGCGCTGCCGGCCGGCGGCCCGGGGGAGGAGTCCCTGCCTGAGCCGGCGACGCCGGCGCCGGCTGAGGCTGCGCCCCAGATGATCGACGGCGGCACCTATGACGGCAGCGGCTTCAAGTCGTCGGGGGTGGTCGAGAGCTTCCCTGACCCGGGTCTGGTGGGCTACAGCCTGACGTTCACCAAGGCCGGCACGTATCCCTACCTGTGCACCATCCATCCCGGCATGGGCGGGGTCGTCATCGCCGCCGGATGACGAGGATGGACGTCGGCGGGCCCGCTCCTAGGTGTGGGGCGCCTGGAGGGTCGGCGCGGAGTTGAACGGTGACGTGGGCGAGAGCGAAGAGGCGGCAGCCGCGGTCAGGGTCTCGCAGGCCACGAAGGCGTTGGTTCCCCTCCCTCCGTCGCAGGCGTCGATGTCGGCCCCGCCATTGAGCCGGTCGTCGCCCCCGCCCCCGCTGATGCTGTCCATGCCCCGGGCGCCCTGAAGGTCGTCGTTGCCCGAGGCACCGATGATCCTGTCGTCACCGGCCCC
>JBBWZS010000223.1:0-6481 GCA_039649175.1 Acidimicrobiaceae bacterium
GCCACGCCGAAGAACCCGGCCTCGGGGTTGATGGCCCACAGCCGTCCGTCGTCGCCCAGCTTCATCCAGCAGATGTCGTCGCCGATCGTCTCGACCTTCCATCCCGGCAGGGTGGGGATGAGCATGGCCAGGTTGGTCTTGCCGCACGCCGACGGGAAGGCGCCGGCCAGGTAACGGACGTCGGCTTCGGGCGAGGTGACCTTGATGATGAGCATGTGCTCGGCCAGCCAGCCCTCGTCGCGCGCCATCACCGAGGCGATGCGCAGGGCGAAGCACTTCTTGCCCAGCAGGGCGTTGCCGCCGTACCCCGAGCCGTACGACCAGATCGACCGCTCCTCGGGGAAGTGGACGATGTACCTGTTGCCGGGGTTGCACGGCCAGGCCACGTCGTGCTGGCCGGGCTCGAGGGGTGCTCCCACCGAGTGCAGGCAGGGGACGAAGCGACGGTCGCCCAGGGTGTCGAGGACGGGCTGGCCCATGCGGGTCATGATGCGCATGCTGGCGGCCACGTAGGGCGAATCGGTGAGCTCCACGCCGATGTGGGCGATGGGCGAGCCCAAGGGGCCCATGCTGAAGGGCACCACGTACATGGTGCGGCCGTGCATCGAACCCCGGAACAGCCCGGTGAGGGTCTGTCTCATCTCCACGGGATCCCGCCAGTTGTTGGTGGGACCGGCGTCGATCTCGCTCTCGGAGCAGATGTAGGTGCGGTCCTCGACCCTGGCCACGTCACCGGGGTCGGAGGCGGCGTGGTAGCTCCCGGGCCGGACCTCGGCGTCGAGAGGCGTGAGGGTTCCGGCGTCGACCATCAGCTGGCACAGGCGGTCGTACTCCTCCTCGGAGCCGTCGCACCATTCGACCTGGTCGGGTCGGCACAGGGCGGCCACCTCGTCGACCCAGTCGATCAGCTTCTGGTTCGTGCTGGTACCTGCCATGCAACTCCTTCTGCCTGCTGGTAACAGCGGCGGGATTGCCCGCTAGCGCTGTCCCGCCTGCGGCACGGACCCCGGTGTTCCCATGTCGACCTCCGACCCGAGCCGTACCTTGTGCGCCCGGCCGTCGGTGTTGAGGTCGAAGACCACCCGCTGGCCCTGCCGGAGCATCCGGAAGACGGAGCCGGTGAGCGCATCGGGAGCGAGCTCGTGCTCGCTGCGGTCGGTGTCGCGCATGACCACGCCCTCTTTGGTACCGGGGTCATAGGCCTTGATCACGCCTTGCACGAACGTTGCTCCCTTCGGCGGTTGGCCTAGGCTCACTGCGTTCACCGAGGTTACCGCGCAGGCGTCGCCGGCCGTGAGCCTCACCGGGGGGCGAGCTGACCGGGAGCCGAGTCTGACCGCAGAGTTCGGGATCATCGAGCGCCTCCGGAGCCGCCTGGCCGGCCCCGTCGACCAGACATGGGTGGGCGACGACGTGGCGGTGGTCCCCGGGCCCACGGGCAGGCTCCTGCTGGCCGCCGACGCCACGGTGGCCGGTGTGCACGCCGACCTGTCGCTGGTCGGCGTCGACGACATGGGCTGGAAGTCCCTGGTGGCCAACCTCAGTGACATCGCCGCCGTGGGCGGGCGCCCGAGCTATGCCCTCGTCACCCTGGCCGGGCCCCTCGGTGCCATCGACGTCGACCTGCTCTATGACGGGATCATCGCCGCGTCCGAGGCCTACGGCTGCCCGGTCGTGGGTGGCGACCTGTCGGACGCCCCGACGCTGGTGGTGGCGGTGACCGTGGCCGGCGACGGCGGGGGAGACGACCCGCCGCCGGTGTTGCGCAGCGGCGCCCGCCCCGGCGACGCGCTGTGGGTCACCGGTCCCCTGGGGTCGTCGGCTGCCGGGCTGGCCCTGTTGCGGGCCGACCGGGCCGGTGAGGCGCCCGACCTGGCTCTGGCCCACCGCCGCCCCCGGCCCCGGCTGGCCGAGGGAGCGGCGGCTCGCGTGGCCGGGGCGACCGCCATGATCGACGTCTCCGACGGCCTGGCCGCCGACGTGACCCACCTGGCCGAGTCGTCACGGGTCGGCGTGGTCCTCGACCGGGTCCCGGTGGCCATCGGCGTCTCCCGGGTCAGCGACACGCCCGAGGACCTGGCTCTGGGCGGCGGTGAGGACTACGAGCTGGTCTTCGCCGCCCCCGACGCCGCCCCCGTGGAGGACGTGTTCGCCGCCGCCGGGCTGGCGGTTCCCCTGCGCCTCGGCCGCTGCACCGCCGACGCCGGCGAGCGCCGCCTCGGCGACGGCGTCCTGCCCGCCGGGGGATGGGAGCACGCGTGGTGAGCGGAGCGGTGCCCGGCGGCGCCGAAGTTCCCGACGCCGGTGCTGCCGGGCCGGGCACCGGTCAGCCGACCGTCGTGCTGACCATCGCCGGCACCGACTCGGGCGGGGGAGCGGGGGTCGCCGCCGACCTCAAGACCTTCGAGGCCCATGGGCTGTGGGGGGCGGTGGCGGTGACGGCGGTGACCGCCCAGAACACCCTGGGGGTGCATGCCACCGAGGCGGTGTCGCCCGAGCTGGTCCGGGTGCAGATCGGCTCGGTGGCCTCCGACCTGGGGGTGGCAGCGGCCAAGACCGGCATGCTCGCCACCGCGTCGGTGGCCGAGGCCGTCGTCGAGGCGGTGCGCGACTTCGGCATCCGCCCGCTGGTGGTCGACCCGGTGATGACGTCGTCGCGGGGCGACGTGCTCCTGTCGAGCGATGGGGTGGCGGTGGTGCGGGAACACCTGCTGGGCCTGGCCGCCGTGGTCACACCCAACCTGGCCGAGGCGGCCATGTTGGCCGGCTTCGACGTCGTCGACCGGGCCACCATGGCCGACGCCGCCCGGGCCATCGCCGAACTCGGCCCGGGGACCGTCCTCGTCACCGGTGGGCACCTCGACGATGCCATGTCGTCGGACTGCCTGCTGGTCGCCGGCGAGGAGCCGGTGTGGCTGGACTCGCCCCGCATCGACGCCCGCCACACCCACGGGACAGGATGCGTGCTGTCGGCGGCGATCTGCGCCGAGCTGGCCCGGGGCATGGAACCGGCGCATGCTTGCGTGGCGGCCAAGCACTTCGTGGAGCACGCCATCGCCGCCGGCGTGCCCCTGGGTGTGGGCCCCGGCGCCGTGAACCCCGGGTGGGAGCGTCGGGAACAGACCTGACTGTTCCTGCCCGAGACGCGTCGCCGTCGCGCTCAGGCAGGCGCGGGCGCAGGCTCGGCCGGGGGCGGGGCGACGGTCGGCAGTCGGGTGGGCAACACGAGGAAGGCGAAGACGGCGCCGGCGAACACCACTCCTGCGCACACCATCGACCCCCGGCTGAAGCCGTCCATGAACGACAGCCGCACGGCGTCGACGATGGCCGCTCGGGCCTGGGGGGGAGCCTGGCCGGCCACGGCCAGGCCGGCGGCCGTCGAGGCCTTCGCCGCCGCCAGCGCAGGGGCGGGCAGACCGGCGCCGCCCAGTCGCGCGACCAGGCGCGGGCCGTAGATCGACGAGAAGACCGCTCCCACGACTGCCACCCCGAAGGCGCCCCCCAGCTCACGGGTCACGTCGTTGACCGCTGACCCCACGCCGGCCTTGGCCGGAGGGAGCACGGCGAGGATGGCGTTGGTCGACGGCGCCGCCACCAGCCCCAGCCCCACGGCGATGAGCACCATCGACACGAGCACCGCCCCGAAGAAGGCCGAGTCGGCGCTCAGGGTCGCCGCCACGAAGAACCCTGCGGCCATCAGCACCAGCCCCAGGGGGACGATCACCTTGGTGCCCAGTCGCATGGCCAGGGCGGGAGCGGCGGGCGCCACCGCGCCGGTAGCCAGGGCGAAGGGCAGGGTGTGGACACCGGCGGACAGGGTGTCGTAGCCGCGGACCAGTTGGAAGTACTGGGTGATGAGGAAGATGAAGCCGAACAGGGCGAAGAACGAGACGGTGATGGAGAAGCTGGCGGCGCTGAAGTGGATGTTGCGGAACAGGTCGACGTCGAGCATGGGCTGGGCGCTGTGCCGCTCCCACACCGCGAACACGCCCAGCACGGCCACCCCGGCCACGTAGCCGCCCACCGTGGCCCGGTTGCTCCACCCCCGGCCGGGCGCCTCGATGGTGGTGTACACCACGGTGACGATGCCCACGATGGAAAGGGCGAAGCCGACGAGGTCGAGCCGGGGCGCGGCGGGGTCGCGGGTGGTGGGCACCAGCCACGCCCCGAGGGCCAGGGCGATGGCGGCGACGGGCACGTTCACGAAGAAGATCGACCCCCACCAGAAGTGCTGGAGCAGGGCCCCCCCGGTGAGGGGACCGAGGGCCACGGCCAGGCCCACCACACCCGTCCAGGCCCCGATGGCCGCCGCCCGCTCCTTGGCGTCGGTGAAGGTGTTGGTGAGGATGGCCAGGGTGGCGGGGAAGATGAAAGCGGCAGCCAGGCCCATGAGGGCCCTGGCGCCGATGAGCAGATGGATCGAGCCCGACAGCCCGGCCAGCACGGAGAACCCGGCGAACGCTCCCACCCCGAGCTGCAGCGCCCCCTTGCGGCCGTACCGGTCGCCCAGGCTGCCGCCCACCAGGAGCAAGCCGGCGAAGATGAGCGAGTAGGCGTCGACGATCCACTGGAGCTGGCTGTTCGACGCCTTCAACTGCTCGCTCATGGTGGGCAGGGCCACGTTGACGATGGTGTTGTCGACGACGGCCAAAAAGACGCTCAGCGACAGCACGCCGAGGATCGCCCACCGGCGGCGGTAGATGGCGTCGGGATGGTTGCGCGACAGAGGAGGGTCGGGTGCCATGAGTGTCTCCCGGTGGGCCGGCGGCGGACAGCACACCGTAGGTCGCCTCCGCTCCCTACGCGAACAGCCGGTGGGTGCGCTCGAGCGCCTGAAGGAGGCGGAGATGGCCCCTCGGTTACGGTGGGCGGGCTTGGCGTCGCCGACCCGGCCTCGCCGTATCGACGAGAGGACGGCGGGATGCCGCGAGGTGACTGACGGCCTGGCTCGGCCCTGGGACTTCGATGCCCGCTACGGAGACGGCCTCGGGCTCGGGGTGTCGCTCGGTGGTGGCGGGGTCTTCTTCGTCGCCTGGCAGGTCGCCTACCTCCACGAGCTGTCCACCCGGGGCATCAGCCTGGCCGGAGCCGACCGGGTGGTCGGGACCTCGGCCGGCGCCCTCGTCGCTGCCGTGCTCGAGGCGGGCCGGATCCGCCGCCTGCGCGCCGAGCTGACGGTGGTGGCCAAGCTGCCCAAGCTGCTCGGCGCGCTGGCGCCGGCGAGTGATCTGGGCCCTAGCCAGGTCAGGGCCCTGGAGCTGTTCCGCCAGGCCGCCGACGCCCGGCTCGACACGATCCGGGCCATCGGCCACGCCGCACTGGCGGCCCAGACGTCGTCTCCCCCGGTCATGGTCCGCAAGCTCGGTGCGATCCTCGCCTTCCGCAAATGGCCGTCAGCTGCCCTGCACCTCACGTGCGTGGACGCCTGGAGCGGCGAACGGTGCGTCATCGGCGCAGGCGCCGGCGTCGGGGTCCCCCGTGCGGTGGCGGCGAGCAGCGCCGTCCCGGGTCTGTTCGCCGCTCAACCGATCGGTGACCGCCTCTGCATGGACGGCGGCGTGTGTGGCACCGGCACCCACCTCGACCTGCTCGCCGGGACCCGACGCGTGGTGGTGCTCTCCCTCACCGACGGCCGCGGCATCACCCAGGGCATGATGACCTCCGCCCCAGGTTCGACCGAGCGCGAGTTCGCGGCACTGGTGGCGTCGGGCAGCGAGGTGTTCTGCCGGGTGCCCACGACGGTGGACCCCGAGGCGTTGATGGACCCAGCGGCGGTGCCCGACGCCATCGAGATGGGCCGGCGCCAGGCGGCGGCCGACGCCGAAGACCTTCGCGGGTGGGTCAGCCGGCGGCGACGCGACGGGCCGGCTTGGTGACCTTGCCCGCCTTGATGCACGAGGTGCACACCGACAGGCGCGTGGGGGCGCCCTTCACGATGGCCCGCACCCGCTGGATGTTGGGGTTCCAGCGACGACGGTTCCGCTTGTGGGAGTGACTCACGCTCATGCCGAACGAGGGGTGCTTGCCGCAGACCTCGCATACCGATGCCATAGGGGCCGAGGTTACACCAGGCCCCGGGGCCCTCCGGAAAGGGGTCCCGTCCGGGTGTCCGTTACCATGCCAGCCTGATGGAGGTGCTGGACCGCTTGGGCCCCGAGCACCTGCGGGCCGTGATCGTGGGCTACGGCCAGGCCCTGAGCGCCCATCGCGAGGCCCTCAACCGCCTCAACGTCTATCCCGTGCCCGACGGTGACACGGGGACCAACATGGCTCTCACCCTCGAGTCGGTGGTGGCCGAGCTGCCGGCCCCCACGCCGGACACCGACATGGCGGCGGTGTGCCGGGCCGTGGCCCATGGCTCGCTCATGGGGGCGCGTGGCAACTCGGGGGTCATCCTGTCCCAGGTGTTGCGGGGCCTGACCGACGGGCTGGTCGGGGTCGAGGCCGTCGACGGGGCCACTCTCGCCGACGCCCTGGCCCG
>JBBWZS010000222.1:0-16314 GCA_039649175.1 Acidimicrobiaceae bacterium
CGGACGCACCGTGCTCCGGCAGCTTCACCGGGCCCGCGGGGGGGGGCCCGGCGGGCGGCTGCTCTGGTGGTGGGCCGGCCGGGACCCCGTCGGTGACCAGCTTGGCGCCCACGCCGGCAAAGGCTGCGGTGAGCCGGGAGATCATCGCCGCCGGGGGCCGAGGGGCACCCAGTTCCACCCGGCGCAGCGAGGAGAGGTCGTGGCGGTCGAGCGCCCCCGACTCGGCCACGAACAGGGCGGCGGCAGGCGCCAGCCACCAGGTGTCGACTGCCCGCTCGGTGCTCACCGCACAGAGGCGCTCGGGGTCGAGCGCCCCAAGCACGACCACCGTCGGCCCGCCGGGGGCGAGGGGGGCCCACAGCGCCGAGCGGGCGGCATCGCCGCCGACCGCGAAGGCGTGCAGCACGCAGTCGCCCCGCAGGCGCGCCAGGGCCTCCAGCACCTCCTTCTCGGAACGGGCTGCCGGCCGGGGCGGTCGCAGGTGCCCCGGGGGGTAGGCGATCTCCACCGCTTCGGCGGCGCTCACCGGGCCCAGCGGCGTGTCCGCCTGCCCGTCGGTGAGCCCGGCCAGGTCCGATGCCGTGATGCTGAGGGTCGCACCGCAGTGCTCGACGATCGACGCCCGGTCGAAGCCCGACCGGTCGGCCGACACCGGCACCGCCACTGCCCCCACCTTGGCCACACCGGCGCAGGCGATGGCGTACTCGACCCAGTGCCGGGTGGCGAAGCACACCACGATGCGTTGCCCCCGGGACACCCCCCGCCCCTCGAGCCCCCGCCCCAGGGCGTTCGACCTCCGCTCCCAGCTCAGGTAGGTGAGCTCGTCACCCCCGTCGACGGCGGCGGCCACGACGTCGGGCGAGTCACGGGCCCGGGACGCGAGGAGCTCGAGGAGGCCGGCCATCCCTCCTCAGTGGGAGGCCAGCTGGGCGCCGAACCGGTCACCGTAGGGGGCCAGGGCCTCGGTCACCGCCTCGGAGGTGAGGCCGAACTGGGCCAACCCGTAGCGGTGGGCGCCGTGGCGATGGCGCGGGTTGTCGTCGAGCCACCGCCGCATGGGTGCCTCCTCGTCGTCGCCCAGCGCCCTTCCGGTGCGCTCGTAGATGTCACGCACGACGCCGACAGGGTCGTCGACGAGGGCCGAGTACCCGACGTCGATGAACGCCTTCTCGCCGACGGCATCTCTCGCCGCCAGGGCGTGTCGCATGGCGGCACTGCAGCGGCGCAGGGCGTGGGCGCCGACCTCCTCGGGCGTGACGTCGTCGCTGTAGGGCTGGCGGACGTTCATCACCAAGCTGGCGTAGGAGGCGACCGCCTCGTCGGGGTGGCGGTGACAGACCACGACGGTGGCGTCCGGGAACGTCTCGAACAACGCCCCGAGGTAGCCGAGATGGCTGGGTGACTTGAGTACCCACCGGCGGTCACCGCCCTCGCCGGCGTGCAGTTGGAGGGCCTGCAGTTGGAGGGCCCGCAGTTGCAAGCGGTAGTGGGCGTACTCGGCGGTGAGCGGGGCGTCGGCCAACCACGCCGAGTAGTCGTCGGCCCGGAACATGTCGTCGAAGTGCTGGCTGGCGAAGCAGTTCTGGAAGAGGGCGTCGCACTCCTCGGGACCGGTGGCGGTGGAGGCGTGGATGGCCCGGAAGTACGGCGCCAGGGCGTAGAGGCGTTCCAGCCACAGCTCGGCCTCGGCCACCAGGGTCTCCTCGGAGCGCACCTCCGCCCCGGTGTCGGGAGGGAAGGGCCGCAACGCCTCCCAGAACCGCAGGACGCGGTTGGCGGGGTCGAGCGCCATCATGTTGTGCAACAGGGTGGTGCCGGTGCGAGGCAGCCCGGTGACGAAGAGGGGCCGGCGCACAGGCGCCACCCGCACCTCGGGGTGCACCTTCACGAACGCCTGGAGGGCGAGTCGGTTGCGCAGGTGCCTGATGACCACCTTGTGCAACACGTCGCGTCCGACGGCGTTGAGGTTGCCGGTGCGCCGGGACGACTCCACGAACATCCGCAGCGGCTCGGTGAACTCCATGGAGCCCCAGTCCCACAGGCCTGAGCGGTTGGCCGCCTCCTCCAACACGGCGATCACATAGCGGCCTTCTTGCTCGATCACCGCGGCCTCATGCCCAGGGTGCGGTCATCGGCGTCGCACCCTCTCGCGCAGGCGCCCATCGGCGACCACGGAGGCCACCAGCACGGGCCGGTCGACCTTGCCGATCACCGTGCGGGGGATCTCGTCGACCACGGCGAGCTCGTCGGGCAGCTTGTGGCGGGCCAACGACTGACCCAGGAAGTCGCGGAGCTCGTCGATGCCGGGTGCCACCTCACCGGCGGCGGGGACGATGCACAGGCACACGGCCTCGCCGAGGATCGGGTCGGGGGTGCCCACCACGGCGGCGTCGGCCACGCCGGGGTGGCGCACGGCCATGGCCTCAACCTCGGTGGGCGAGACCTTCAGACCCCCCCGGTTCACCAGTTCCTTGAGGCGGCCGAGCACGAAGACCTGGCCGTCGGGGTCGACGCGTCCGAGGTCGCCCGTGTAGTACCACCCGTCGGTGGCGGCGTCGGGAGCCTTCCAGTAACGCACCGGCTGGCGCGCCCCGAAGGCCAGCTCGCCCACCTCACCGGCGGGCAGGGCGGTGTGGTCGAGGGGGTCGACGGCCTGGATGGTGCCGTCGGGCGGCGTGCCCTCGGGACCGCTGAAGACCGTGCTCCCCACTGAGCCGGCCAGGATCTGGTCCCGGTCGACGGTGAGGGTGGTGAAGTTCTCGCTGCAGCCGTAGACGAAGAGGATCTCGCCGCCCAGGTCGGCATAGATCCGCTCGGTCAGGCCGCGCGGCAGGGTGGCGGCAGCCGACACGATCCACCGCAGGCTGCTCACGTCGTGGTCGCCCGCATCGAGGGTGCCGAGGATGAGGTTGAGATGGGTGGGCATCCCGGGCAGGACGGTGACTCCCTCCTTGGCGATGACCTGCAGGGCCAGGCTGGGCGAGAAGCGCTCCATGAGCACGAGGCGCCCACCGGTGAGCAGGGTCATCAACCCGAGGCGCACCCCGAAGACGTGGCCCATGGGCAGGTAGAGGAGCATGACGTCGTCGGGGCCCGGGTGGAAGGCGTCGGCGAAGAACTGCATCTTGGACCAGAAGCCGGCGAGGGTCTCCCGCACCGCCTTGGGGTGGCCCGTGGTGCCCGACGTGAGGTGCAGGACGGCCAGGTCGTCGGGGCCGACCGGTGGCGCCCCCGGCGGCGGCTGGTTGGCGGGGGGCGCCTGTTCCAGCAGCTCCCACAGGCAGGCGTGGCCCTCGTGCTCGGGGCACACCTCGTGCAGGATCACCGTGGTCTGCGGGCTGGCCCGGCGGACGTCGCCCAGGCTGTCGAGCCCGTCGCCGGCGTCGGACCACGGTTGGAACAGCAGGACGGAGGCCTCGGTGCGCTCCACGATCCAGGCCAGTTCGGGGCCGGTGAGGTCGTTGTCGGTGCCCACGTGGATGGCGCCGCACTCCCAGGCGGCCGCCACCACGACCACGTACTCCGGGCAGTTGCGGAACTGGCACACGATGCGGTCACCGGGACGGACGCCGATGCTGCGGTAGTACGCGGCCAGGGTCTCGACCCGGCCCCACACTTCGCCGTAGGTGACCGTCGTCGTGCCCCGGAAGGTCATGGCCGGGCGGTCCGGCCACCGCTCGCACGCCTCACGCAGGGAACCGGCCAAGGTGGTCATGGCCGGATCGTCCAGGGGGAGCGCGGGGCGAGACAGGTCTCCGACAGCGGTTCGAACAGTGACGAGAACCGGGCGTCAGTGGGCAGCGCCGACAGGTCGGTGGACGCCACCGCGCAGGGGACGCCGGCGTCGACCAGCAGCTCCTCCCACTTGGTCGCCGGGCCGGCCGCCAGGCGCTCGGCCAGGCGGGCCTCGACGACGGCCGGGGGACCATCGTCGGCGGCCATGTCGCAGACCTGGCACAACCGCCGCACGGCGTCGTCGTCGTCGGCGGTCACCACCAGTGCGCCGTCGGGGCACTCGATGGGAGGGTCGAGGGGCCCCCAGACCGGGCGCCCCTCTCGCCGTTTCGCAGCACCGCCGGCCGCTCGCTCGGGCCCAGGCCCCCGCTCAGAGGGCCGCTCGGGCCCAGACGCCAGCCCGTCGAACACGTGAGCCTGGAGGGCCATGGCGCCCTGGAGCAGTGACGTCCCGACCCGGCCTCCCCGCCCCCGCTGTTGGCGCTGGTAGAGGCCGCCGAGCATCCCCTCACAGGTGACCAGGGCGCCCATGAAGTCGGCCAGCAGGACCCGGGTGGGCACCGGTGCCTCACCCTCGGGGCGCAGGCCGTTGCCGGCGCCGGTGAAGGCCTGCACGAGGAAGTCGGTGCCGATGAGGCGCCGGTCCTCGTCGCGGCCGCCCCAACCCGACGCCTGCACGTAGACGAGGCCGGGGTTGCGTGGGGACAGGTCGCCGGCGTCGAGGCCCCATTCCCCGGCCTTGCCAGGTCGCCAGTTGTGCAGGAACACATCGGCGTCGCCGATCAGGTCGGCCAGCTCCCGCCGGCCCGCGGGCCGGCCGAGGTCGACCTCGACGGTGCGCTTGCCCCGGTTGAAGCACAAGAAGAACGAGCCCGTGTCACCGGCGAAGGGAGGCACCATCCGGCCCACGTCGCCGCCGGGCGGCTCGACACGCACCACCTCGGCACCCAACATCTGACACAGCAGGCCGGCCAGCGGGCCCTGCATGCGGCTGGTGGCCTCGACCACCCGGATCCCCTCGAGGGGCAGGTCGGTGCCAGCCACCGTTGGCGTGCCCGGGGCGGCACGGTGAGGTGTGCCCGGGCCGGAGCGGCCCTCTGAGCGGAGGGAGGCGTCATCGCCGGCAACGGGGGCGTCGACGGCCAGGCTGGGATCGCCGGCGAAGGGGCCGGGATCGGCGAGCACCTCGTCGTAGGCCCGCACCCGGCACAGGCTCACGCCACAGGCCTCGGCGGCGGCGGCCACGTCGGCCACGCAGTGGCCGCGCGACGCGGCGTGCAGGCCGGGGGACAACTGGCAGGTGCCCCGGTAGTAGCGGGCCCGGAACGCCGTCCACGCCCGGCCCAGCTCCTCGGGCGGCGCCCCGAGGCGCGACCAGAACGCCTTCCAGGCCTCGGCGTCGAAGACCTCGATCTCGAACCAGTAGCCGTCGCTCGTGGGGAAGGGCGGCCCGGGGGCGGTGCCACCCGTCGGGGGGATCACGTCGCCGACGGCGGTGGCGGCGGCCAGGTAGTGCGACAGGAGCATGAACGTGCTCTGCAGCACCGACGTCTCGACCTGCCTCACGCTCCTGCCCCGGGCCCGGCCGATCTCGGCCGCCAGCACCCCCTGGGCGGCCAGCATGCCGGCGGCCACCGACCCGGCCTCGAGGCCCAGGCGCACGGGGCGGTGCTCGTCACGGCCGTGCACGGCCATGAGCCCGCTCAGGGCCTGGACCACCGCCTCGCTGCCGGCCCTGGTGGGCGCCAGGCGCGCCGGACCGAACCACGAGATGTCGCAGTCGACGGCATCCTCACCCACGCCGAAAGCGGCGAGGCGCCGGGCACACGTCCGAGCGGCAAGCACCGGGGCGCGGCCGATCCGCGAACTCACCTCGTCAGTGGTCGTCACGTTCAGGCCCCGTCACGCTGTTCGTCGTCCCGTCATTGTCGGTCCCTCGGAGGCGGTTCGCCGTCGCCGCCACCATGGGCGCATCGTACCCGTCCGGGTGCCCGTCCGGGCCGGGGAAAGGCTCCACCAGGCGAAGGCCAGGCAGGCCACCATGAGGGCGTCACCGGCCAGGACGACGGCCGCCGGCCAGAACCACAGCAGCCCGCCGCCGGCCGGCAGCGCCACCAGCCCGGAGGCGCTGCGGCCGGCGGCGTGGGTCCCGCGCATCCACCCCGGCTCCGCCGGTTGGGCCCAGACGGCAGCGGGCGAGCCGTCGAGGCGTTGGAGGGGCGCCACCAGGGGCCGCCGGCGGATGCCATCCCCGCCGTCGTCGACCACCGACGCCTTCCACCCGGCGACCCTCCACAGGTCGAGGCTGGCCCCCTGCACCACCGGGACCAGCCCGGGGTCGGTGGCCAGCCCCCGGTAGGCCGTCCAGTCGGCGGCGTGGAGCAGGACGACCCAGCGCACCCCGGCTCGGACCAGGGCGTCGCTCACCAACTCCCCGGAGCCCTGCCCGGGGGTCTGCGGCGCCAGGACGGTGGTGAGGGCGGTGAGCACCGGCAGCTCACGCGGATCGGCCCGCTCCCGGAAGCCCGATGCGCTGGAGGGGCCGGCTTGGGGGTCCGACGAGCTCAAGACGTCGCCCCCGAAGTAGTCGGGCACGGGGTTGAGGACCCGACGGCCGCCAGCGGCGGGCAGGTCGAGGTAGCGGACGTACGGCAGGGCCAGGACGGCCCCGGGTTCCCGCTCCACAACCAGGCGGGCCCGGCCCCAGTCGAGCGGCAACGAGCTCGGCTCGAGGCGGCCGCCCACCCCCCACAGACCGGGTCCCCCGAGCACGATGGCGGCCGCCGCCGGCACGGCCAGGGTCGTCCACGCGGGCCACCGCCCCCGCTCCTCGGCCAGGCGGGCCGCTCCGAGAGCGGCGGCGGGCGCCAGCCACACCAGGGTGAGGACGGTGAAGCGCTGGCTCTCCCGCAGCGGGGCACCCACGCCCGTCTGCGAGAACCACTCGTAGGCGACGCGCACCCCAGGCACGGCGCTGGCCAGGGCCAGGGCCAGGCCGACGCCCGCCAGGGCCGCCGCCCGCCAGCGCCACCGTGGCGGCAGGCTCGACGCCCCCACCAGGGCCAGGCCGAGCAGCCCCAGGCCCAACACGGCGACGCCGAGGTTTGTGTCTCCTCCCACCTGGCTGGGGGCCCGCCAGAAACCGTGACCGGCCAGCAGGCCCAGGGCCCCCACCATCCCGTGAGCGCGCGTGGCGAAGACGTCCGACCCCGCCGGGCTGGCGTTGCCCGACTGCACGACGAGAGCGGGCAGGACCCACGGGAGCTGGGCCAGTCCCACCAGGGCGGCGGCCAGCAGCGACGCTCGCCGCCGCTCCCCCACCACGCCCACGGCGGCGACGGCCAGCGCCAGGGTCCCGCCCACCGACCCGGTCACTCCCAGAGCGGCGGCCCACAGGAACGTCCGGGCCGGCGCCTCGCCCGGGGCCAACAGTGAGGGAAGGGCCCAGGGAAGGACGGCAAAGGGGGCGACCGCCGTCCACTGACCGGCCCCGACCCGCGTGAGCACGAGCGGGCTGGCGGCGAACAGGAGCCCGGCGCCCAGGCGGACGGCCCAGGGGCTTTCGGCGACCAGGCGGGTGGCCCCGACGAAGGCGATCACCAGCGCCACGGCGAGCAGCAGCGGGCCGGCCGCCGCGCCCACGACGGTCGAGGCCCAGGCCAGGCCCAACCCGAGCGGCACCCGCCTGGGCAACTCGGGCCCCAGGCCCCAGATGCCCGTCGGCACCGGGATACGAGCCACGAAGGTGGCATCCAGAGCGAAGACGGGGCTGGGGCCCAGGGCGGGGCCCAGCGCGGCAGCGGCCAGGGCGGCACCGGCCACCCAGGGCCAGGCTCGTGGCCACCGCTTGGCCACCACCGAGCTCGGGCCGGGGGCCGTCGTGGACTCCGGCGCGGTCGTCACCACCCACGATCATCGCCCAGGCGCCGCCCGACCGACCTACCATGCGGCGATTCGTGACCTGCCCGGCGGGGACGACGCGCCCGTGTCGCTGCCCGCGGCGCCCGCGGCGCCATCGTCGCTGAAGGCGTTCTACGAGGATGTCGACCGCGGCCTCCCCGCCCAGTTGCACCGGGTGGCGGTGCAACTCGACCTTCTCGACGCCGTGGCCCGCCCCGTCGGTGGTCGGTTGCGGATCCTCGACGTGGGTTGCGGCGACGGCACCATCACCGCTCAGGCCGCCCGGCGAGCACAGCCCGCCGACGTCGTTGGAGTGGACTGGGCTCGCAGCGCGGTCGCGGCCGCCGCCCGTCACGGCGTGACGGCGGTGCGGACGACCGTCGACGGCGGCGGGCTGCCCTTCGCCCCAGGGTCGTTCGACGTGGTGCTCATGAGCGAGGTGATCGAGCACCTGGTCGACCCCGACCTGGCCCTGGCCGAGGCCCGCAGGGTGCTGTCCCCGGCCGGCACCCTGTTGCTGTCCACGCCCAACCTGGCGGCGTGGTTCAACCGGCTTCTGCTGCTAGCCGGGGTCCAGCCGGTGTTCTCCGAGGTCAGCCGCCTGGGCGTGTTCGGCCGTCCCGGGAGCCAGGTCGTGGGCCACCTGCGGCTGTTCACCGCTCGCGCCCTCACCGAGGTCCTCGTCGCCCACGGCTTCGCGGCGGTGACGCTGGCCGGCGCCGGCTACCACGACGTCCCCCGCGGCGGCCGGGCCCTCGACCGCCTCCTGGCCCGCCGACCCGGGATCGCGGCCATCCTCGTCGCCTCGGCCCGAGCCCCCGGCTGACCCGCGGCGGGCCAGGCCGGCGGCGATGGCCGCCGCCCCCACGGCGCCGGCGGCGACCACGGCGGCGAGCTGGCCGGCCGCCCCGAAGGCCCCTCCCCCGCTCCCGGGCTGGCGCGACGGGTGGACGGCCTCGATGAGCCCGGCCACCAGGAAGGCCGACGCCGCCACCGCTGGTCGCCAGGCCGGGCGGCGGATGAAGACGAGGACGGCGGGGACGACGAGCGCCACCGGCCCGGCCACCACGAAGAGGGCGGCGCCGACGAGGACGATGGTGAGCACCGCCTGAGAGCCGGGTCCCACCGGCGCCAGGTCAGCCGCTACTGCGCCCCGGCGCGCCACCCATCGTGGCTTGGGGGCCCAGGCAAGAAGGCCCAGGGCGATGAGGGCGAGGAACCCCAGGGCGAGGGCGCCCCGGTAGGGCCGGTCGGGCTGGAAGTCGAGGTGCACCACGCCCCCGGCGCCGGCCGGCACCACCCAGGCCTGGCGCCAGCCGTCGATGCGCACGGGCTGGAGGCGGTGGCCGCCGAGGCTGGCCGTCCAGCCGGCGTTGGCGCTCTCGGTGAGGGTCAGGAACGACCGGTCGCCGGCTGCGATACGCAGGCTGCGGTGGTTGCTGTCCCAGTCGTCGATGGTGACCGCACGGCCCGTCGCGGCTCCAGCCACCGGCGCCGGTGAACCGGGGGGCGCCAGCGTCGCCGACACGACCGCCAACGCGCCACCGGGGTCGGTCTCCAGGTCGTGGGGGCCCCCGACCAGGTCGAAGGCCCCGCCGCAGGCCGACACCGCCAGCTCCTGGCCGGCGCGGGCGGCATCGAGGCCGCCGGTCACCGACATGGGCACCTCCTTGCCGTCGATGTGCACCACCGGCCCCTGGCCGCACGGCAGGGTGAAGGTGCCCTTGGCGCCGTCGCCCTGCCCATAAGGAGCCAGCAGAGCCTCGAGGTCGGGCCCGGGGTGGGGTCGGACCGTCCCCGACAGCTCGAACGTGGCCGCATGGGGCACGGTGAAGCGGCGGGCCAGGCGGTCCTCCTCGTCGCCCCGGAGGACCTCGCTCGGATCTACCACCGAGCGGTCGAAGGCGAACACCGGCGGCGGCGATGTCGGGGCGGCGAAGGGAGCGACCTCGTCGCGGGGCGTGGCCAGCAGGCGGCGGATGTCGACGCCGGGCACCTGGACCTCGCTCAGACCGGCCCGGGCCAGGGAGAGGGGAGACGTCTCTCCCTCGACGTTGGCCAGCGTGATCCGCACGCGCCGGGTGGGCCCGGTCGGCGCGTCGACGTGCTGTGGATCGGTGGTGTCGGCCACTTCGGTGTCGATCGAGCCCCGGTCGGTGCTGACGCGCAGGCGGGTGGCCCTCGGCCCCGACGTCCCCGTGGCCGCGAGTTGCACGGTCAGGCCCTTGGGCAGGGTCACCGCCCGGTCGAGGTCGACCTGGACCCATTCGCCCACCGAGGAGACCAGGGCGCCGCTCTGCCATGCCGTGCTGGGGTCGCCGTCGAAGGCGGCCATCGGCTGGTTCTCGGGATGGGGGGAGAGCGCGGTGGCGTACGAGGACGCGAACACGGCCGCCGCACCCTCGACCACCGCCACCGTCTGGTGTTGCACGCCTTCCACCGGTAGGCGGTCACGGGGTGGGCCGTCGCGTCCGTCCTCGGTGTCGCCCAGCACATAGGACCGGCCTCCGTGGATCACGCCGAAGTCGACGTCGCGGCGGCGCAGGCCGTCGGTGACGACCGAGGCCACGGGCGCCGCGGCGCGCGCCGAGTCGTCGCCGGCCAGCACCGTCGCCGCCCCGAGGCGCTCTCGATCGGCCATCTGGAGCAACGCCTCGGGCCCACCGCTGACGACCACCGTGGTGTCGGCCGGGTAGGCCACCGCCCTGGCCCCCGCGTCTGCCACCTCGTAGATCTCGACCGCCCGCAGAGGGTCGTCGCCGGTGGCGACCGGACCCGCCTGTTGGGGACCGAACGCCGTCACCCGTCGCAATCCGGGAGCGGCGCCCAGGGTGGCCCGCACGTGGGACGGGTCGGGTGCGGCGGCCCGGCGCCAATCGAGGTCGTTGCGGACGACCAGGTAGCGGACACCGGCCCGGGCGATGAAGGAAGCCAGCCCCGCCGTGGCCCGCCCCGACACCAGCCGCTCCTCCACGGCGTCGAGCACGCGGACGAGCCCGGTGGCCCCGAGCGGCGCCTGGTTGCGCACGGCCCACGGAGAATCGGCCAACGGCTGCAGCGGCTCGTCGATGGGCCGCCCCCAGCTGTACTCCCCCGCCCCGCTGGCCGGGACCAGGAGAGAACGGCTGCCACCGCTGTGGGTGTCGAGCCAGCCGGCGGCCTGCGACCAGTAGGCGGGCACGCGGTCGAAGCTGCCCGCAGGAGTCACCTGTCGCTGCAGAAGAGGCATGGCCAGCCCGATGAACAGCAACGCCACCAGGCCGGCCAGAAGGACCCGTTCCACCCCGTCGGGCCGAGGGATGGCCAGGCCGTAGGCCAGCCCCAGGGCGACGGGAAGGGCCACGAGAGGTCCGAACTTGGCGATGCTGCGGAAGACCACGAGAGGGCCGTCGAGCAGGCTGTGCACGGTCGGCGCCAGCGGCCCCCCCAACGGTCCGGCGTAGCCGGCGGCGGTCAGGGCCAGACCGGCCAGCACGGCGAGAGCGAGGAAGCGCCGCTCCGGCATGCGGTGGTGGGACAGGGCGGCCAGCCCCGTCGCCACCAGGGCGGTGCTGGCGACGATGGCGGCCGGGGCCGCCACCAGCAACCACGCTCCCCGCCACCAGGGCCGGCCCTGGAAGAGATAGTGGCCCAACCAGACGGCCGTCCCCCGCAGGGCCTCGGTGGCCGACGCCGTCGCGGTGACCGCCCGGCCCACCTCGATGTAGCGGAGGAAGTCGAAGACGAACCGTCCCTCGGCAACCAGCGAGACCGTCCACCAGGCGCACGCCAGCGTCACCGACACCACCCACCAGCCCACCAGGGCACGCCGTCGTGGACCTCGTTGGCGGGTCAGCAGCCACAGGGCAGGCAGGCTCAGCATGGCCAGGGTCGCGCCGGCGTTGACCGCTCCCATCAGGGCGATGGCCACGCCCGAACGGGCGGCGGCTCTGACCGGTGACCCGCGGCGCGATCCACGCACCAGGGGAACAAGGGCCCACGGCGCCATGGCGGCGGGCAACACGAGGGCCGACAGGGGCCCGATGAGCGAGAGCAGGGACGGTGAGAGGGCGTAGGCCAGGCCACCGGCCACGCAGGTCGCCGGTGTCCCGATCTCCAGCTCGTCGGCCAGGCGCACCGTCCCCGCGCAGGCGATGGTCAAGATGACGCCGATCCACAGTCGCTGGACCATCCACATGGGCAGGCCGGCGGCGTGGGTGAGGGCGAACACGGGACCCACCGGGAACAGATATCCCTGGGCCTGGTTCTGCAGCTGGCCGAACCCGGCGGTGGGGTCCCAGGCATGGAGGGCCCGGACCAGGAAGCCGACGGGGTTCACAACCAGGTCGAGCTTGGTGTCGGCCACCAACCGCCCCGGCTCCTGGGCCAGACAGGCCAGGAGCAGTCCCGCCCCGCAGGCGACGAGGGCCAGGCTCGGAGTCCGGCGTCGCCCGTCGGTGGAGGGGCCCAGGGAGGCGCCGGGGGACGGACGGGGGGCAGCGGGCGCGGTCGGGAGGGCAGACCGCACGGAAGCCGTCATCGTCGGCGCACCGACCCGGTGCGACGCAGGACCATCGCCAGGTTCCAGGTGAGCACCTCTCGCACGCCGGGGACGCCCACCAGGGACCGGAACGAGTCGGGGTAGTAGCGGGGACGCGCGTCGACCAGGGTGGCTCCGGGAGCGGTGCGAGCCCAGCGCAGGGCCTGGCTCACGTGCACGGGGAACAACGTGTGGCCGTGGCGGTTCTTGGGCGGGTGGCCGCAGCGGCGCTCGTACCGTCGTGCCGCCCGGTCTCCTCCGAGGTAGTGCCAGGGCGACGTCTCGTGACCGCCCCATGGCGAGAACCAGTTGGTGAAGGCGCAGTACACCGTCCCTCCGGGACGGACCACGCGGACCTGCTCGTCGAGGAAGGCCCAGGGGCGGGACACGTGCTCGAGGACGTTCGACGAGAAGCACACGTCGAAGCTGCCCGACGCGAACGGCAGCGCCGTCCCGCTGGCGGCGACGGTTCGTGTCCCGACGACTGACGCCAGCTCGTGGTGGTCGGCTTCGACCACGTGGTAGTCGGCGCCCGCTCGCTCGAACGCGTCGGCGAACCAGCCGGGTCCTCCGCCCACGTCGAGCAGGCGCGCCGCGTCGAGGTCGACGTACTTCGACACCTGGGCGACCGAGTCGTCGGCCAGCGTGCGGTAGAACCGCTCCGGCTGGCTCTGCTCCTGGCGGAACGCGGACAGGAGTCGCCACGACCGGGCCAGACCCGTCATGGCCGGGAGATCGACGGGCCGAGCGGCCTCACCCGTGCCAGGCGTCGAGACCCACGGGCGCCACGACATCGGGCGAGGAGGGGACCGGTCCGTTGCCCACGGCCTCGTGGGCGACGTCCAGGAACCCGTCGACGGTCTTCGACCACGAGAACTCCAGGGCACGGCGGCGGGCGTTGCGCCCGAGAGCACGGCGAGCGCTGCCGTCGGCGGCCAAGGCGGTCCAGGTGCGGACCAGCTCGTCCTCCGACCCGACGAGGACGCCGCTGTGGCCATGGGCGACGGAGTCGCGGACACCGCGCACGTCGAAGCCCACGGCGGGTGTCTCCCACGCTCCTGCCTCCATCACCACGAGCCCCCAGCCTTCCACCTCGGAGGGGTGGAGCAACAGCCAGGCCCGTCGGAGGAGGTCGTCCTTGTCCTCGGCGGGAATCCACCCCGGGAGGCTCACATCGGCGCCCGCCATCTGGCGTAGGCGACCGAGCTCAGGTCCGTCGCCGGCGATCACGAGCCGACCGCCGGTGATCGGGCGCACCTTCTCCCACAGGCGGACGAGGAGGTCGAAGCGCTTGTACGGCACGAGGCGCCCGACGGCCACGAACAGGGGGTCCGGTGACTTCAGGGGTCGGACGGGGGCCACGTCGACCCCGTTGTGGACGACCCGGATGCGGTCGGGCGGAAGGCCCAGGCGAGCCAGCTCGACGGCGGTGGAGTCCGAGACCGCCATGATCAGGTTCCGTCGGTAGACGACCGGGAAGACCCGCCGCTCGATGCCCCGCCCGAAGGCGGCGACCGGAGCCGGGAACCAGCTCGACCACTGATCGGTGTGGACGTGGTTCACCAGGCAGATCGAGGGTCGGCGTCTCCAGACGGGGCTGAAGTACGGCATCCCGTTGACCACGTCGACCACGACGTCGGCAGTCCGGTAGCGGCGGAGGTAGTGCACCGGCACCTGCAGGTAGTGGCCGTAGGGGCCCCCGGAGGTGGCCGTGCCGTAGGTCCGTGCCTCCACCGGTCCGCCGCAGAGCAGATCGACCTGGTGGCCACGATCGACCAGACCATCGGCCAGGCGGTGGACCAGTACCTCGGATCCCCCGGCCAGGGGGTTGTCCAGGTCGCGCCGGGAGATGAACAGCACTCTCATCTGTCTGGCAACTGTCGGTCTGGGCGCACCTGTCCACCTCGCCACTGTCGCCGGAACCGCGGCCCCGCTCCGGCACCATCCGGCCCGCCTGGGGACGGCAAACAATCGACGTGGATTCGTCGGGCTCTGCATCATAGGCCGAGCGCGAACGCGTCGGGGGTACGCTCCACCAGGATGGACACCGACGGGCGACGGTTTCCTTGGCCGGCGATGATGGAGGGGCTCGAGAAGCCTCTGGCTCTCGGCGATCGGCCGGACACGCCGTCCGACGACCCCGCCGATCGACTGGCCCCCGATCCCGCCGTCCCGGAGGTGGCGGAACCGGTCGAGGTGGCGGAGCCGGTCGAGGTGGCTGAGCCGGTCGAGGTGGCGGAGCACCACCCGCCCCGCTCGTGGTCGGGGCTGATCCCCACCGTCATCATCGGCGTGGTTGCGGTGATCGTGGTGGGCGTGTTGATCTTCGTGTCCGATCGGGGCGGACCCGCGGCATCGGTGGACCATCGGGGCCAGCCGCTGACGATCACGGGCACGGTCGACACCTTCGACCGTCCCGACGACCCCGCCGGACTGGGCGCCGGCCCGCCCCCACTCGTCTGGGTCTCCGATGCCGGAACATGGGCGATCGGCGCCAATCGGGCGGCGGCACCGTCGGGCACGACGGAACGGTCTCTCGCCGTGGTCGACCTGGGACATCGCGACGGGGCCGTCAGTGTCCGCCTCCCATCCGTGAGGTCCAACGCCGGCTTGGTCTTCCGCTACCAGGACCGGTCCAATTACTGGGCCGTCGTGGCGGTGCGGGAGTACGCCTCCTGGGCGATCATCCGCGTGGTGAACGGCCATCAGAAGGCCGTCGCCAACACGGGCCTGTCGTCGCTGTCCGATGGCAGCGTCGTCGGTGTCCGGATGCAGGGCGACATCATCGACGTCACCCTCGAAGGCCAGGTCGTCAGGACGGTCACCGACAAGACGTTGGCGGGCGCCACCAGGGTGGGCCTGACCGCCCGTGGCCCTGAGCCCCAGGGGGCAACCTTCGACGACTTCACCGTGTCAGGACCCTGATCGCACCCGGGGTGTCGACCGACAACCAGGCCGCACGCACCGCACCGTTCGCGCCCATCGAGGCGGAGCTCGCCCGTCTGGCCAGCGGCCCGGTGCTCGATCTCGGCTGTGGCACCGGGTTCTGGCTCCCCCGGATCCGCGCCCACCACCTGTCAGCGGTGGGGATCGAAGAAGACGAGAGCCGGGCGCGCCAGGCGGCCGACCTCGGGTCGGTGGTCGTCGGTGACGGGACCCGGTTGCCTTTCGGTGACGCCACGGTCGGGGCGGTGTGGTGCCTGCATGTGCTCCACCACCTCGACCATCCGGCGGCGGTGCTGGTCGAGGCCCGTCGGGTCCTGCGCCCCGGTGGCCACCTCTTCCTCGTCGAGTCGGTGGAGGACAACCCCGTCCTTCGCCTCGCCCGCCGGGTTGCCCCGCAGTGGGAGGGCGTTCCCGTTCGCTCCCGGTTCAAGGCCGACGCGGTCGTGGCCATGGTGGTGGCGGCCGGCTTCGAAGTCGTCGACCTGCGCCATCACAGCCCGGTCTCGTTCCTCGCCCTCGCCTCGCCGGTCGGCGGCCACGCCATGTGGCGGTTCCTTCAGGGCGTCGAGCGCATGCTGCCCGGCGACCTCCAGCGGTGGGGAGCCCACCTCGATTGCGTGGCCACCACCACCTGATCGGTCGCGAGCACCTCAGCCGTTCGGGTGGGTCGCCAGGTCGACCAGTTGCGGGCCCATCCATCTCCACACCAGGCCGGCGCCCTCCGGCGTGAAGTGCACCCCGTCCCTCCGGACCTGCACGCCGTTCATCTTCTGGACGTCGTGGCCACCCGGGCACAGGAAGCTGCCGACGTCGATCAGGTGAAGGCGCTTGGTGTGACGGGCGACGATGCGCTGGAACACCTGGTTCAGCCAGGCGACGCGCGCCGGGTCGTTGCGCTCGCTCGGCGGATCACCCAGTTGGAGGTTGGGCTGGTCGTAGCACGGGACGTTCATGAGGGCGATCGGCGCTCCGCGCTCTGCGACGATGCCGAGGGCCAGCTCCATCTCCGAATCGAGATAGCGCTCGTACTCCGGTGTCCCCACCCGCAGCGTGCGGCCGTCCACCTTGCGGTCGTAGACCTCCCACGCCCCGACCATGATGACGGTGATGTCGGGATCGAAGCTGTCGACTGCCTGGGTCCAACGGGCGGGCCATGTTTCGCAGTTCTTGTTCGGGATGGAGAGTCTGCCGTTGATGACGTGCTGGCCCCGAAC
>JBBWZS010000017.1:0-3142 GCA_039649175.1 Acidimicrobiaceae bacterium
CGGGCCCGGGCGGCACGGGGCGCCCGGTTGAACACCGGGACGATCCGGGTGGGATCGACGCCGAAGGCGGTCAGCTCCTCGAGCACCCGTACCAGGGCGTGGATGCCCTTGAGCCCGGGCAGGCCGATGGCGAAGACCACGTCGGCCTGGGCCGCCGCCGTGCGGCCCATGACGTTGCGCTCCTCGATGTCGATGGATCCGGCGTCGTCATCGCCTTCCAGGTCGGGGTCGAGGTCGCAGATCACCACGCCCCAGGCCCGGCGCAACGAGTCGAACGCGGCCTCGAAGGCCTGCGGCCGCAGCGCCGGCCAGTGCCGGGCCCGGCGCAGCCCGAGCAGGACGGCGTACCGCCGCTCGGGCACGGCGAAGGCCAGCGAGCGGACGTCGTCGGCCGTGGGCTGGCCCGACCGGTGGGCCTCGACCAGCTCCTGCACGCAGGGCAGGACGTCGCCCGCGTCGTGGAGGACGGCCATCTCGGCGTGCAGCCGGAGGTCGGCGAGCAGGACCATGCCGCCGTGGCGGACGTCGTCGCCCAGGGCCTGAGCCAGGGCGATGGCCGCGGTGGAAGCGCCGGTGCCGCCCGGCCCGGTCACGGCCACGACGGAGCCCCGCCAGGCGGCGGGGGACGGGCGGGTGAGCAGCTCGGAGGCGTCGGCCTCGCCCCGGCGCACGGGATGGGCGCACGACGTGAGGGCGGCGACCAGCTCGTCGCGGCCGAATCCGGGCGGCAGCACCCGGGCCGCCCCGAGCTCCAACCAGTCCCGCGTGGCCCGGCCGTCGTCGACCACCAGCACCGCGCAGCCCGAGGCCCGGGCCGCGGCCAGCAGGTCCCGGTCCACCGACGGCAGCCCGGCATCGGCGATGAGGGCCGAGAACGAGCGACCGGACCCGAGCCGGGCCCGGAGCTCCTCGGCCGAGATGCAGCGCACGAACTCGGCCGGCAGGGCGCCGCTGTTGGCCCACAGCCCCACGCTGCGGAACCAGGGCGCGCGCGCTGGAGCCAGGCCGAGGACGACGAAGCGCTCGGCCGCCATCAGGCCTTGGCCACCCGGTAGGTCGGAGGCACGCCGGGCAGCGGCGGGGCACCGGTGGCCCGGACGAGGGTGATCTTGCCCAGCTGGATGGCGTGGGCCAGGGCGACGGCGTCGGCCGGGTCGTCGACCGAAACGGTCACCGTGGCCGGGCCGTTGTCACCCGCCGACGTGCGGGGCCGGTCGATGCCGACGAGCAGGGCCTGGCGGACCACGACCAGGGTGAAGGCATCGGTGCCCGTGCCGTAGGTGGCGAGCAGGTCGGCCCGCTCCCCGTCCTTGATCCCGGCACTGACCCGGCCCCGGTCCAGCGTGAACGTCAGCTCACGGCTGGCTGCGTCGCCCCGGCGCGACACCACCGCGCTGGTTTGCACCAGCTCGCCCGGCCCCAGGGCGGCGACCAGGGTGGCCCCGATCAGGGGTTGCACGCTCTCGAACGTGCGGGCCCGCAGCTCGGGGGCCAGCTCCATGGGGGCGACGGCCAGATCCGACGCCTGGAGCCGGGCGCCGGCGGCCAGGTCGTGGCGGGCGACCACGTACGAGTGGTGCGGGCCGCCGCCGGTGCGGCTGGCCGCCGCGAACAGGCCGACGGCTGCGGCCGCCACCAACAGCCCACCCACGACGGCCCGGCTGCCCGGCAGGCCGCGGCGACGCCGGACGGTGCGGGCCGGCCGCTCGGCGCCGTCCCCGTTCCGATCCGACCCGGGCTTCCGCGCCACGGTGCCCACCTGCTGCGCCATCGTCCGCCCCGCCTTTCCGCCTGCCGTTGGTCCGCCCTGACCGCAAGGTTATGAAACACAGTGGAAGTACACAAGGGGATAAGCTGAGGATTTCCTCGGGAAAAGGTGTGGAAGCCCCAACCGTACGACGTATTCATGAAATTTCATGAGGGACTACAAGGAATGACGACTCTTGGGTATGATGCCGGCATGCCAGACGACGAGATTCGCTGGATGAGCACGGGCGAGGCCGCCAGGCGGTTGGGCGTGACCGTCCGGACGCTGTACCGCCTCATCGACGAGAGCGAGCTGCCGGCCTACAAGTTCGGGCGGGTGATCCGGCTCCAGGAGAGCGAGGTCGAGTCCTTCATCAAGGCCTCCCGCATCACGCCGGGCGACCTCGAGCACCTCTACCCGGAGGCCAAGAAGGAGACCGCCGACAGCGACGGCAGCGACACGTAGACCAGCCCGGCGGCGCCGTCGGCCCGCAGGGTGAGGACGTCGGCCCCGACGGCCCGCAGGTCGCCGACCACCGACGTGGTGCCCGCCTGCAGGGAGATCCGCGGCCGTTGGCCGGCAGCCTGGGCCAGCACGTCGCCGAGGTGCACGCCCAGCGACGGTCCCCCGCCCCCTCCACCGGCGCCGTCGTCGGCCCGGCCGTGGCCGGTCGCCGGTGTCGAGAACCGGCGGGCGCCCTCCACCGCCCTGACCGATGCCACCGCAGCCAGGGCGACCAGGGTCGTGGTACCCGCCGGGACCTCCAGGGCGACGAAGTCCTCGCCCACGCCGGTCACCGCCCCCCGATGGGCCAGCGCGGCCGTGGTGATCAGCAGCACCACCTCCCGCCGCTCGGCCAGGGCGAGCAGCAGCCCGGCCAGGCTGGCTCCCTCCTCGGCCTGGGCCCGCAGCCAGCGCTCGCGCACCCGTGCGCCCGCGGCCTCGCCGGCCCGGGCATCGGCCGCCCACCGCTCCAGACCGTCGAGGTCGTCCATGCCGCCACACCTCCGGTCGCCGGGCGAAGGGCATAGCCTGACCGCCGACGTGAGCGACTGCATCTTCTGCCGCATCGTGGCCGGCGACCTGCCCTCGGCCGAGGTGGCGTCGAGCGAGCGGACCTACGCCTTCCGCGACCTCGAGCCGGCGCTGCCCGTCCACGTCCTGATCGTGCCCCGCGACCACATCACCTCGGCCGACACCGTGACGAGCGACGACGCCGACGTGCTGGCCGAGATGATGGAGACGGCGCAACGGGTGGCCCGCACCGAGGGCCTGGCCGAGCGCGGGTACCGCCTGGTGTTCAACGTGGGCGAGGACGCCCGCAACTCCGTCGCCCACCTGCACATGCACCTGGTCGGCGGTCGCCCCATGGACTGGCCTCCTGGCTGACCTCGG
>JBBWZS010000021.1:0-4380 GCA_039649175.1 Acidimicrobiaceae bacterium
CCGAGCTCGCGACCCCAGCGCCCGTAGTCGAACTCCTGCTCGGCACGGGTCGCCACCCGCGCCATGGTGCGCACCGCGCCGGCAGGATCGTGGCCGACTGCGGTCTCGCCCGACAGCATGAGCGCGCTGGTGCCGTCGAACACAGCGTTGGCGATGTCGCTCACCTCGGCGCGGGTGGGCGCCGGGGCCCGCACCATCGACTCCAGCATCTGGGTGGCGGTGATGACCGGCCGCCCGTAGGCGACGCCGGTGCGGATGATGCGCTTCTGGTGATGGGGGACGTCCTCGAGACGGCAGCGGATCCCCAGGTCGCCACGGGCCACCATGACGCCGTCGGCCACGGCGATGATCTCCTCCAGGGCGTCGACCGCCTCCTGGGTCTCGATCTTGGCGATCAGCTTGGGGCCGCCGGCGCCGATCGAGGCCCGGGCCCGCACGATGTCGTCGGCCGAGCGGACGAACGAGATGGCCACCGAGTCGACCTCGGCCTCGGCCAGCGCCTCGAGGAGCTCGAGGTCTCTCTGCGTGGGCGAGGCGATGGTGAGGCTGGCTGACGGGAGCGACAGCCCCGGTCGCCCCTCGACCCATCCGCCGGAGAGCACCTCGACGGTGACCCGATCGGGCCCCCCTTTGCGCACGAGGAGCTCCACGGCGCCGTCACCGATGGCGATGCGGTCGTCGTCCCGCAGCGCCCCCAGAGCGGCCGGGTGGTCGACGGCGATGGCCCGCTCGTCGCTGCCCTCTCCGTCACCGCCGGCGACGAGGTCGAGCAGCACGCCCGCGGTGAGCCCCACGCCGCCTTCGGGGAAGCGACCGGCACGGATCTTGGGACCGGGCAGGTCGGCCAACACCCCGATGAGGCGTTCCTCGCCGGTGATGGCGCGTATCCGGCGGAGCCGTTCCAGGGCTTCTTCGAGAGGACCGTGGGCCAGCGACACCCGCACCGCGTTCATGCCGGCGACGACCATGGCTTCGAGGATCTCGGGCGCGTCGGACGCCGGCCCCATGGTGGCGACGATCTTGGTGCGGCGAGACATGGGCGCCAAGGGTAGGCGGTGCCCCACCCTCGCCGGACAGCAGCCTCCTGGCGTCGTCAGGGACCGACGGTGACCACGATCTCACCGTCGCGTACGTCGACGATCAGATGTGAGCCGTCGACGATGTCGCCCTGCAGCAGGGCTCGACCGAGGCGGGTCTCCACCTCGTGGGCGATGAACCGGCGCAGTGGACGCGCGCCGTAGACGGGGTCGTAGCCCTGACCGGCGATGAAGCGCCGGGCCGGTTCGCTGACCTCGAGGGTCATCCGGCGTTCGGCCAGGCGGTTTCGCACCTCGTCGAACATCAGCTCCACGATGCGCTCGATCTCGGCCTCGGTGAGGGCCTTGAACAACACGATGTCGTCGACGCGGTTGAGGAACTCAGGACGGAAATGCGACCGCAGCGCCCGCATCACCCGGTCACGGGCGTCGGGCTTGATCTCGCCGTCGGGGGTCATGCCCTCGAGGAGGTGGTCGGACCCGATGTTCGACGTCATGATGACGACGGTGTTCCGGAAGTCCACCGTGCGGCCCCGGGCATCGGTGAGACGGCCGTCGTCGAGGACCTGGAGCAGGGCGTTGAACACGTCGGCATGGGCCTTTTCGATCTCGTCGAACAGGACGACCGAATACGGCTTGCGGCGCACCGCCTCGGTGAGCTGGCCACCCTCGTCGTAACCGACGTAGCCAGGTGGCGCGCCCACCAGACGGCTCACCGTGTGGCGCTCCTGGTACTCGCTCATGTCGAGGCGGACCATGTTGTCCTCGGTGTCGAACAGTGCCGCGGCCAGGGTCTTGGCCAACTCGGTCTTTCCCACCCCGGTGGGGCCGAGGAAGATGAACGAGCCGATGGGCCGGCGGGGGTCCTTGATGCCCGAGCGGGCCCGGATGACGGCATCGGCCACCAGTTGGACGGCTTCGTCCTGGCCCACGACGCGCTCGTGGAGGATCTCGTCGAGGCGGAGGAGCTTCTCCCGCTCCCCTTCGGCCAGCCGGCTCACCGGGATACCCGTCCACCTCGACACGATGGAGGCGATCTCGGTGTCGGTGACCACCTCACGGAGCAGCCGGGCTCCTCCTTGCTTGTCGGCCAGACGTTCCTCCTCGGCTCGCAGGCGGTCCTGCAGCTCAGGGAGCCGCCCGTGGCGCAGCTCGGCCGCCTGGTTCAGGTCGTAGTTCCGCTCGGCCTGCTCGGCCTGGTGGCGCACGCGCTCGATCTCCTCCCGCAGGTCCTGCACCTTTCGCAGGGCCTGGCGCTCGGATTCCCATTGGGCCCGCATCGAGTCGGCGGCGGCGCGCAGGTCGGCCAGCTCCCGGCGGAGCTCCTCCAGGCGGGCCACGCTCGCCGGGTCGTCCTCCTTGGCCAGGGCGGCATCTTCGATCTCCAGGCGGGTCACCCGGCGGGACAGCTCGTCGAGCTCGGCGGGCATGGAGTCGATCTCGGTGCGCAGCATGGCGCACGCCTCGTCGACCAGGTCGATGGCCTTGTCGGGCAGGAACCGGTCGGAGATGTAGCGGTGGCTCAGGGTGACGGCGACCACCAGGGCACCGTCGGTGATCTTCACCCCGTGGAACACCTCGAAGCGCTCGCGCAGCCCGCGGAGGATGGAGATGGCGTCCTCGACGGAGGGCTCGTCGACCAGCACCGGTTGGAAGCGCCGTTCGAGGGCGGCGTCCTTCTCGATGTGCTTCCGGTACTCGTCGACGGTGGTGGCGCCGATCATGTGCAGCTCGCCCCTGGCCAGCATCGGCTTCAGCATGTTGCCGGCGTCCATGGCCCCCTCGGCTGCGCCCGCCCCCACGACCGTGTGCAGCTCGTCGACGAACAACAGGATCCGTCCCGCTGCCGCCTTGACCTCGTTGAGCACGGCCTTGAGCCGCTCCTCGAACTCACCCCGGTACTTGGCGCCGGCGAGCAACGACCCCATGTCGAGGGCGAACACGGTGCGGTCGCGCAGACCCTCGGGGACGTCGCCCCGCATGATGCGCTGGGCCAGTCCCTCGACGATGGCCGTCTTGCCCACCCCGGGGTCGCCGATGAGCACCGGGTTGTTCTTCGTCTTGCGGGACAGGATCTGGATCACCCTGCGGATCTCACCGTCACGTCCGATGACGGGGTCGAGCTTGTCGGCCCGGGCGTCGGCCACCAGGTCGCGCCCGTATTTCTCCAGCGCCTCGTAGGCCACCTCGGGCATGGCCGAGGTCACCCGCTGGTTGCCCCGGATGGCGGTGAGGGCCTGGAGGAACCGGTCGCGCGTGAGGCCCCGCTCCTGCAGCCGGCGCCCGCCCGCCGACTCCGGGCCCTCGTCGATCAGGGCGATCAGGAGGTGCTCGACGGAGACGTATTCGTCCTTCAGCCGCTGGGCTTCGCGCTCGGCGGTGTCGAGGAGCCGCGCCAGTCGCTGGGTGACGGCCACCTGCCCGGGGCCGGCGGCAGGACCGGTGACCCGGGGCCGGCGGGCCAGCTCGGCCTCGATGTCGACCCGGAGGAGATCCGGGTCGGCACCGGCCTGGGAGATGAGCCGCGGGGCGAGACCGTCGGGCTGCTCGAGCAACGCCGCCAACAGGTGCTCGCCGTCGACTTCGGTGTGCCCCGATCGCAGCGCCTTGGTCTGGGCGTCGTGCAGGGCCTCCTGGGACTTCTGGGTCAGACGGTTGATGTCCATGGTCAGCCTCCGGGTAGGTCGACGGGGCCTTCCGCCTCGGCCGTGTCGGCGTCGGGCCCGAGCGGCCCGCGCCGCGCAGTGCCGGGAGCGGAGCGGCTCCGTAACGTGGCTTCCATCTCGGCGATGCGGTCGAGCAGGTCGACAACCAGAGCGAGGGCGGCATAGTTCAGGCCCAACCCCGCCCGCAGCCGCTGCAGGCGAGCGGCCTCGGCCAGCTGGGAGCCGGGGAACCACACCGTTCCCGCGCTGTCGCGGATCGGGCTGAGCAGCCCGAGGGCCACGAGCCGGCGCACCAGCTCCGGGTGCAGCCCGGCGGTCCTGGCGAACGACTCGAGGTCGAGGCGCCCGGCCGGGGGACGGGCCGGGGCAGGAGCGACGCGGACGATGGCGTACCTCATCGGCGTGTCCTCGGATCGAAGGTGGAGGCGGCCGCCAGCTCGGCGAACAGCCGCCGCTCCTCGTCAGTCGGCTCGGCCGGCACCATGATGCGGACCTCGGCGAACAGGTCGCCGGCGCCCCCTTTCGGGTTGGGCATCCCCCGCCCCCGCAGGCGCAGGCGCCTCCCACTCGACGTGCCCGCCGGGACGCGCACCTTGGCTTCCCCGCCCGGGGTGTCCACGGCCACGGAGGCGCCCAACGCCGCTTCCCAGGGAGTGAGGAGCAGGTCGACGGTGATG
>JBBWZS010000034.1:0-14222 GCA_039649175.1 Acidimicrobiaceae bacterium
GCTGGCCAGGACCGACGCACGCTCGATGACGGTGGCCACGTGGCGGTCGGCGCCCGCCTGGCCGGGGAGGGGGGGCTTGCCCATCGAGCGGAGCAGGGCGGTGGGGTCGGAGGCTGGAGCGATCGGCATCGGGCGTCCCCGGTCGGGCACGGCCCGCCAGAAGTCGACGGTGCTGAGCTCGGCGGGCTGCCCGTTGCGGTTCGCCTTCGGGTTGCGCCGGCCGGACTTGGTCATGCTGCCTCCTGATCGGTGGAGGTGGTGTCCTCGGGCTCGGCGGTGAGCAGGCTGTCGGGACGCAGCCCGAGGGCCACGCGCAGCTGGTCGGGGTTCAGGTCGGCGAGCGTGCTCGACTTGGGCAGGACCAGGTCGGCGATGTGGCGCTTCCCGGCGACGACGGCCTCGACCCTCTCGTCGACCGTGCCCGGGCACACCAGGCGGTGCGACACCACGGTGTTCTGCTGGCCGATCCGCCACGCCCGGTCGCGAGCCTGGTCCTCGACGGCGGGGTTCCACCAGCGGTCGTAGAGCACGACGTGGCTGGCGGCGGTGAGGTTGAGCCCGGTACCGCCGGCCTTCAGCGACAGCACCAGGGCACCCGGTCCCTGGCGCTCCTGGAACTGGGCGATGAGGCGGTCGCGGTTGTCGCGCGACAGGCCACCGTGGTAGCAGCCGATGGGCATGCCCGCTCGCGTCGACAGGTGCTCGGCCAATTTCTTCCCCCACTCGGCGAAGTGGGTGAACACGAGGATCTTCTCGTCGGCGGCGAGCACCGAATCGACGATCTCCTCCAGGCGGGCCAGCTTCCCCGAACGCCCGGCGAGGGGCCGGCCGTCGTCCTCGTAGGCGGCAGGGTGGTTGCAGATCTGCTTGAGGGCGGTGATGGCGGCGAGGATGTCGCCGGGGCGCCGGTCCTCGTCGCCGGTCGCCACCAGGCGGTCGAGCACGGCCTGGTAGAGGCCGACCTGCTCGGGGGTCATGGTGCAGTGGTCAAGCTCGTCGATCTTGTCGGGAAGCTCGGCGGCCACGTCGGGCTCGGCCTTGGTGCGGCGGAACACGAGGATGCCGTTGAGGGCCCGCAGGGCGTGCTCGGCCCGCTGGCCGGTGTCCTGGCTCTGGGCCGTCAGCTGGGAGACGAAGGCGGCACGGGGCCCCAGCAGGCCCGGGTTGGTGAAGTCGAGAATGGCCCACAGGTCGCCCAGGCCGTTCTCGACGGGCGTCCCGGTGAGGGCCACCCGGTTCTGGGCGGGGATGCGGCGCAACTGCTGGGCCGCCTCACTGGCGGGGTTCTTGATGGTCTGGGCCTCGTCGAGGACGACCCGGGCCCACGAGCAGTCGGCCAGGGCGTCGATGTCGCGCACGGCGGTGGCATAGGTGGTGATGACCACGTCGGCCCTCGCCGCCTCGGCCGCAAGCTCCTCGGCCGAGGCCCGGGAGGCACCGTGGTGGACGACGACGCGGAGGGCGGGCGTGAAGCGCGCCGCCTCGGCCGGCCAGTTGCCCACCACCGCGGGCGGGGCGATGACGAGGGTGGGCCCGCCGTCGACGGTGCCGGCCAGGTGGGCCAGCATCGTCGGCGTCTTGCCCAGGCCCATGTCGAGGGCCAGGCATCCGCCGAGGCCGGCGGCGTCGAGGAACCCCAGCCAGGCGAGGGCCTCGCTCTGGTAGCCGCGCAGAGTGCCCACGAACCCTTCCGGCGCCTCGGCCGCCTCGGTCGACACCTCGGCCGTCCTGGCCAGCAGGTCGGCGGCCCAGCCGCTGCCGCCGACGCTGGTGCCGCCGGCCAGCGGCGAGGCCTCCAGGCCGATGGCATGGCGCAGCACCTCGGCCCCGGTGAGGCGCGTGCGAGAGGCCCGTTCGGCCAGGGCGGCGGCGGCCTCGTTGAGGTCGACCAGATCGAGCTCGACCCACCGGCCGCGGGAGTGGATCAGCGGTCGGGCCTCGACGCTGAGGCGGCGGATGTCCTCGGCGGTGAGCTCGACCTCGTCGAACATGGCCGACCAGCGCACATCGGCCAGCTGATGGGCGCCGACGACCGACTCGTCGACGGGCTCGGCCGTCATGCGCAACGCCGGGCGGGGCCGGCGCCGGGACAGGGCGGGAACGCGCACGTCGAAGCCGGCGGCCTCCAGGGCGGGGCCGGTGATGGTCATGAGCTCGAAGGCCTCGTCCTGGCTGAGGACGACCTCGCCCCGGCGCTGGCCGCCCGGGCGGTTGAGCAGCGGGAGCAGGCGCTCGAGGCGCAGCGTCTCGTCGGCCAGGTGGCGCTTCGACCGGCCGTCGACCAGGGCCACCTCCAGCGGCACCGACCTTCCGTCCTGGCCGGGCCCGAGCACCGAGAGGAACCAGGCACCGCCCCGGTCGGGGGGGTCGAGCTGGATCACGAGGCGGTCTTCCACCAGGGCCCGCACCGGCTCGGCCCAGCGCTTCATGCGGTCGCTGAGGGCGGCAGCCAGGCGGGGTGGGGCCTCGAACGGGGTGCCCCCGAGGCCGGTGAGCACCGATTCGGCCACGTCGGCGGGCGTGCGCACCAGAGGCGGCGGGGCGGCCAGGTCGAGGCGGCGGGCAGCGTCGGCGGCGATGGTGTCGACCACGCCGCCGAGCACGGACAGGGTCAGCGCGCGGGCGTCGGAGCGGGGCTCGAGGGCGCCCACCGGACCCGGAAGCGACCGGGCCAGCAGGTCGAGCTCGGCCCGGTCGACCAGCGCCGGCGCCCACTGCACCGCGTACGGCGACGAACCGTTGGTGTCCTCGCCCTTCTTGCGCGCGCCACGGACGGCTTCGAGGGTGGGGACGATGGAACCCCGGGCGACGAGACGGACCCCCCAGACGGCGACCCGACCGAGCCACACCATGCTGGTGCCCACCGGATCGGCCCGCTCCTTGGCGCCCACCGCCACCAGCCACCCGAGGGCGTCGCCGATGCCGATGGCCCGGGCCGGGGCCCGGTCCTTGGAGGGCAATGGGACGGGATCGTGGGGCCACCATCCACCAGCCGGGGCCTCGACCTCGGCCAACAGCTCGTCGAGGTCGTCGTCGGACGCCGGCGCGGTGCCCGGACCGGCAGCCCACACGACCACGCGACCGTTCGACCACGACGCCTGCAGGCGGACTTCGCCGGGTCCGTCGAGGGGCCGGTTGTCGGCCGCCCGGTCACCCGTGCCCTTGGGGCTGACGCCTTCCAGGCGACGCAGGGCGGCGGCCAGGTTGGCCCGCTCGCGCTCGAAGTCGGCGACGACCTGGTTGCGCTCGGGACCGGTGAGGTTGCGGACCGACACCAGGTTGGCTTCGGTCTCGCGCAACAGCCGTCGCAGCCCGTCCCGCCAGCCCTGGCGGTTGGCCGCCAGCAGGGCCAGTTGTGGCGCGCTGGCGTCACCGGCCGCCTCGGCCTCGATGGCGAAGCCCAGCTCCTCGGGGCCCGCCACTCCGCTCCGGGGGCCGCTCGGGCCCGCCACTCTGCTGTGGACCTCTGGTGCTGCGTCCTGCATCTGCCCTCCGGCACTCGTCGCAGGCTGGATGACGGCGGCGAGCCGTTGTTCGGCTCACCCGCCCTGTGGCACTCACCCTGGGTTCACTGCCCCGGCCGTGCCAAGGACCCCAGGTCGCTGACACCTGACTGCGTCGTGCCGCCACCCAGGCATGTGCACGGCAACGCAAGGCTCGGGCCAATGGTAGCGCCCCTCGGCGCTGATGGGGTGGAGGACCCTCAGTCCGGGCGGCTGCGGCCCACGGTGAGGATCTGGGCCACCAGGCAGTCGCCGAAGCGGCTGGCGGCGTCGGGGCTGAACAGGCGGTGCGGGTACCGGATGACCAGGTGGAGCTCGCCCGACACCGTCACCGCCCCGATGCACAGGCACTGGGGCACCCGGGCGGGCACCGAGAACCACACGTCGCCGGTCTCGCCGGCAGCGGGGCCGAACGAGGGGGGCTCGTCGAGGCGACCCAGGTTGGCCAGCATGGCCGTGTCGACCAGGCGGTTCCCGGTGAGGGGCTGGATGACCACCTGGGACTGTTTCGCCCACAGCGGCAACAAGCCGGTCCGGTCCAGGGCCTCGAGCAGGGCCACCCCGGTGCGAGAACGCTTGTTCCGCGTCGTCTGGGTGGTGACGGCCTCCAGGGCCGAGGCGGGGCCGGCCCGGTGACGGCGACTGGTCGAGACGCGGGCCGTCACCGAGAAGTTGCCCACCCGTTCGTGGCGCCACTCCTGGGGACGCAGGTTCGTCGGGATGAGCACGCCCACGCGCCGGCCCGGGGTCCCGTGAGCCAGGTTCCATTCGCCGATGGCCAGGTGGAGGCCGGCCAGCAGGATGTTCCGGCTCGTCCCCGGGCGGTCGGGGTTGACCACCAGCCGGGTGTCGACCGCCGAGAGCTTCACCAGATGAAAGCCGTACCCGGGTTGGTCCCCCGGCTCCACCGGCGCCAGGCGGGCGGGGCGGGCCAGCTGGTCACGCAGGCGCTCGACCAGCACCCGGTACCGCCCGTGCAGCGTCGACACGGGAGCCGACGCCGGGCGCACCGGCAGGTTGCGCACCGTCGGGAAGTCGAGGGGCGGGTCGCGGCCGACGTCGCCGGCATAGGCGGCGGCGATGGCATGCAGGATCCGCAGGCCACTGGCGCCGTCGCTGGCGGCATGGTTGACGTTGAGCATGAGGATGTCGCCGTCGGGGTGATGGACCAGCCGGGCCCGCAGCGGAGGCCACTCCATCGCCGTCATGGGCTCGCTCTGCAGCTCGCTGCGGACCTTGTCCAGGCCGATGTCGTCAGTGCACTCGACGACCCGTAAGGGGTCGAACTCCATGGGGTGGCTGCTCAGGGTCTCGGCCAGCGCCGCCCGCAGTCTCGTCACGTCGAGCGACCCGGCCACCTGGGCCTCGAAGTGCACGCTCCACGCCGATGCCCGGGGATCGAGCAGGTCGGCGGGGTCGGGGACGCCCCGCGACGGCTCCCAGACCCACTCGCAGTCCAGCTCGCTGCGATGGTCACCCTGGCGGCCACGGAGCAGGGCGACGAGGTCCTGGGCGGCGCCCACCAGGTTGTGGGCCGCCGCCCGGCGCAGCGAGTACCGGGTGCGGCGTTGCGGACGGATGCCCAGGGGCGACACCCGGTCGACGTGGGCGGCGATGCGGTCGTCGGTGACGACGATGTGCAGGCTGTCGTTGGGCCGGTTCTCCCGCAGCGAGATGCTCCCGGGGTGATAGACCCGGCCGAACCCGGTGTCGCGGTGGAAGCGCCCGCTGGTCTCCAGGTCGCGAAGCAGGGCGACCGGGTCGGTGATGGGCGGGTCGGACCGGCCGGGCCCGGCGGGGGCCTCGTGGGCAGCAGCCAGCAGCGACTGGAGGCTCTCCCTCTCGTCATCGCCTCCGGGATCTTCCGGATCGGTGACGATCAATGGCCGGACGTCGGACGACACGCGACCGAGAGTAGGGCCCGGCGTGCCCCTGATCGGATCAATGGCCTTGTTGGCTATCGCCGCCGTGCCCACCTAACATCCGGCACGGCCACGGCGGTTGGCGTCGGCGGAGCCGAGATTTCTCTGACCGCGAACGAGGGGGCCAGTTGATCGAAGTCGTCCTCTGGGACTGCGAACAGGCGGGTCCCGGGGCCGGGGCCGCCACCGCGTCACTCGCGGCGCTGAAGGGGCTGGGCGCCCTCGGTGTCGACGTGGTGGTGGTGGCGACGGCGGACCGGGCCGCCGGCGTCGCCGCTGACCCGGCCATGACGGGCCACGCCGGTCCCGGACGGCTCTTCGTGTGGTCAGGGCGCCCGCCCCAGGTGACGGAGCTGGGCGGGCCCGGGTCGGCACCGCGACCCGTCGTGGCCACCGGTCCCGAGGACTGGGCTCGCCGCCACCTGGTGGGTGCCGGCGGACCCGACGCAGTGGTGAGCGTCACCGATCCGGCCCAGGTGGGGCTCCTGTTGACGTCCCCGCCGTCGGTGCCGCCCATGGTCGACGACCGTGCTTGGACGCTGTCGGTCGACGGCTTCGACCAGAGCCGCGAGGGCGACGTCGAGGCGTGGTTCACCGTGGGCAACGGCCGCACCGGCACCCGGGGGTCGTTGGAGGAGGCCGGCGCGGCCTCGTCGGCCGGGTGCTACGTGGCCGGGGTGTTCGCCAGCGTGGCCGGTGACAAGAGCGGGCCGGAGCTGGCGCCCGGGCCGGCCTGGATGCACCTCGACCCCCGTGTCGACGGTGAGGCCGTGGGGCTCCGGCCCGGTGATGCGAACCGGCACCGGCGGGTCCTCGACCTGCGCCAGGCGACGCTCTACCGCGAGTGGCGCCAGCCGCTGTCCGCTGGCGGGACGTGGTCGTTCCGCTCGGCCCGCTTCGCGTCGCTGGCCGACCGGGAGGTCCTGGCCCTGGTGGCCGAGGCCACCGTGGAGGGCGATTCCGCCACTGCGACGGCAACGCCGGCGATCCCGCTGGCCGGCGAGATCCCTCTGCCTCCTGTGGGCGACCTGGTGGCCGCCGCCGAGGCGACCCGCGTCGACGACCATACGGTGCTGGCGGTGCACGCCGCTGGCGGCGCGGTGACGTCGTTCGCCGTCGCCGACCGCCGTGCAAGCGTCGACGGTGACGACGGCCCCGCCAGCCGGGTCGAACGGCTCGTCGGCGTGGGGCGGGCTCCGAGAGACGGAGGCGACGCGGCTGGGGATCCCGCACCGGGGGCGGCGGCGGCGCTGGCTCGGGCGACGTCGGCCGGCGTGGCCGGTGTCCACGCCCACCACCGCCGGGCGTGGCGGGACCGGTGGCGGGGCGCCGACGTGGTGGTGGGCGGCGACGGCGACGCCCAAGAGGCCCTGCGCTTCGCCATCTACCACCTGATCTCCGCCGCCGACGCCGACAGCGACGCGGCATCGGTGGGCGCCCGGGCCCTGACCGGTCCCGGTTACCGGGGACACGTGTTCTGGGACACCGAGGTGTTCGTCCTCCCCTTCTTCATCTGGACCCACCCCCCGACGGCCCGGGCCCTGCTCGCCTACCGTCACCGCACCCTGCCCCAGGCTCGGGCCAAGGCGGCGCGGATGGGCTACGCCGGCGCCCTCTACCCCTGGGAGTCGGCCGACACAGGCGAGGAGGTCACCCCGGCGTCGATCGACCTGCCCGACGGGACCAGCCTGGCCGTCCTCACCGGCATCCAGGAGCACCACATCTCCGCCGACGTGGCCTGGGCGACCTGGCAGTACTGGCAGGTCACCGGAGACGACGAGTTCCTCGTCACCATGGGGGCCGAGCTGCTGGTGGAGACGGCCCGCTTCTGGGCCAGCCGCACCCGGCGCGACGACGACGGCCGCCATCACATCGAATCGGTGATCGGCCCCGACGAGTACCACGAGGAAGTCGACGACAACGCCTACACCAACGTGTTGGCCCGGTGGAACCTGCGCACCGCGGCCGAGGTCTGCGCCCTGGTGCCCACCCTCGACGCCGACGCGTGGGCCGCCCTCGCCGGGCGCCTCGATCTGGGCCCCGCCGAGGTGCAGGGGTGGGAGACGGTCGCCGACGGGCTGATCGACGGCTACGACCCCGGCACGCTCCTCTACGAGCAGTTCCGGGGTTTCTTCGGCCTGGAGGACATCAGGGCCGTCGACCTGGCCCCCCGCCCGTTCACCGGCGAGATGATCGTCGGGGTCGACCGCCTGCGCCACACCCAGGTCGTCAAGCAGGCCGACGTCGTCATGCTGGCCCACATGCTGCCGGACACCGTCGACCCCGAGGTAGCGGCCGCCAACTACGACTACTACGAGCCCCGGACGTGTCACGGCAGCTCGCTGTCGCCGGCCATCCACGCCGCCGTGGCTGCCCGCCGGGGCGCCCACGACCAGGCCATGACCTACTTCCGGGCGGCCGCCAGCCTCGACCTGCGCGACCACATGGGCAACGCCGCCAAGGGCGTGCACATCGCCACCATGGGCGGGCTGTGGCAGGCGGCGGTGTTCGGTTTCGGCGGCGTGCAACCGAGCCGCCACAGCGTCCGCATCGACCCCCACCTGCCGCCGGGCTGGGAGACGCTGTCCTTCCCCCTTCGTTGGCGGGGGACGCTCATCGACGTCGAGGTGACGGCGGCCACGCTGGTGCTGCACCTCGACGGGCCCGCCACCGTCGCGGTGGGCAGCGGGCCTGCGGCCCAGCTGCGTGAAGGATCGTTTGTCGCCCGCCGCCGAGGCGACGGTTGGTCGGCGGTCGACGACCTGGCCGGCCCGTGACGGCGACTGGCGGAGTGCCTGGCGGACTACCTGGCGGGGTGGCTGGCGGAGTGGCGGCTCCGACCTATGAGGTGAGGCCCGTCGGCCGGGTGGAGTCGCCCCTGGTCGACGTGGGGCGCGCCCCCAAACAGGGCAACGAAGGGTCGCCGGAGGCCTGGGTGGTCTTCGACGAGGCGGTGCGTCCCGCCCTCGACCTGCAGGCCGGCGACGAGGTCGTGGTGCTGACCTGGCTCGACCGGGCCCGCAGGGACGTCCTGGTCGTGCACCCGCGGGGCGACCCGGCCAACCCCGAACGCGGGGTGTTCGCCACCCGCTCCCCCGACCGGCCGAACCCGATCGGCCTGCACCGGGTGGAGGTCGTCCGCGTCGACGGGCTGCGGGTGCAGGTGCGCAACCTGGAGGCGGTCGACGGCACCCCGGTGCTCGACGTCAAGCCCGTGCTGGACCCGGTCCTCGACGCCTGAGACGGCACGCCGCACGCAGGGTCACGACCGGGGCCGGCCCAGGAGCTCGCCCAGCACATCGGCGGACCGCCGGGAGGGCCTCCAGCCGAAGGCGGCCGCGGCGGCGTTGGGATCGAGGGCCAGCGGACCGTTGAGGAAGATGGACCGGTCGGCGCCGAACGGCATGAGGCGCAGCCGCGCCGCCACCTCGGAGGCCGCCAAAAGAGCCGGCAGGGGTAGCCGCACGACGCGGCCCCCGGCCAGGCGGGCGATGTCGGACTCGCTCAGCCAGTCGTCGGTGGCCACGTTGAACACGCCCGTCGCGCCACGGCGCCCGGCAGCGTGCAGGGCGGCGGCAGCCTCGTCCTGGTCGAGGAACTGGAGCGCCTGGCGCACCCCGCGCACCGCAGGCACGGCCAGCCGGTAGCCGCGGGCCGAGCGCGTGACCCGCGGGTCGGAGCGGGGGCCGAGGACGGCCGAGATGCGAAGGGCGGCGGTGGGTGCGGCGTCGGCGCACAGGCGCTCAGCCTCGAGCTTGTCGCCGGCGTAGGGAACCTCGTCGTTGGGGCGGGGCACCGAGGCCTCGGTCAGTGGCAGCGGGTTGTCGGGCCAGGCGCCGTAGACCGAGGCCGACGACGCCAGCACCACCCGGCCGGGGCGCGCCGCCACCACGTTCGCCGTCCCGCCCACGTTGACCGGGCCCAGGCGATTGGCGCGACCCGTGCGCCACAGCTGGAAGGCCAGGTGGTACAACACGTCGCAACCGGCGAGCGCCTGGCGCGCCCGGGGATCGCAGAGGTCGGCGCGGGTGTGGACGAGCTTGGGATGCTCGGGAAGATCCCGCCGGGCCACCGATCGCACCGTCGACACGTCGGGGTCGCCCAACAGCAGGTCGAGCAGGCGGGAACCGATGGCGCCGGTGGCGCCGGTCAGGCCGACGTCGATGTCGCCACCTCGAAGCCGGGCAGGGCCCGTTCGACCGGTTCCAGGGGCGTCACCCTACCGAGCGTCGGGTGCTCACGGCCCGGGCCCCCGCTTCCTAGGATCAGCCCATGGCCACCGCCGTGATCTCGGGGACGCCGGTGCAGTTCGTCGACGCCGGCGAGGGGTCCCCCGCCCTCGTGCTCCTCCACGCCTTCCCGCTCCACTCGGGCATGTGGGACGACCAGGTCGCCGCCCTCTCCCCGCACCGGCGGGTGGTGGCGCCCGACCTGCCCGGCTTCGGGTCCACGCCCCTGTCCCCGGCCGGCGGTACCGTCAGCATGAGCGGGTTCGCCGACCTGGTGGCCGGCCTCATCGACCACCTCGGGATCGCCCCCGCCGTCGTCGCCGGGCTGTCGATGGGTGGCTACGTCACCTTCGCCCTGTTGCGCGACCACCCCGAGATGGTGGCCGGCGTGGTGCTGGCCGACACCCGAGCGGCTGCCGACTCGCCCGAGGTGGCCGAACGGCGGACGGCCCAGGTGGCCGAGGTGGCCGCCGGGGGGAAGGCCGACGTGGTCGAGGCCATGGTCGGCACCCTCTTGTCGGACGAGACCCGGGCCCGGCGTCCGGAGGTGGTCGAGCGGGCCCGGGCCCTCATGTCGACGGCGTCGGCCGAGGGGATCATCGCCGCCCTGGAAGCCATGAGGGGCCGTCCCGACGCCGTCGAACAGCTGGCCGCCGTCGACGTCCCCGCCCTGGTGGTCGTGGGCGAGCACGACGGGCCGTCACCGCCCGCCGTGGCCGAGGCCATGGCCGGGGCCCTCCCCGATGCCCACCTCGAGGTGATCGGCGGCGCCGGCCACCTGTCCAACCTGGAGGCACCGGCGGCGTTCAACGATGCCCTCGCCTCGTTCTTGAACCGGTTCTGACGGGGTGCGCCGGTAGCGTCGGTGCCGATGCCACGTCGCCGGGTCGCACTCGCCCTCCGGTCGACGTGCTCCCGGGTGGCGCAGCTCACCGGGTGGGGCCTGGTCGCCGCCCCCGCCGTCACCGCCGCCGCCCGGCTGACACGGCGGGAGTCCACCGACGCCATCTTGATGGCCGAGGCCTTCGGCCCCTTGCTGGGCGTCCCCGCCGTCGCCGCCCTCGGGCTGGCGGCCGCCACCCGGCGCCGGGGGCTGACGATGACCGCCGGTGCCGTCACCGGCCTGCACCTGGGGTGGCTGACCGCCGAGCTGCGACAGGCGAATCGCCCTGTCGACCGGTCCTCCCCGGGGTCACCGGAGTCCGATCCCGCCTCCCGCCTGCGGCTGTTCTCCGCCAACGTGCTGTTCACCAACTCCGACGTCGAGGGCATCGCCGCCGAGGTGGTGGCCGCCGACCCCGATGTGGTCGTCCTCCAGGAGGTCTCGTCGTCGACCCTCGCCAACCTGGGCCGGGCCGGCACCCTCGACCGCTTCCCCTACCGCTCGCTCCGTCCCCGGCGTGACCCGCTGGGCTCGGCCGTCCTCTCCCGCTTCCCCCTCGACGAGGTCGACGACTGCATCGTGGGCGGCATGCCCATGGCCCGGGCCACCCTCGTCGTGGGCCTCCACCGGCTGCGGATCTACAACGTGCACACCCGCGCCCCGTTCGGGCCCGGCGGCCGCCCGCTGTGGAAGACGCAGTTGGCTGCCCTGGCCGACGTCGTCAGAGTGGAGCCCGGCCCGCTGGTGCTGGTGGGCGACTTCAACGCCTCGGCCGGGCACCGGCCGTTCCGGGCCCTGCTGGCAGCCGGGGTGCGCGACGCCCACATGGCCCGGCGCCGGTGGTGGGTGACCACCTGGCCGAGCAACCGGCGCCTGACTCCCCCGTTCGCCCGGATCGACCACGTGCTGGTCTCGCCCCATCTGGCCGTGCTGGGCGCCGCCGAGGGCGAGGGGCGGGGCAGCGACCACCGCCCGGTGATCGCCGACCTGGCCGTCCTGGAGTGAGCCGGGAACGCGGGGCTCAGTCGCCCGGCCGGATGCGCGACATGACGGCCAGGTAGTTGGCCCCGAGGACCTTGCCCACCCGCTCGGGCGAGTAGCCCCGGTCGAGCATCTGCTGGGCCAGCACCGGTAACTCGGACACGGTGCGAAGGTCGGCGGGCGGCACGATGAGGCCGTCGAAGTCGCTGCCGATGGCCACCGCATCCTCGCCGGCCACGTTGATCACGTGGTCGATGTGGGCCACCACCGCGTCGGCCCGACCGGCCCAGAAGGCCTCACCGAGGAATCCGGCGTGGAACATGATGCCGACCACCCCGCCCAGGTCGGCGACGGCCCGGATCTGGTCGTCGTCGACGTTGCGCCACACGCCGTGGACCCCCCGAACGCCGGTGTGGGAGACGATCGCCGGCTGGGCGCGGTCGTGGACCTCGAGGGCGTCCCAGAAGCCTCGGACACCGATGTGGGCCAGGTCGACGAGGATGCGGGCACCGTTGAGTGCCTCTACGAGAGCCCTTCCCTCGCCGGTCAGGCCCTGGCCGGGACGGGCCGACGGGGCACTGGGCGATCCGACCGACGACGCCGTCAGGTGCACGAGGGTGACCCTCGAGACCAGGCCGGGGGGCAGGCGGTCGACGTCGGCGGGGCTGCCCAGGGCGTTGCCTCCCTGGAGGCCCACGAACACGGCCAGGCGGCCGGCGGCACGGGCCCGGCGGTACCCGGCGATGTCGGTGACCATGGTGGCGGCGTCACCCTGGCGCTCCACGATCGCCTGGAGCCGGGCCAGGTTGCGCAGCAGCGTGGTGGTGCGCGACGACCGGGGCCGCAAGGGGTTGGTGGCCACGCTCAGCACCGCGGCGCTCAGTCCTGCTTCCACCATGCGGGGCAGGTCGGCCTGGGAGTAGAAGCACCCGCCCAGCAGGCCGGGACCGTGGCGGTGACCGAGGTCGTAGCCGATGAGGCGGGTCCACACGAACGACTCGACGTGGGCGTCGACCACCTCCGAGGCGGCGTACACCTCGACCGCCTCACGGGAGATCCCCAACCGGCGGGCCCAGTGGGCGGGGTCGACGCCCACCGCGGGCAGCCCGGGGTCGGCGGGCGGGGCGATGACCGTCGAGGCTAGCGGCGGTCGGCGCCGGCGCCCCGGAGGGCGAGCTCGGCCGGGGCCGGCCAGGTCTCGGGGGGGATGGCGGTGTCTGCCGGCGGCAGGGGTGCCGGGGCGGGCGGGGCGGCGGTGGCCCGGGCTTCGATGTGGGCGGCCGCTTCGATGTGGGCGGCAGCTTCGATGGGGGCGCGGGAGCCGATGCGGGCCAGGCTGCGATAGGCGAGCGCACCAGCGGCCAGGGCGGCCAGGCCACCCACGCCCAGCCCGTACCGCGGCCCCAGGTTCTGGCCGATCCATCCCACCACCGGGCCGCCGACGGGCGTGGAGCCCAGGAAGGCCACCGACCACAGAGCCATGACCCGGCCGCGCATCTCCGGCGCGGTGGTCAGCTGGAGGGTGGCGTTGCCGAGGGACAGGAACCCGATGCTGGCCACGCCGATGAGGAACAGGGCGACCAGCTCGACGGCCAGGTTGGGGGCGGCGGCGGCCATGAGCAGGACCACACCGAAGGCGGCGGCGTTGAGGGCGAGCGCGGTGGCGCCGACCCTGCGGTGGGAGGCGGCGTAGAGCCCGCCGACCACCGAGCCCACACCCATGCACGAGCTCATCAGCCCGTAGGTGCCGGCGTCGCCGTGGAACGTGAACCGGGCCATGAGCGGCAGGATCACGCCGAACTCATAGGCCAGGGTGCCGATCACGGCCATCATGAGCAGGGGCGTCGACAGCGCCGGCGTGGCCCGGACATACCGGAACCCCTCCCGGATCTGGCCCTTGGCCCGGGGCTGGGCGATCGTGGGTTGCAGCTCGTCGGCCCGCATGAGCCCCAGGGCGGTGAGCACGGCCAGGTACGACCCGGCGTTGATCAAAAAGCACGGTCCCAGTCCCACGGTGGCGATCAGGGCACCGGCCACCGCCGGCCCCACCGCCCGGGCCAGGTTCACCATCACCGAGTTGAGGGTGACGGCGTTGGGGAGCTCGTCGGAGCCCACCATCTCGTGGACGAAGGTCTGGCGGGCGGGGCTGTCGACGGCGTTGACCAGGCCGAAGCCGCCGGCCAGGGCGAAGACCATCCACAGGCGGACGACGTCGAAGCTGACCAGCAATCCCAAGGCGAGGGCCAGCAGCCCCGCCGACGTCTGGGTGGCGTAGAGCAGGCGGCGGTTGTCGCAGCGGTCGGCCACCAAGCCACCCAGGGGGCCGAGCAACAGCACCGGGAGGAACTGGAGGGCCACCACCAGGCCGAGGGCGGTGCCGCTGCCGGTGAGCTTGAGCACCAGCCAGGCCTGGGCCACGCTCTGCATCCAGGTGCCCGACAACGACACCATCTGACCGAAGAAGTACAGCCTGAAGTTGCGCACCTTGAGCGACGACACGGTGCGTCGCACCACCGGCGCGGTCATGGCTCCTCGGTGGCGCCACCGCGGTCGTCGGCCAGGCGGCGCAGGGCGGGCAGGGCGGCGGTGACGGCAGCCAGATCGGCGGCGTCCAGGCCGGACAGGCGTTGGGCCAGGAAGGCGGTGCGCTCGTGGCGGAGCCGGGCCAGGGCGCCGGCCCCGTCGTGGGTCAGCTCGACCACCG
>JBBWZS010000051.1:0-3000 GCA_039649175.1 Acidimicrobiaceae bacterium
GCTCCGTGGGGCAGACGGAGCTGGTCCTGCGCGAGGTCGGCGCCGACGGCGTCACCTTCGGCCCGGAGCTGCTCCGGGTGCGGCCCAGCGGAATCGACGACTTCGGCATGACCCGCTTCCCGTTCGATGCCATCCCCGACTCGGGCGGACGGACCTACGCCTTCGAGCTCGATTGTCCCGGCTGCACCGACAAGTTCGCGCCGGGCATGTGGGCGAACACCGCGCCCCGCGGCCCGGGCAACCTCCTGGTCAGCGGCCGGTTGCTGTCGTTGCAGGCCGCGGCTTTCGCGCCCCTGTACGCAGGGATGGCCGAGGTCGCCCCCTCCACCACCCAGCTCGCGCCCGACCGGACGGGGCCGGGACACTGGCGGATCCAGACCGACGGCGAGCAGGGCTCGCTGGTCGTCGTGGCCGAGGCCAACTTCCCGGGATGGCAGGCCCGCGTCGACGGCAAGCCGGCGCCCGTCCTGACCGCCGACGGCGGGTTCCTGGGCGTGGCCGTGGGACCGGGCCACCACGTCGTCAGCCTGGACTACCACCGGACGTCGGCCGCGACCGTCGGACGGGTCGTCACCGTGGCCACCCTGCTGATCTGCCTGTTGATGATGTGCCCGCCGCTGCGCCGGCGCGTGGCACGTCTCACCCGACGGTCGCGGCTCCGGGGTCGACGGTCAGCGGGCCCTGGCCACGCACTCGACGTGGGCGCCCCACCGTCGCGTCGACGGCGGAAGCAGGCTCTCGACCCGGGAAACGGCGTCCCAGATCTGACGGCTCCCGAAGGGCAGCCCCCAGGCCGCGAACGAGACCAGGCTGTGCTGACGGCGGTCGACCACGTCGAGGCCGGCCCCGCCGACGAGGTCGAAGAGCGTGGCCGCGGTGAACCGTGAGTGGATGTGGACGCCGTCCCACTCGGGATGGACCCGCCGGCCCAGGCGCACGATGGGGTTGTCGTCCACCGTCTCGGCCAGGATCAGGTGCCCGTCGGGGCGCAGGACCCGCCGGATCTCGGCCAGCGCCGCCACCGGGTCGGGCAGGTGGTGCAGCACGTGGATGCACCACACCAGGCCCAGGCTGGCGGAAGCGATCGGCAGGCGGGTCCCGTCGCCGGCGGCGACCGGCGCGTGCACGGCCCCCAGCCGGGCCCGTTCCACGTCGGGCTCGACGCCCACCACGGCCAGTCCCGCGCCGCCGATCCGCTCCAGCCAGTAGCCCCGACCACAGCCGAGGTCCAGGACGGGGCCGTCGGCGCCCAGCTTCCACAACCGGTCCTCGAGCCACGGGTTCAGCGGTTGATCGGAGCCGCTGGCGGGGGTGGCGCTCAACTGGACGGCCGGCGGCGACGACCGGAAAGGGGCCGGGGGAGCACCAGGGCCTTCGACCACACCAGCCCGACGACGCCGAACACGCCGACGACCAGGCCGACCCAGAGCCGGGGATGGGGACGCTTGGGGCTCTGGGTGCTGCGGTCGATCACCAGGGTGGAGACGGTGCCCGCCGCCGCGCTCCGGAGGTGCCCGTCACCTGCGCCGGCCGGGTCGGCGGTGGCCAGCCCGGCGGTGGCGAGCCCGGCGGTGGCGACCAGGGCGAGGCCGACCACGAGGAGGGCGAACAGGTGAGCGCGCAAATCGTCCTTCATCGACGGAGACGACGTCGTCCGCGGAGGCGGCCCGATCGGTTCGTCAACCCTAGACTATGCTCCCCGCACCTAGTTCTCACCGGGGGGAAGCGGGTGTGATGTCCGGTTCACGGTTGCTGCGCGGCATCGACAATGCGTCCTCGTTGTTCGGCCCGCGCCGACCCATGGCCGCGGGCGGCCACGACACCGCCGTCGCCGTCCTGGTGGGCCCCCAGGTGGCTCCCGCGCCTCCCGTCCCCGGCGACCGCCCCGGCATGGCGTCGATCGTCGTGCCCACCCACAACGACGGGCCCAACATGGCCGTCCTGCTGGCCCGCCTGCTGGACGAGCCCGAAGTCGGCGAGATCCTGGTCATCGCCAGCGCCTGCGAGGACGAGACCGTGCCCACCGTCCTCGAGGTCGCCGAGCGCTCCGGCGGGCGGGTCCGCCTCTACGTCGAGGCCGAGCGGTCGGGCAAGGCGGCGGCCGTCAACTTCGGCCTGGGCGAGGTCACCCAGCGCTACGCGGTGATCGTGTCGGGCGACGTGCTGCCCGAGCCCGGTGCCATCGGCCACCTGGTGAAGGCCCTGGGCGCCCCCGGCGTGGGCTTGGCCGGCGGCCGCCCCCTCCCGGTCAACCCCACGGACTCCGCCATCGGCCACGCCGTGCACCTCCTGTGGCGGCTGCACCACCGGCTGGCCCTGCACCAGCCCAAGCTGGGCGAGATGCTGGCCCTGCGGTCGGAGGCCATCGTCACCCTGCCCCGCACGTCGGTGGACGAAGCCTGCTTCCAGGCCCTGCTGGAGTCCACCGGCTGGCGCTCGGCCTACGTCCCGGAGGCGGTGGTGGCCAACCGGGGCCCGTGCAGCAGGCAGGATTTCCTCAAGCAGCGGCGGCAGATCCACGCCGGCCACCTGTGGCTGCGGCACCGCCACCAGTACACCGTTCCCAGCCTGCGGCCCACGCTGCTGCTGGTCGAGATCTGGAAGGACGTCAGAGCCGAGCCCGAGGGAACGTCGCCCCGTCGCCTAGCATGGACCGCAGGAGCCGTGGCCATGGAGGCATACGCCCGGGCCAGGGCTCGTCTCGACTACATGCAGGGAAGGGAGAACCATGTCTGGGACATGGTCGCGAGCACCAAGGCTCCGGCGCTTGACACAGACGGGCTATTCGCTGGCGGCGGCGAGCTCCTGGAGGGCCCACGGGTGGCCCCGACTGCTGCCGGTGAACGTCACGGTCAGCACCAACTTCCGGTGTAATTTCCGCTGCCAGACCTGCAACGTCTACGACCGCAAGGTCAAGGAGCTCGAGGCGGACGAGTGGGCCCAGGTGTTCCGCTCCCTCGGGCGTTCCCCCGTCTGGATGACCTTCAGCGGCGGTGAGCC
>JBBWZS010000093.1:0-19620 GCA_039649175.1 Acidimicrobiaceae bacterium
GACATCGGGCCATGCCTGGGAGACGGCTTGATCGTCACCGGCTCCGGCATCACCGTGGACCTGGCCGGACACACCATCAAGGGAGCCGCCTTCGACCCGGCATCGACCATCGACCAGGCCGGCATCCACCTGGACAACGTGTCGGGCGTCACCGTCAAGGGCGGCACCGTCCGTGGCTTCTTCGCCGGCGTGCTCGTCAAAGGCGGATCGGGGAACACGATCACCGACATGAAAATCGTCGACAACGTCGGCCTGGGCACCACGCTTTACAACGACGGCATCGTGCTCGACGGCGCGACCACGACCAACGTCGCCAACAACACGGTCACGGGCAACGGACCCGACGCCGGGATTGCCATGATCAACGACGCCTCGAACAACCGCATCGCCAAGAACTCGGTGACCGACAACCACGTCCCGTGGGAGGGAATCGGCCCGGGCGGTGCGACCCAGGCGGCCGACTCCGGGATCAGCGCCGACAGCGGGGCCAGGGACAACCTCGTCACCGACAACCAGGTCCTGCGCAACGGCCTGATGGGCGTCAACTTCGGTGGCTTCCGCTCGTCCCACAACAAGGCGATCCACAACACCATCGCCAACAACGGAGCTGTCGGCGTCAATGCCGGGGCCAACGGCCACCTGATCTCCGACAACATCATCCAGCACAACGGCTACGACCAGTTCCTGCCCCCCGGGGGGGCACCGCTGTTCGGAGGCCGCGGAGGCGTCGCCTCCTGTGGGGAGACGCGCTTTCCCCCGTGTGGCCCCGATTTCACCACCATCCAGGACAACACCATCACCCAGAACGCCGGCCCCGGGGTCAATCTGGGATTCCTCGGGTTTCAGTTCGCGGGGGGCTGCGGCGCCTTCGGGTGCTTCCCGCCGGAGGACTACAAGGCACCGAGGTCGAACCTGGTGCAGCGCAACATCGTGCGAAACAACACCGGCGACGGCATCTTCGTCGACTGTGACCGGTTGTACGACGCCGACTTCAACTCCACCTGCCTCAAGGAGAGTCCTCCCCACCGCGGCCAGCGGATCCTGAACAACTTCACCTCGGGCAACGGCGGGGCGGACGCCGGGATCAGCGCCTGGGACCTCCACGACGCCAATCCTCGGTGCGACCACGACATCTGGTCGGGTAACACCTACGACACCGCCAAGCCCTTCTGCACCACCAAGTAGGAACCGAGCTCAGCCGTCACAGCGTCGCGCCACTCGCAGTGGCCCGACAGACCACACCATGCCCACACCATCACGGGGGAATCTTGAAGAAGATCGTCAAGCGGTTCAGCATCGTCTCGGCGGGGGCGCTGCTGGGGAGCACTCTCGGGTTGGCCTCGGCGGCCTACGCCGCCGGCACCACGGTCGCCTGTGGGCAGGTGATCACCACCAGCATCACGCTGGCCAATGACATCGGCCCCTGTCTGGGCGATGGCCTGATCGTGAGGGGCTTCAGCATCACCGTCGACCTGGCGGGGCACACCATCAAGGGCGCCGCGTCTGATCCGGCGTCGGCCATCGACCAAGCCGGGATCCACCTCGACAACGTGTCAGGCGTCACGGTGAAGGGAGGCACCGTCCGGGGCTTCTTCGCCGGTGTGCTCGTCAAGGGCGGCTCGGGAAACACGATCACCGACATGAAGGTCTTCAACAACGTCGGTTTGGGCACCACGCTGTACAGCGACGGCATCGTCCTCGACGGTTCGACCAACAACAAGGTCACCACCAACAGGGTCACCGGGAACGGCCCCTACGCGGGGATCCACATGATCAACAACGCCTCGAACAACCGCGTCCTCCGCAACTTCGTGGCTGACAACCACGTCCCATCCATCGGCCTCGGCCCAGGCGGGACGGATCTGGCGCTCGACTCCGGCATCGCTCTCGATTCCGATTCCAGCTACAACGTGATCTCGGACAACCAAGTTCTGCGCAACGGGTTCTTCGGCATCAAGCTCGCCGGCGTCGGTACCAGCCACGACCAGGCGATCAACAACACCATCAAGGACAACGGGAACGCCGGCATCAACGCCGGCGGCAACGGACACACGGTTGCCGGCAACCTGATCGATCACAACGGCTACGAGCAGTTCCTGCCCGTGGGCGCCACCGCCGGGCAGAACAGCAGAGACGGTGTCATCACCTGCGGAGTGCCGAGCCCGCCGGGGCGGCCCTGCGGGAACGACCCTGCCATCATCCAGGACAACTCCATCACCCGGAATGCCGGTATCGGCGTGGACCTCGTCTTCAACGGCAGCCAGGTCACGGGTGGATGTGGCATCTACGGCTGCTTTCCGGCCGAGCCCTACTCGCCTCCGAGGTCGAACCTGGTGCAGCGCAACATCGTGCGGAACAACGGTGGCGACGGCATCTTCGTCGAATGCGACCAGTTGTACGACGCCAACTTCGACGCCACCTGCATCACCACGAGCCCTGACCACAAGGGCCAGCGCATCCTGAACAACACCACCTCGGGCAACGGCGGCGCCAACGCCGGGATCAGCGCGTGGGACCTCCACGACCAGAACCCGCGCTGCGACGACGACATCTGGTCGGGCAACACGTACGACACAGCCAAGCCCTTCTGCACCACCAGGTAGGCACACGAACTAGCCACGACGAGAGGCGATGACGACGATGCGGCGAACACAGACGTCTTGCGGACTGGCTGGCATTCTGGTCGCCGCGGTTACGGCGAGCACGGCCCTGAGCGCCGTTCTCGCCGGCCCGGCGGCCGCGGCCACCTGTGCGCCCATCTACGTGTCGTCGAGCGGCACCCAGACCAACCCGGCCAAGGTGGTGGAGTTCGCCTCCGGGGCCAACGGCAACGTTGCGCCCGCCAACACCATCGGCGGTCCCCGGTTCTCGAAGATGGTGACGGCGTCGGGCATCGCCCAGGACGCCAACGGCTTCACCTATGTCGTCTCGCCGCACATCAACACCATCAACGTCTACTCGCCCGGGGCCAGCGGTGACGTGGCGCCCTTCGCCACCATCAAGGGCGCCGCCACGGGGCTCAACAACCCCCAGGGCGCCGTCGTTCGGGGCAACCGGCTGTACGTGGCCAACGGACCCTTCGGGACCGGCACCACCGGGCCCCCGTCGATCGCCGTGTTTGCTCTCCCCTTCGCCGCCGGGGTCGACAACGTGGCCCCTGTTGCGGTCATCGGCGGACCGGCCACCAAGCTGCTCTCGCCCTTCGGCCTGGCCCTGGACTCTTCGGGGAACATCTTCGTGGCCAACGTCGACAACACCATCACCGAGTACCGCCCGCCGACCCCGTCGAGCTACGCCAACCCGGACAACGCCCCGCCGGTCCTCACCATCTCCATCGGCCCGGGTGCCCCTGAAGGGCTGGCCATCCACGGCTCCACCTTGTACGCGTCGACCGACGACAACACCATCAAGGAGTACTCCCTGCCCGGCGGCAACCTCATCGCCACCATCACCGGGGCGAACACCAAGCTGGCTGCACCTCTCGGGATCGATGTCGACTCATCCGGGAACCTCTTCGTCGTGAACGCCCAGGTCGACACGTCCGGGAACCAGGTGCTCGAGTTCGCACCCGGAGCCAATGGGAACGTGGCGCCGATCGCGGTCATCTCGGGCCCGGCCACCCTCTTGGCCAGCCCCCAGTTCGTGTTCATCGCCTCGTGCTCGGGCGGAGGAGTAACCCCCGTCAGCATCACCACGAGCTCACTGCCCGCGGCCAAGATCGGTGCGGCCTATTCGCAGTCCCTGGCCGCGACCGGTGGGACGGCGCCATACTCGTGGTCACTGTCGTCGGGCACGCTGCCGGCCGGCCTGTCGCTGTCGTCCGCCGGAGTGATCTCGGGGACCCCGACCACCCAGGGGACGTCGAGTTTCACCGTGCGGGCGGTCGACACCTCGAACCCCGCCCAATCGGCGACCAAGGCCCTGACGCTGACGGTGCTCAATCCGGTGAAGATCACGACCGGGGCCCTGCCGGGGGCGACGTCCGGTGTTGCCTACTCGGCGACCCTTGCCGCCAAGGGAGGCACACCGCCGTACACGTGGTCGGTGACGTCCGGGGCCCTGCCACCGGGGCTGTCGCTGTCGGGCTCGGGCGTGATCTCGGGGAAGCCGACGACCAAGGGGACGTTCAGCTTCACGGTGAAGGTGACCGACACCTCGAACCCGGTCCAGACCGCCAAGAAGGCGCTCTCCCTCGTCGTGAGCTGACGGTCAGGGCCGGGCGCTCTCCTCCAGGGCCTGACGGAGGGACTCCAGCTCGCCGACCACGTCGTCGACGGCGTTGCCGAGGGGGTCGAGGTCGCCGCTCTCGCCGGCCTGGAGGGACAGCTCCAGGGCCCGGGCCACGGCCTCGTCGAGCTGGGCATCGATCCGGGCCAGCCGGTCGCGGGCGCCGGCGGCGACCTGGCCGAGCCGCTCGGCCGACTCCAGCTGGGAGCGCAGGGCCTTGGCCGTGGCCGCCAGCTCGGAGCGCTCCGGTGAGCGGGCGGACTCGTGCAGGCAACTGGACAGCTGGGCGCGGATGGTGGCGATGTCGAGCTCGGCCACGGCGGCATCGAGGGCGTTGGCGCGCTTGGCGATCCGCCAGCACTCGGTCGCTCCCACCGAGACCCGTGCCGCCATCTCCGACAACCGGTCGCGCAACGGGCCCGGGTCGGCGTCACGCACGGCGCGGTCGAAGCGGTCGCGGGCGGAGACGGCCTGGCGTACGAACGTCCGCCACGGCTCGCGCACGGCGGCGGGGTCGATGTGCTCGGCCCGCGGCTGGCGGGGCAGGCCCAGGGCCACCCGTCCCGCCCAGCACGCCACTCCCACCAAGGCGGCGCCGGCCAGCGGGATCCCACCCAGGATGGCCACCGAAGCGCCCGCCCCGGCCAGCAGGACGGCCGATGGTGCGGTGATGGCCCGGGCCGCCGCCGGGGTGCGGTACCGGGAGGGGAGGCGCTCGATCACCGTGCCGCTAGCGGGACACTAGAAGTTGCTCACGACGGCGGTGAGCACCGACGAGATGGTGGTGGGGTTGGTGGCGTCGTAGGCGGCGGCGTTGGTGGCCTCGGCGATCCGGCGCAGGGTGCCCAGGTCGGCGTCTTTGCCGTAAGCGATGGGGAAGATGCGCACCGGCCGGCTCGACTGGCCCTCGTTGCCGGCCCGCAGGTCGTTGAGGAGGGCGTCGAGGTTGTTGTCGGCCGGGTCTTCGTTCTTGCCGTCGGTGAGCAGCACCACGGCGTTGATGCGGGCGGTGTCGAAGTTGTCGCGCATGACGGTGTACGAGGCGCGGCTCACGCTGTAGAGCGGCGTGCCCTGGGTGGGCGTGAGGGACCGGATCTTGGTGGCCAGCAGCTCGCGTTGGGTGCCGACCGCCCCGATCGGCACGAGGTCGACGTAGTCGGTCGGTGGGGTGGCGCTGATCTCGGTGGAGAAGATGCGCAGCCCCACCTGGTCGTCGGGCTTGAACTGGCCCAGGGAGTCGATGGCCGCCTGCTTGGCCAGGTCGAGCTTGGTGTTGCCCTGGTTGTCGGCGGGCTCGCCCATGGAGCCGGAGACGTCGAGGACCATCAGGACCCGGGCGCTCTTGCGCTGCTGGCCCCAGAGCTCGAGGACCTTCACCAGCACGGCCGGGTCGGGGACGCCGAGGACGTTCTGGGGCTGGTCGGGGTCGACGCCGTTGGCCCTGGTGATCGGGTCGCCCATGGCCACCTGGGGGTTGCCGGGCCGGAACCCGAACGACAGCACCCGCTGCTGGTTGTCCGGCTGGAGCACGAACGTCTCGAACAGACGGGAGGCATCCTTGGCCTGGGGCGTGACCCAGGGCGCGTCGAGGACGATGAAGGGGCTGTCGGAGAACAGCGTGCCTTCCTTCGGATAGATGGCCACCAGCGGGATCTTCGGCGGCCGGGGCTGCTCGCCGGGGTCGAGGATGCCGTCGGGGTTGCCCTTGTTGTAGTCGATCACCGACTTCTCCTCGACGGCCACCGCCGAGGCATAGGTGAGGGCGGTGCCCCGGGCGTCGTTGCGGTACCAGTTGTTGAGGAAGGTGAGGGTGATGTCGCCGTAGTGCACCACCGAGGACTCCACGCCCCGGGCGAAGGCGTCGACCTCGGGCCGGGCCAGGTCCTCGTTGGACAGGTCCTTGGTCTTGCCCGTCGCCGCGTAGTACTCGGCGATGGTGGCCGACAAGGCGCTGGTCGAGAAGTTGGGGTTGGTCTTGCCCAGGCGGAACGGCCCCCACTCGGGGTGTCCCTTGCCTCCCCAGCCGGCCGGGTCCTGGGCCAGCTTCAGGATGTCGCCGTAGCCGATCGGCGTCTGCGGGTACCCGAGAGCATCGGCCATGGGCTTGGGCATGGCGATGACCAGTGGTGTGAGCTGGAGCGGCTTGGGGGCGGCGGCGCCGGTGGGCACCATCGGAGGTTGCCCGGCGGTGCGGAGCTGCTCGTCGAGGATGGCGCCCCAGGCACTCGACGCCGGCGACCACACCGTGGGGCGGGTCCCGTTGGTGGCCTCGTCGGGCCAGCCCTGGGCCAGGAGCTGCTCGGTGACCCCCGACGACTGCTTGTGCACCCGCACGAAGGCGCAGGTGCTGCCCGACTTCGACGCCGACGACCCGTTGAAGCGCCGGGCCAGGTCGGTGATGAGGTCGATCTTCTCCGGCGACGATGCCATGTCGACGGCCGTGCATCCCTTGGGTACGGCCTGGCTGCTCGACCCTGCGGTACCGCTCGACGACGACCCCGTGGACGTGCAGGCCGCCGCCACGGTGATGGCGGCCAGCGCCGCGGCGAGCACGGTCCAGGTCCGGATGGCGCGGCGCGGGTGGCTCATCTCCCGGTGACTTCGTGCCAACGGGCCCGGAGGGCGTCGAGCAGGCCCGGCGACGGCAAGCCGGCGGTGGCGGGCAGGCCGGGCGTGTCGGGCACGCCCTGGGAGCGGGGCTGGCCGTCGACCCTCCAGCCGGAGCCGGCCAGGGCCTTGCGGGCCGCCGACCCGGCGGCGACGCCCCGCAGTGAGGCCGATGACCCGGCGGCGTCGACCGCGGGGGTGGCCAACACGACATCGGCGGTGGCCATGGGTGAAGGGTAGAGGAGGTCGACCTGTTTGCCACGCGCGGCGGTGGCCAGCAACGGGCCGGCTTCGGCCTCGACGGCGCCGGCGGCGTCGAATGCGGCCGGACCGGTGGCCAGCATGGTCTCGATGGGCGAGGCCGCCGAGGGCGGGACGGCTCGCACCAGCCCGGCGAACCAGGTCTTGAACGCGTCGTCATCGAGGTCACCGGTGGACACGTCGGGGCGCCCGAACCACGACCCCACCGCCTGGCCCAGCACGGCCAGGCCCACGCCGTCGGACACCGGCGGGGCCAGGCCGACCTTGACGTCCCCCCACTCCGGACGCCCGCCGATGGCCGACCACCCGCCCGCGCCCGCCGCCTCCCCCAGGCAGCGCCACCCGACGGGTCCCTTGCAGGTGGCCCCGAGCACCGCGGCGCGGTCCTTCCACACCGCCACCACGAGGGGGGAGCGGGCCAGGGTCGGCTTCGTCGCCGGGAACAACCGGCCCAGGCTGTGGCCGCCGCGCTCGAGGTCGACGATGTCGGGCCAGGGGGCGGTGGTCAGCCAGCCGTCGAGGCCGAGATCACCGTCAGCGGTGGCCAGGCGGTCGGCCGTCGTGCCCGCCGGCTCCACGGTGAGGCGGACCCGGGTGTCGTCGTGGGCCAGGGTGGTGCACGCCGCCGTCAGCTCGGTCGTGCACGTGAGCCGCAGCACCTGCGAGCGCTCGGTGGACGTGCGGTCGAGGCGCGAGCGCACGGCGAGGGAGCCGGCCACCATGGCGGCGGCCGCGACCACCGCGAGCACCCGGCGCATGAGCGTCGAGCGTAGATGGTGTCTCTGGCGGCTTCGCCGCCCCGGGCGGGGCCCCATCGGACCGGCGAGCGAGTCGGAGCGCAGCGGAGGCGAGACCAGCCGGGCCGCCCTCCTCCGAGCGGCGGGGGCGCCGGTAGGCTCGGCTCCATGGCTGTGATCCCCATCGCCGAGCTCGGGCGGCGGGCCAAGGCTGCGTCTCGGGTGCTGGCGACCACCTCGTCGGCGGTGAAGGACGAGGCCCTGCTGGCCGGCGCCGACCTGCTGGTCGACGGCGCCGCCGAGATCCTCGACGCCAACGCCGCCGACGTGGCCGCCGCCGAGACGGCGGGGACGGCGGCGACGGTGGTCGACCGCCTCCGCCTCACACCCACCCGGATCGAGGCCATGGCCGGCGGCCTGCGGCAGGTGGCGGCCCTGGCCGACCCCGTGGGCGAGGTCACCGAAGGTTGGACGCGTCCCAACGGCCTGGCCATCGAGAAAATCCGGGTACCCCTCGGCGTCGTGGCCGTCATCTACGAGAACCGTCCCAACGTCACCAGCGACGCCTTCGGCCTGTGCCTCAAGGCCGGCAACGCCGCCTTCCTGCGCGGGTCGTCGGCCGCCCTGGGCTCCAACCGGGCCATCGCCTCGGTGCTGCGCGCCGGGCTGGACAAGGCCGGTCTTCCCGTCGACGCCCTGACCCTGGTGGAGGAGACCTCCCACCAGGCGGCCATCGAGTTCATGCAGCTGCGCGACTCGATCGACTGCCTCATCCCCCGCGGGGGGCGCTCGCTCATCGCCGCCGTGCTGGAGCACGCCACCGTGCCCTACGTGATCGACGGTGACGGCAACTGCCACGTCTATGTCGACGCGTCGGCCGACCTCGACCAGGCCCTGGCCATCGTGGTCAACGCCAAGACCCAGCGGCCGTCGGTGTGCAACGCCGCCGAATCGCTAGTGGTGCACACCGACGTGGCCGGGGCCTTCCTGCCCCGCGCCGCGGCCGCCCTCGACGGCGTCGAGCTGGTGGGCGACGCCGCCGCCCGGGCCATCGTGGCCACCATGGGCGAGGCCACCGATGCCGACTTCGGCACCGAGTTCCTCGACCTCAAGCTGTCGGTGGCGGTGGTCGACTCCCTCGACTCGGCCATCGCCCACGTCAACCGCTACGGCAGTGGCCACACCGAGGCCATCTGCACCCGCGACCTGGCCTCGGCCCGCCGCTTCACCTCCGAGGTCGATGCCGCCGCGGTGGTAGTGAACGCGTCCACCCGCTTCACCGACGGCGAGCAGTTCGGCTTCGGCGGCGAGATCGGCATCAGCACCCAGAAGCTGCACGCCCGCGGTCCCATGGGCCTGCGCGAGCTCACCACCGGCAAGTACATCGTCACGGGGACGGGCCAGGTCCGAACCTGATGGGGGACAGGCTGGGCTCGGCCGCCGAGGTGCGGGCCGGCCTGGAGTCGGTGGGGTACCTGGCCGACGAGGCCATCGCCGGCGTGGTGTTCCTGGCCGACCGCCTCGACAAGCCGGTGCTGGTCGAGGGCCCGGCGGGCACGGGCAAGACCGAGCTGGCGAAGTCGGTGGCGGCCATGTCGGGAGCCCGCCTCATCCGCCTCCAGTGCTACGAGGGGCTCGACGAGGCCAAGGCGCTCTACGAGTGGAACTACCGCAAGCAACTCCTGCGCATCCAGGCCGAGAGCGGCACGGGAGCGGGCTCGGGCCGGGCGTGGAGCGAGGTGGAAGGCGACATCTTCAGTGAGGAGTTCCTGCTCACCCGCCCGCTGCTCGAAGCCATCCGCGCCGACGGGCCGGTGGTGCTGCTGGTCGACGAGATCGACCGCCTCGAAGTCGAGACCGAGGCCCTCCTGCTCGAGGTCCTGTCCGATTGGCAGGTGTCGGTTCCCGAGCTGGGCACGGTGCGGGCCACCCGGATCCCGCTGGTCTTCCTCACGTCCAACAACACCCGCGACCTGTCGGAGGCCCTCAAGCGCCGCTGCCTGTACCTCCATGTCGACTACCCGAGCCCCGAGCGCGAGCGGGCCATCGTCATGGCCAAGGTGCCGGGCATCGCCGAGCACCTGGCCGACCAGGTGGCCCGCGTGGTGCGTTCCATCCGCCTGCTCGAGCCGACCAAACCGCCGTCGGTGTCGGAGACCCTCGACTGGGCCCGCACCCTGGTGCTGCTCGACATCGACACCGTCGACGCCGCCTCGGCGGTGGCCACCCTGCACGTGCTGTTGAAGAACAGCGCCGACATCGACCGGGCCGCCCGCCAGCTGTCGTCGCAGACGCTTCCCGGCGACTGAGGTCCCGTGCTCGACGTGGTCACCGGGTTCGTCACCGAGCTGCGCGACGCCGGCCTCCCCGTGGCGCTCACCGAGTCGCTCGACGCGGTGGCCGCCGTCGGCCATGTCGACCTGAGCTCCCGGGCGGAGCTGCGGTCGGCCCTGGCTGCCACCCTGGTCAAGCGCCAGGACCACCGTGCCACCTTCGACACCGTGTTCGACCTGTGGTTCTCCACCCGGGCGGGAACCGCGACCGGCGACGACGAACGCGACCTGGTCACCGCCGACTCTCCTGCCGGCGACGGGACCAACTTCGACGACGACGCCCTGTCGGCCATGGTGGCCGATGCCCTGGAGGACGGCGACCCCGAACGCATTGCCGCCCTGGCCCGCCTGGCCGTCGCCCTGTTCGCCGGGATGGGCTCGAGGCGCCAGGTGGGTGCCGCCTACCACCTGCACCAGGTGATGCGACGACTCGACACCGAGGGGGCCCTCGCTCGGCTCCTGGGCGCCGCCGCCCTCGACGACGACGGCGGCCGGCCCGGCAGCCTCGACGCCCGCCTGCGGGCCGACGACTACCGGGCCAACGAGGCCGAGCTGCGCCGCCGGGTGGAGGACGAGGTGCGCCGCCGGCTGGTGGCCGAGCGCGGTCCGGCGGCGGTGGCCCGGTCGCTGCGCCGCCCGCTGCCCGAAGATGTCGACTTCATGCACGCCTCGCGCGAGGAGATGGACGCGCTGCGCCGGGCCCTGCTCCCGCTGTCCCGCCGCTTGGCCGTGCGCCTGGCCCGTCGCCGGCGCCACCGGCGCCAGGGGTCGCTCGACTTCCGGTCCACCGTCCGCCACTCGCTGTCGTTCGGCGGTGTGCCCGCCGAGCCCCGGTTCAGGCACCGCCGGCCCTCGAAGCCCGAGATCGTGGTGGTGGCCGACGTCTCGGGGTCGGTCGCCGCCTTCGCCCGTTTCACCCTCCAGTTCATCCACGCCCTGTCCGGCCAGTTCTCACGCGTCCGGTCGTTCGTGTTCGTCGACGGCATCGACGAGGTGACCCGCCTCTTCGAGGGCGCCGACGACCTCGCCCACGCCGTCCAGCGGGTGAACACCGAGGCCGACGTCATCGCCGGTGCCGGCCACTCCGACTACGGCAACGCCCTGAGCGTGTTCTGGCGGCGCTGGGGCGGCGAGCTCACCACGCGCACGACGGTGGTGGTGCTGGGCGACGCCCGCAACAACTACCACGACACGTCGACCTGGGCGGTGGCCGAGATCGCCCGCCGGTCGCGCCACGTGTGGTGGCTCAACCCCGAGCCCCGGTCGTACTGGGACACGGGTGACTCGGTGATCTCCGAGTACGCCGCTCACTGCGACGGCGTGTTCGAGTGCCGCAACCTCCGGCAACTGGAGCACTTCGTCGAGCGCATGGGCTGATGAGGCCCGCCAGGCGGTGGCTCAGCCGGGTCGCCCTCGCCGTCGCCGCCCTGGCCATGGCCGCGGTCCTGGTGCGGGGCCCCGACGGCGGCGCGGGCGCCGATCTGGTGCTGTTGGTCGTGGCCTTCGTGGGCCTGGCTGCGATGGTTGTCGCCGAGCGGCGGGAGCGACACCTCGGGCGGGGGCTGGTGCTCGGCGTGAGCAGCGCCCTCCTGGTGCTGGCCGTCGTCGTGCCCCCGACCGAGTCGGGCGACGTGTGGTCCTACGCCATGTACGGGCGCATGGTCGCGACCTACCACGACAACCCCTACCGCCACACGCCCGCCGAGTTCCGGGCCGACCCCATCGGTCGACGGGTGCCGGCGTTCTGGGTCGGGTCGCGCTCGGTGTACGGCCCTCTGTTCACCGCCGTCTCCGCCGCCGGCATGGCCGGCGCCGGCAGCTCGCCGCTGGCCGCCCGCCTGTTCTTCCAGGGCCTGGCCGCGGTGGCAGTGGCCGGCGCGCTGGTGCTCATCGACCGCCGTACCCGCGACCCGGTGGCCCTGGCCGTGATCGGGGTCAACCCCATCATCGTGATCAGCGTGGTCAACGGTGCCCACAACGACGCCCTGGTGGGCCTGGCCGTGCTGGGCGGGGTCGTGCTGGTGTGCGCCCGCCGCCCGGCGTGGGCCGGCGCCGCCCTCGCCGCCGCCGCTTTGGTGAAGGTGTCGGCGTTGCTCCCTCTGGCCGCGGTGGGGGTGTGGGTGTGGCACCGCCACGGCCGGCGAGCGGCGGCGGCGCTGGGCGGCACCGCCGCCGCCGTGGGCCTGGCCGGCCTGGCGGCCGCCGGTGCCTCGTCGGTGGTGACCGCCTTCGGTGACGCCCAGGGTCGGGTGAACGGAGGCTCGATCTGGGCCGGGCCCCGGCGCTGGCTCGCCGAGGGCGGGTCGTCGCCGGCCGGGGGACGGGCCCTGTCGTGGGTGGCGGTGGCCGCCGCCGTCGGCCTGACCGTGGCCCTGGTCCGACGCCGGGGCGGGGACGACGGACCCTTCTACGCCGCCGGTGCGGCGGTGGTGGCCTACCTGCTGGTGGGCACCTACGTGCTGCCGTGGTACCTGGCCTGGGGGTTGCCCGTGCTCGCCGTCGTCTGGCGGTGGCGTGTGGGCTGGTTGGTCATGGCCCAGGCCGCCATCCTGCAGCTGGCCACCGCCCGTGCGCCCACCACCGGGGCTCCCGATGCGCTCGCCACCGGCAGCGCCGTGGGTCGTCTCCAGCTCGACCTCTACACCGTCGGCGCGCCGATGTTGGAGCTGGCCCTGATCGTGATCCTGATCGTCGCCCTGGTCCGGTCGTCCACGGCAGCGAGCCCCACCAGCGTGGAGGCCGCGCGAGCCGGCTGACGAGGGTTCGCTCCTGCGGCCCCGGGGTACCCACCCCCCATCGACCGCCAACCCGACGGACCGCGCTTCACCATCCGCCCTCTCGGGGGCGCCATGGGCTGCCTGGCCATGATCGCCTTCTCGATCGTCGCCTCCCTCGTCCTCACCGTGCTGGCCAACGCCCTGCTGCGTTAGCCGGGCCGTAGCCGGTGGCGGTTCAGCCCTTGAGCAGCTCGGCCACGTCGAAGGCGAGGTCGATGGACTGATGGGCGTTGAGGCGGGGGTCGCACATGGTGGTGTAGCGGTCGGAGAGGTGGTCGTCGAGCACGGCCTCGGCTCCGCCCAGGCACTCGGTGACGTCGTCGCCGGTGAGCTCGACGTGCACGCCGCCGGGCCATGAACCGAGCGAGCGGTGCACGGCGAAGAAGAGCCGGATCTCGGTGATGATGTCGTCGAAGCGGCGCGTCTTGCGTCCCGACGGCGACACGAAGGTGTTGCCGTGCATGGGGTCGCACACCCACACCACGGGGTGGCCGGCGGCCTGGACGGCCTTCACGATCGGCCCCAGCATCTCCTCCACCCGGCCCGCGCCCATGCGGGTGATGAGGGTGAGCCGGCCCGGCACCCGGTGGGGGTTCAAGGTGGCGCACAGCTCGACCACCTCGTCGGGCGACGCCGACGGCCCGACCTTGACCCCGACGGGGTTCTCGACGCCCTTGAGGAACGACACGTGGGCACCGTCGAGGCTCCGGGTCCGGTCACCAACCCACAGCAGGTGGGCCGAGCAGTCGTACCACTCGCCGGTGAGCGAGTCCTGGCGGGTGAGGGCCTCCTCGTAACCGAGCAGCAGCGCCTCGTGGCATGTCCAGAAGTCGACCTGGTGGAAGGTCGACTCGGTGGACAGGTCGATGCCGCAGGCGGCCATGAAGTGCAGGGCCCGGTCGATCTCGCTGGCGATGCGCTCGTAGCGCAGGCCCTGGCTGCTGCGGGCCACGAACTCCTGGTTCCAGACGTGCACCTTGGTGAGGTCGGCGAAGCCGCCCTTGGTGAAGGCCCGCAACAGGTTCATGGTGGACGCCGACTGGTTGTAGGCCTGCAGCAGGCGCGCCGGGTCGGCCACCCGGGCCGCCGCGGTGGGGGCCTCGCCGTTGACCATGTGGCCCCGGAAGGCGGGGATCTCGGCGCCGCCCACGTTCTCGGTGGGCGAGGAGCGGGGCTTGGCGAACTGCCCGGCGATGCGGCCCATCTTCACCACCGGCACGCCGGCGCCGTAGGTGAGGACGACGGCCATCTGCAGGATCACCTTGAGCTTGTCGCGGATGCCGTCGCCCGAGAAGTCGAACGACTCGGCGCAGTCCCCGGCCTGGAGCAGGAACGCCCGCCCGTCGGCCACCTGGGCCAGGCTGGCGGTGACGTTGCGGACCTCGCCGGCGAACACCAGCGGCGGCAGCGACCCGATACGGGTCAACACCTCGGCCAGGGCCACCGGGTCGGGCCAGTCGGGCTGCTGCTCGGCGGGGTGGCCACGCCAGCTGGCGGGCGTCCAGGCGGAGGTCCCCGGGCTCAGTGTCGTCTTGGGGCTTGTCATCTCGGCGCTCATGTCATCTCTGGTTTCGGGGTCGTGGTAGGGCGGGTGAGTGTCGTCGGACGCGCCCGCGGGCGCGCGCCGATTCCCCCGCTCCAGGGTAGAGGGCATTGGGCGCTTCGACCAACAGCTTTGTGTCAGGCGGGCAACCGGCCATAGACGACCACGCCTACGCCATAGGCGTCGCCGACGATCGGGTCGGTCCCTCGGGATCGGCGGTCGGCCAGCTCCGCGCTCGTCCACACGACGGCTTCCAACCCGGGCGGCCTGCCGGTAGGGCCCAGGAGGGCCAGGCGGCCCGGGAGGTCGTCGGCCACGCCGTCGGCGACGACCAGCACGTCGATGTCGCTCCACTTGTTGAAGTCACCCCGGGCCACCGAGCCGACGACGACGATGGCCTGGGCCCCCAGCACCGGGCCGGCACGCTCGGCCCACTGCCGGGCCATGCCGACGAAGGCCTCTCGCTCGCGCCGCCGCCGGGTGATCACCGGGTGGGTCATGGGGTGCCACCGTCCGCCTCGCACAGGGTGGCCCACGCGGCGTCGACGGCGTCGAGGACGGCGGCTGTGTAGGCGAATGCCAGCCGGCTGCTGGTGGCGTTGTAATGGTCGTACGGCGTTCCCGAAGGGTGGGCGTCGGGGTACCGGGCGGGGATGTAATGCCGGGAGAGCTCCTCGGCTTCATCGGTGACCGTCGGCCATCCGTGGCCCAGAGATCCGGCAGCCCGGGCGACGAGCTGGGGCAGGTCGTGGCCCCATGCCTCCTCGCCAACGGCGTGGAGCAGTCCTTTCACCGCCAACTGGGCAGCCTGCTCGCACAGGAAGCAGGCCCAGCCGTGGGAGTCCCCGGCGGCGACCAGCCTCGCCGTCTCCAGGGTTCGGTCGGCCTGCGAGCGCCACCGGTCGAACTCCGGGCGGTCGAGCAGGCCCATGCCAACCGAGCGTACCGGCAGGGTCGGCGGCTCTGGGCCCGAATTCCCGGTGTCCGTAGACTTCGGGGGTGGGATCGGGCCGCCGGGCGCGCATCGGGGTCTTCGGGGGGACGTTCGACCCCGTGCACGTCGGGCACCTGGTGGCTGCCGTCAACGTGCGCCATGCCCTCGCCCTCGACCGGGTGTTGCTGGTCGTGGCCAACCAGCCCTGGCAGAAGCACGATCGAGGCGTCTCGCCGGCCGGCCACCGCCTGGAGATGGTGACCGCCGCCGTCGCCGGCGTGGACGGGCTGGAGGCCAGCGCCATCGAGATCGAGCGTGGGGGTGCGTCCTACACCGCCGACACCCTCGAGGCGCTGGCGGCGGCCGAACCGGACAGCGACCTGTTCGTGGTGGTGGGAGCCGACGTGGTGGCCGACCTGTCGTCGTGGCGGCGGACCGACGTCGTCGCCGGGCTGGCGACCCTGGCGGTGGTGAACCGGCCCGGCGCCCCCGACGCCGATCCCGGACCGGGCTGGACCGTGGAACGGGTCGACGTCCCCGGTCTCGACATCTCGGCGTCGGACATCCGCCAGCGGGTCGGCGACGGCCGGCCGCTCGACTTTCTCGTGCCGGCGGCCACGATCGACGTCATCCGACGCCTGGATCTGTACGCTGGAGGCAGATGAGCACGGCGTCCGCCCAGAGTCCCCGCCGCCAGCACCCGGCTCCGCACGAGCGCGGAGGACCGGCCGGCGCCATTCCCAGGTGCCCGTGACCGACGCCTCGTCCCCGGCCCCGTCGGCGCCCGACGTGACCGCACCTTCTCCGATCGGAGGGATCTCCACGACCACCAAGACCGACAATGAGCTCGACCGCGACCTGGAGCAGGTCCGCGAGTGGGCCCGCCAGGCAGCGCAGGCCGCTGACGCCAAGGGCGGCGACGACACCGTCATCCTCGAGGTGGGAGCGGTGCTGGCCATCACCGACGCCTTCGTCATCACCAGCGGCCGCAACCGCCGCCAGGTGCAGACCATCGCCGACGAGATCGAGGAGCGGCTGAAGGCGAGCGGTGGGCCGTCGCCCATCCGCGTCGAGGGACGGCACGAGGCCGAGTGGGTCCTGGTCGACTACGGCGACTTCGTCGTGCACGTCTTCCTCGACGAGACCCGGACCTACTACGACCTCGAGCGCCTCTGGAGCGATGCGCCCCAGGTGACGTGGAATTCGGCGGCCGCCGTCGGCGCCCCTGACTGAACCGGCGGTCAGGCGGGTCAGGCGGGGGGTTTGACCCCCAAGGCGGCGCGCACCGCGGCCTGGCCCTCGGCCACCGTCATGTGGGCCAGCTCGGGAAGCGGCAGCCCCAGGTGGCGCACGACCTCGTCGGCCACGAAGTACCCGACCCGCCACTTGGTCTCCACGAACCCCCCGCCGAAGAACGCCTCCACCGTCTCGGGGGCGTCGAGGCCGGTGGCGAAGGCGTCGACAAGCTCGTCGCGGAGCTCGCGACACCACGGGAGCCAGTCGTCGACATCGGGGTGGCCGTACCAGAAGTACTCCTGGTCGGGGCGGTCGGGCACCACCTGGCGTGACGCCTCGATGGCCACGCCCTCGGCGAAGGCCATGGCGGCGGCGTCGTCTTCGGGAAAGACCTCGCCCGTCGCCAGCTCGCACCACGCGTGGGTGCTCTCGTGGGCCACCAGCACCTTGGCCCCCTCGGGCGACTGGAACCACTCGAGGCAGTGGAACACGGCCACGTCGTCGCCCACCCGGCTCACCGCCGCGTTGGTCATGAAGCTCCCCACCAGCAGCACGTGCAGGGGTGAGGGCTCGAGGGCCACGTCGAGGGCCTTGGCCAGGCTGGGATCGATGGCCTCGATGTGGGCCCGCATCACGGGGGCGGCGTCGACCACCCGCTGGCGGACGTTGGACAGCTCCTTGGCCAGGGCGGTGCGGCCCTCGGCCGAGCCGTACTCGGCGTTGAACGCCTCGAACACCTCGGGGAACTGGGACTCGTAGAGCTCGTGCCACTGGCCCTCGCGTTGCAGCGGGGTGTGCAGGGCCACCTTGCGGGCGAAGGTGTCGAAGGCGGGGGTCGTGTCGAGGATGCGCGGCATGGACCGAGTCTCGGGCGCAGGCAGGCCCGACCGCAAGTGGCAACGGTCGAGCCCGGGCGAACCGGCGCCGGGTCGACTCAGCCGAACTCTGCCACCAGGTCCTGGAAGTGGCGGGGACGGGGGCGCTCCCCGGGAGGCAGCGGCGGTGCGGGGGCGGGATCGACGACGGCGGCGACGGTGGCCGCCGGCGCCGCCGCGGCGGTGACCGACGGTGCCGGCATCGAGGCCAGGTCGAGCGATGCCGCGCAGCCGGGCCACGAGCTCCAGCCCGAGGAGCGGTAGAGCCGCACGACGGCCTCGTCCTGAGTGGCGGCGGGGGCCTCGCTGGGGTAGCCGCCGTAGCCGAGGCCCTGCCAGGTGTCGACGGAGAACTGGTAGGCGCCGTAGTAGCCGTTGCCGGTGTCGCTGGTGTAGTCACCGCCCGATTCGCACGACCGCAAGGCGGCCAGGGCGGCGCTGCCCGCCGAAGGGCGGGGTCGTGAGGCGGCGACGTCGGCGTGAGCGGCGACGGTGCCGGGCGGCATGTCGGTCATCGCCGCGACGGCGGCGAGGCTGAGCGTGGCGGCGAGCGCCATGGTTCGGTGGGTGCGCATCTTGCGCCTCCTTGAAGGAGCCTGAGACAGGGCATCAGGGGTGGCCTGGGGTGCGGGCACTCGTCTTGGCCATGCAAACTCGCGAGCTCGGGGGACTCTGGACCCTGGTTGGTCCGTACGAGGGTGGAGACGGCGACCCGTAGGGCGTGGGTTGTCGGGGTTGCGAGACCTCCTGGGACAGGGCGCAGCGGGACGGAGCGGCGATGACGGGATGGCGGGGCGGGGAGTGGTGGCCGACCCGGAATGCAGGGTCGGAGCTCGGCGCGGGCGGCTTCTCGCGAAGCGCGCCGTCACTCTAGGCCTTCGTGAAGCCGATCACGAGGATCCCGCCGCAGACGGCGGGGTGATTTCAGCCGCCGCTCAAGCCCGGAAGGGGCGGCGCCGACACAGTCCGAGAGGGTCCACTCAGGGCCCCAGGGACGAGGCCTGTGTCATTGCCGGCTGAGATCGAGGCTCGAGTGCGGGCGCAGCGGGACCGACATCCAGTGACGGGGCCCCCTCCTGCGGTGGCGCCCGACCTGGCCGAGCATCGTCGAGCCGAGGCGACGGCGAAGCTCGAGTTGCTGCTCGCCCTGTGGGCGGTGGGCCAGACCGTCCTGCTGGCCGCCCTGGTGGCGGCGCCGCCCCCGGCGTCACGCCAGGGCGTGCTGATGGGCTTCGAGGGACTCAACTTCACCGCCCTGGTGGCGGTGGCCCTGTGGCGGCGCCGGCTGCCCCGGTGGGCCGGGGAGGCGTGCACCTGGCTGTGCCAGCTGATCGTCGGCGGCGCGGTGTGGGCCTACGGCGCCCAATCGGCCCCCTTCGCCCTCTTCTACCTGTGGTTCGGCGTCTACGCCGCCTGGTTCCTCCCGTGGCGGCGGGCCGGGGTGCAACTGGTGGTCGTGACCTCCACCTACGGGCTGGCCCTGGTCCTGGCCGGCGGCGGTGGCCCCGCCAACCTCCAGTGGGCCCTGACCGCAGCCACCCTGGTCGTGGTGTGCACGCTGGTGGCGGTGGTGCGCCACCGCTTCGACGCGCTGGTGGAGAGCCTGGCCGACAGCGCCGCCACCGACCGCCTCACCGGCCTGGCCAACCGCCACAGCTTCGAGGACCTGATGGAGCGGGAGTTCGAGCGGGCCCGGCGGGCCAACCAGTCGCTCACCCTGGTGCTGGGCGACCTCGACGGCCTCAAGGCTGTCAACGACCAGTTCGGCCACCGTGCCGGCGACGAGGTGCTGCGCCGGGTGGCGGCGGTGCTGTGCGAGCAGTGCCGCCAGGCCGAGCCGCCGGTGCGCCTGGGTGGCGACGAGTTCGCCTTCGTGCTGGTGGCCACCGACGCCACCGTGGCCCACAACTTCGCCGAGCGCATCCGCGTGGCCATCCGCGACGAGTTCGCGTCCGACGCCGTGCCCGTCACCATCAGCCTGGGCCTGGCCAGCTACCCCCGCCACAGCCCCGGCCTGGCCGACCTGTTCCGGGCCGCCGACGACGCCGTGTACGCGGCCAAGCGCGAGGGGCGTGACTGCACGGTCATCG
>JBBWZS010000094.1:0-5891 GCA_039649175.1 Acidimicrobiaceae bacterium
AAGTTGAGGGCCTCGTGGAAATCGCCCTTGGAGGCGGTGGCCTCACCGAAGTAGCAGACGGTGACCCTGTCGTCGCCCCGGATCTGCGACGACTTGGCCAGCCCGGCGGCGTGGGGGAGCTGGGTGCCGATGGGGGAGGACCCGGTGATGATCCCGAGGCGCTTCGACCCCCAGTGGTAGGGCATCTGGCGGCCGCCGGAGTTGGGGTCCTCGGGCCGGGCGAAGCCGTTGAGCATGACCTCGTAGGGGGTCATGCCCATGGCCAGGACGACCCCCACGTCGCGGTAGTAGGGGAGCACCAGGTCGTGACCGCGGGTCACTGCCGACGCCGAGCCGACCTGGGCCGCCTCCTGGCCCTGGCCGGGGATCATGAACGGGATGGTGCGGGTGCGCGTCAGGTTCCACAGCTTCTGGTCGATGGCGCGCGCCGTGACCATGGTGCGGTAGAGGGTGACGACGTCGTCGTCGCTCAGGCCCAGCCGGCGATGATCGTCGGACAGGGCGTCGACGGCTACCGGGGCCTCGTGCTCGGGGATCACTCGGGCCATGGCTACCCTCTCGAGGCTCGACGGATCAGCTGGACCCCGCTCAGCTCGTGGATGCGCCGCTCGGCCAGGCGGTCGGCGGCTTCGGTCGTGGAGACGGACTCGGTTTCGGCCGTGGCCAGGAGGGTGCGGGTGGTGTCGAAGATCTTCTGCACTGCAGCGTAGGCGCGCTCCCTGACGTAACCGCCGGGTGCCAGCTCATCGGCGATGTTGATCAGCCCGCCGGCGTTGACAACGTAGTCGGTGGCATAGGTCACGCCCGCCTTGGCCAACAACGCCGGCCCGTCGGCGTCGGCCAGCTGGTTGTTGGCCGAACCCACCACCGCTGCGCAGGCCAGCTCGGCGATGGTGGGGGCGTCGAGCACCGCGCCGAGGGCGCACGGCGAGAAGATGTCGCACTCGACGCGGTGAACGTCGGCCACGGGAACCGCCCGGGCGCCATGGTCGACCACGACCCGGTCGACGGCGGCGGCGTCGATGTCGGCCACGCTGACCCGGGCGCCCTCGGCCACCAGGAGGGCGACCAGGTGGGCACCCACCTTGCCTACTCCCGATACCACCACGTGGCGCCCGGCGAGCGACGGGTCGGCCCACAGGTGGTCGGCCACCGCCTTCATGGCCCACATGACGCCGTAGGCGGTGGCGGCCGAGGGGTCGCCCGAGCCGCCGAGGGACTCGCTCACACCGGTGACAGCGGTCGTCTCCCGCCGGATGAGGTCCATGTCGGCCTGGGTGGTCCCGACATCCTCGGCGGTGAGGTACCGGCCCCCCAGGCTGTCGACGTGGCGGCCGTAGGCCCGCAGGAGCGCCTCGCTCCTGGCCGTGGCCGGGTCGCCGATGATCACGGCCTTGCCTCCGCCGAGGTCGAGGCCGGCGGCGGCCGCCTTGTAGGTCATGGCCCGGGCCAGGCGGAGGACGTCGATCAGCGCCGCGTCCTCGGTGGCGTAGGGATAGAAGCGGGCGCCCCCCAGGGCGGGGCCGAGGCGGGTGGAGTGGATGGCGATGATCGCCCTCAGGCCGCTCGCCCGGTCGTGGCAGTAGACCACCTGCTCATAGTCGTCGTCGCCGATCCGATCGAAGACGGCCACCAATGCAGGTTAGTCGGCCACGCTGGGCGCCAGACGGGCTTTTCGCCCTGGTCACCGACCCACCGGCACCAGGCCGCCCGGCCTCACTCGACGAAGAGCGTGGCCGTCTGGTGCGCGGGGTGGAGGTGGCAGAAGATGCGGAAGGTGCCGGACTGGGAGGCGGTGAACTTGACGTGCACGGGCGGCGCCGTCGGGTCGACGACGCGACTGATGTGGTAGCCCTCGATGTCGAACCCGTGGGTCTTGTCGGTGGTGTTGGTCACCAGCAGGTCGACCTTGTCGTTCTTGTGGACGCTGATGGTGTGGGGGGCGAAGCCGGGCTTGCCGTTGACGATGCTGGCGGCGATCGCCGAGTGACTGCTCTGGCCCGAGCACCCCGCCAGGGCGAGGGCGGCCAGGGCGGCACCGGCCACTGTGCGGCGCAGTCGTGAAGTGTTGGCGACCGCCATCGATGGCTGCTCCGATCCGTGTGAGGCCCAGGTGCGATCGCACGATCGCACCGGCGTGCAAGGTACTGCCCTCCGACCGGTCCTGGCCATCCTGGGCGCTGATCGACGCCGCCGCCAGGGCGGTGCGTGCCTCAGCCGATGGCCTGGCGGACCGCCCGGGTGGCAACGGTGACGGCATCGAGGCGGGGCTGGGGCTCGCTCTCCACCTCGCTCACCAGCCGGGCCACCTCGCCGATCGGTTCGACGCGCGCCGCCAGGAACCGGATCACCGCCTCGGGCTCGGGTTGGTCGGGATGATCGCGCAGGGCCCGCCCCGCCCCCAGCCGGCGCAGGTCGGTGAGGTCGTCGACCAGGCCCCGGCGGACCGCCGTCGACCAGCGGTCCTCGGCCGCCGCCGCCCTCACCCGTTGGAGGAGGCGGTCGACCCCGAGCGATTCGCCCACCCAGAGCATGGCAGCGGCGATGCCGGCTGCCGACCGTCCCGTCGTCCTGACCAGGTCGGCTACGTCGGCGCCGATGATGAGCTCACCGGCGCACGCCAGCTGGTCGGCCAGCCCCGGGGGCACGGTCGCCTCACTCAGGCGCTCGGCCGTGCGGGCCCGCAGGCGATGCCGGTAGGGCGTACCGATGTCGGGCAACGACGCCCGCAGCTCGGAGAAGACGGGGGCGTCGCGCTCGACGGCGGCGGCGATGTCGTCGCCCTCGCCCCGGCGCAGGTAGGCACGGGTCAGGGCTTCGAGGAGCTGGCTGACCATGGCCGACGACTCGACGAGCGCCTCGATGCCCGGTCCCCGGCAGGCGTCGATGGGCTGCCACCAACGGTCAGCCCCGGTCACCGAGCGGGCCACCACGTAGGCGGCGACGATCGATGCCGGCCGGGCCCTCGTCTCGGCCGCCAGCTCGTGGACGAAGGTGGGGCCCATGCGGTCCACCACCTCGTTGGCCAGGACCGACGAGACCAGTTCCCGGCGCAGCCGGTGACGGTCGAGGAGATGGTCGAATCGCGCACTGAGGGAACGGGGGAAATAGCCCACGAGGACGTCCCGGACGCCGGCCTGGCCGGGCAGCGAGGAGGCCAGCAGGGCAGCGGCGAGGCTGCGCTTGGCGCCGGCCAGGACCACCGCCAGTTCCGGACGGGTGAGCCCGGCGCCCGCCTGCGCCCGTGCCCGCATCTCGTCGGTCGACGGCATGGCCTCGACGGCCCGGTCGAGCACGGCGGTGGACTCCAGGTCGGCCACGAGCGACTCCATGGCGACCATGGAGCCGGGGCTGGCGGCGTGGGCCCGGGTGAGGGCGATGCTCTGGCGCGAGCAGTTGCGCAGCACGCGGGCGACCACATCGTCGCAGACCTCGTGCAGCAGGCGGGTGCGGTCCTCGGGGCTCAGGTCGCCCGCCTCGACGGCCAGGGCGAGGAGGATCTTGAGGTTGACCTCGTGGTCGGAGATGTCGACGCCGGCCGAGTTGTCGATGGCGTCGGTGTTGACCTGGCCGCCCCGCCGGGCGTACTCGATGCGCGCCCGTTGGGTGAAGGCCAGGTTGGCGCCCTCACCGACCACACGAGCCCGCACGCTCGACGCCTCGACCCGCACCTCGGCGTTGGCCCGGTCGTCGATGGCGGCGTCGGCCTCGGTGCTGGCCCGCACGAAGGTCCCCACGCCACCGGCGAAGAGGAGAGTGGCGGGCGCCCGCAGGATGGCCCGGATCAACTCGGGGCCGGTGGGGTACTCGTCGGTGAGGCGCAAAGCCGCCTGGGCCTCGGCGCTCAACAGGATGCGCTTCTCCAGACGCGACCAGACCCCGCCGCCGGGGCTCATCACCGACCGGTCGTAGTCCTGCCACGACGAGGTGGGCGTGGCGAACAGCCGGGCCCGCTCGCGGTACGACGCGGCCGGGTCGGGGTCGGGGTCGATGAAGATGTCCCGGTGGTCGAAGGCGGCCACCAGGCGGATGTGGTCGGAGCGCAACATGGCGTTGCCGAACACGTCGCCCGACATGTCGCCGATCCCGACCACGGTCACCGGTGCCGGCTCCGGCTCCGGCGCCGGGCCGCAGTCACCGTCGCCGTCCCCGGCCGGTTGCCGGCCGGCGATGCCCTGCTCGCCGATGCCCTGCTCGGCGATGCCCAGGGCGGCGAAGTGGTGGGTCACGGCCACCCACGCCCCCCGGGCGGTGATGCCCAGAGCCTTGTGGTCGTAGCCGCCCGAGCCTCCGGAGGCGAAGGCGTCGCCCAGCCAGAACCGGCGGTCGACGCTGATCCGGTTGGCGAGGTCGGAGAAGGTGGCGGTGCCCCGGTCAGCCGCCACCACCAGGTAGGGGTCGTCGTTGTCGCGCCGCTTGGGTACGGGCACCACGTGGTCGCCGACCACGTTGTCGGTGACCTCCAGCAGGCCGGTGATGAAGATCTCGTAGGCGCGGGCGGGGTCGACGGGCCCGCCGGGGGCTCCGAAGCGTGGGTGTTTGACGACGAAGCCCCCCTTGGCGCCGGTGGGCACGATCACCGCGTTCTTCAGGACCTGGGCCCGCATGAGGTCGAGCACCTCGGTCCGGTAGTCGTCGAGGCGGTCGCTCCACCTGATGCCGCCCCTGGCCACCGGGCCCCAGCGCAGGTGGATGCCCTCGACGTTGGGACCGTGGACGAAGATCTCCCGGAAGGGCACCGGCCGGGGGGCATCGGGGACGGCCGAGCTCTGGAGCTTCAACGCCAGGTGATCCGACCCACTGCGGTCGGCCAGGTAGCGGTTGGTGCGGACGGTGGCGTCGACCAGGGCCAGGAAGCCTCGGAGGATGCGGTCGTGGTCGAGCAGGGAGACGGCGTCACAGCTGTCGATGATCCGGCGACGGAGCTCGACGACGGCATCGGACCCGGCGTCGGACGCCGGGTCGAACCGGACGGCGAACAGCTCGACCAGGGCGGTGGCGGTGGCCGCGTGGTGAGTCAGCACCTGAGCCACGTAGTCGGTGGTGAAGGCGGTGCCCACCTGCTTGCGGTAGCGGAGGTAGGCGCGCAGCACGGCCACGTCCTGCCATGACAGGGCCGAGCGCAGCACCAGCTGGTTGAGCGAGTCGGCGTCGGCCCGCCCGTGCCACAGCGCCATCGCCGCGTCGGCAAGGCGCGGTCCGTCGCCCTCCACGTCGAAGCGTGTGCCGGTCGGGTCGCGCACCCCGAAGTCGTGAAGGTGGACCTTGTCGCCGCCCAGCACGTAGGGGACGTCCTCGACCGCCCACAGGCCGAGGCTCTCGAGGATGGGGAGGAACTGTGAGAGCTCCACCCCGGCCCCGGCGGCGAAGACCTTGAGCCGGGCCTGGGCCCGACCGCTCGGGTCGGTGGCGAAGACGATGCGGATCGGGTCGCGGCCGGCGGCGGCGTCACCGGACAGGAGGGCGTCGAGGTGCACCACGTCGTCCACGGCCCGGTGGGGGGCGATGGTGTCGCGGTACGCCGACGGGAACCAGCCCGCCCACGCCCTGGTGAGCAGCCCTGCGCGTTCCTCGCCGACCCGGTCGTCCAGGGCGACGGCCAGCTCCTGTTCCCACGTGCGGCACAACAGGCGCACCTCGCGCTCCAGGGCGTCGAGGCGAAGGTCGACGGGGGCGCCGCCATCCCGTTCGGGCACGGAGCCGCCCAGGTGCACGACGAGCCGGAGGATGGCCTCGGGCCGGTCGGCCAGGGAGACGTCGGCGTCGACCCGGGTCCCGTCGAGTTGCACCATGAGGTGGCGTTCGAGGCGGTGGCGAAGGGCCGACGAGTACAGCTCGGTCGGCACCGAGACCAGCGCCGACACCAGCCGGTTGTCGGGGTCGGCCCGCAG
>JBBWZS010000202.1:0-2569 GCA_039649175.1 Acidimicrobiaceae bacterium
CGTCCCAGTGACTCGTGGCCGAGGATCAGCCGGTCCGCCCCCGGTGGGGCCCAGCCGTAGTCGCCGGCGATGATCTCCAGGTCCGTCCCGCACACTCCGACGGCGATGGTCTCGACCAGGACCGGCCCGTCCTCGGCCGGCGGCTCCGGCATGTCGGTGAGATCGACGGAGTCCTTCTGGAGGGGGATCACGCTGACGGCTCGCATGGCGCTCACGGTAGGCCAGGGGAGGGGCGGCCGGGGCTCTGGCACAGGTAGTGGGCCGCTCTGGCACCTCAGGCGTTGACGTGGTGCCAATGTGGTGCCATCATGGCGTCATGGACCTGAGCCCGTACATCGACGAGCTGCACCGGCAGCTGGAAGCGGCCGCCGAGGCCGGCGGGGACGACGCCCGGGCGCTCGCCCGGCGGCTCGCCGCGCCACTGGACGCGGCCATCCGCCTCGCCCTGCTGGACGCACTGTCGGCCGCGGCCCAGGAGATCACCTGCGACCTTGCGCCGGGGTCGGTCGAGCTGCGCCTGCGCGGCCGTGACCCGGAGTTCGCGGTGACGGCGCCCGGACCACCGAATCCGGACCCGGCGTCCGCTCCGGGCGGGGACGAAGATCCGTGGCCGCCACCTGGCGTCGCCCCGTCGGGTGGCGGCGGCGACGACGCCACGATGGCGCGGATCAACCTGCGCATGCCCGACCACCTCAAGGGCCGGGTCGATCAAGCGGCGGCGGCCGAGGGTCTCTCGGTCAACGCCTGGCTCGTGCGCGCTGCGGCTGCCGCCCTGGAGCGGTCCGGGCCGTCGCGCCGGCCCGAGCGGCGCGGTCCGCAGGGCGCCCAACGCTTCAGCGGGTGGGCCCGCTAGCCCCGGCTTGCGCACATGAAGGGCCGTACCGCCAAACGCTGGTCCGGCAGCCACCGACACCTGACAGAAAGGACCGACATGCCCACCTTTGACACCCCGCAGCCGATCGAGGTCGTCGTCGAGCTCGGCGTGGGCGACATCCATGTCGCGGCCGCCGACCGCCACGACACGGTCGTATCCGTGCAACCCAGCAACCCGGCCAAGCCGTCCGACGTGGCCGCCGCCGAACAGACCCGCGTCGAGCTCGCCGACGGCGTGCTCCAGGTCAAGGCATCGAAGGGATGGAAGCGGTACGCCTTCTGGGGAAGTGGTGAGTCGATCGAGGTGCGGATCGAGGTTCCGGCCGGCTCGCATCTCCGTGGCGACGTCGGGATCGCCGCGTTGCGCACCACCGGAACGCTCGGCGACTGCCGTTACAAGGCCGGGGCCGGCGACATCACCGTGGGCCACGTCGCCGGGTCGGCGCAGATCGCCACGGGGACCGGCACGATCAGGGTCGACCGGATCGGCGGCCCCGCCACGATCAAGAACGCCAACGGCGATGTCTCGGTCGGCGAGGTGGTCGGCGATGTCGAGGTGAGGGTCGCCAACGGCAAGATCACCGTCGACCGGGCCCACGCGGCGGTGACGGCCAAGACCGCGAACGGCGACATCTCCCTCGACGAGGTGGCGAGCGGTGTCGTCGTCGCCCAGACGGCGCGGGGCAAGGTGGATGTGGGCGTGCGGGCCGGGGTCGCGGCCTGGCTCGACCTGCACACCGGCTTCGGCCAGGTCCGCAACCTGCTCGAAACGACCGGGCGTCCCGAGCCTTCCGAGGAGACGGTCGAGGTCCGGGCCCGCACCGCCTTCGGGGACATCACCATTCGGCGGGCCGGCACCGGCCCGACGACCGGAACCGGCCAGCACACGGCGGTCACAACCGCTTCTCCTCCGCCGATCCCGAACCCATCGGTCAGCCTGCCGCCGTCCCCGGGCACCGGTCACAGCCCCGAGGCCACTGCTGCGGCCGCCGGGGGGATGGCCCCCGGCAATTCCTTGTGGTCGCAACCGCGTAGCCTTCATCTATAGACAGAGCAACGTTGCGGTTCGGCATCCTGGGTCCGCTCGAGGTGCTTCACGACGACGGCCCGCTGGAGCCCGGTCGGCCGAAGCAGCGCGCCGTGTTGGCCGCGCTGCTCATTTCGGCCAACACCGTCGTGTCCGTCGACCGGTTGGGCCACGTCCTGTGGCCCGAGGGGTCGGGGGCGCGGTCGGCAGGCAGCCTGCCCGTCTACGTCTCCAACCTCCGGCGCCTCGTCGAGCCCGAGCGTCCGCCCCGGACGCCACCGCAGCGGATCCTCACCCGTGCACCGGGCTATCTGATCCGAGTCGGCCCCGGTGAATACGACGTGGCCGACTTCGAGCGGCTGTCGGCCGAAGGCAGCCGGCATCTCGACGAGGGCCGGCCGCGCGCGGCCCGGCGGGCCCTCGTCGACGCGCTGTCGCTGTGGCGGGGACGGGCCCTGGAGGAGTTTCCCTTCGCCGAGAGGGAGGCCGAGCGCCTCGAAGGGCTGCGGGTCACCACCACCCGGGACCGCATTGTCGCCGATCTGGCCCTCGGCGAGCACGGCGCCGTCGTGGCCGAGCTGGAGCAGCTCATCCACGAGCACCCGTTGCGGGAGGGTCTGGTCGAGCTGCTGATGCTGGCCCTCTACCGGGCGGGTCGCCAGGGGGAGG
>JBBWZS010000215.1:0-4276 GCA_039649175.1 Acidimicrobiaceae bacterium
TCCGTCCGGTCGAGCTCCGGCAGCCGCGGCGCCCGGGCCGCGGCGGTGGCCTCGGCCAGGGCCTCGGGCGGGAACGCCTCGACCACGCCCAGCTCGGTGCGCAGCGCCTCCCACGGGACGGGCGCCAACGTCGGCGGCACCCGGCGGCGGACGGTCACCCCGCAGGGCTTAGCCCACCAGCAGCCGCCCCGCGTCCTCGAGGACCTGGGAGCTGACGCCCCGGCGGGGCTCGAGGACCTGGTCGATGAGGCCGTACTCGATGGCCTCGCCCGCGGTCATGAAGTAGTCGCGGTCGATGTCGCGGGCGATCTGCTCGACCGGCTTGCCGGTGTGGTGGGCCAGGATCTCGGTCATCCGGCGGGTGAGGGCCAGCACCTCGCGGAGCTGGATCTCCATGTCGCTGGGCGCGACCCGCCCGGTACCGGCGGTGCCCTGGTGGATCATGATCTTGGCCGAGGGCAGGGCGAAGCGCTTGCCCGCCGCGCCGCCGGCCAGGATCACCGCGGCGGCCGACATGCCCATGCCGACGCAGACCGTGGCCACGTCGCTGACCGTGTGCTGCATCACGTCGTAGATCGCCATGCCGGCGTAGACGAGGCCGCCGGGGGAGTTGATGTAGAGCCAGATGTCCTTGCCCGGATCCTGGGCGTCGAGGTACAGCAGCTCGGCGATGAGGAGGTTGGCGATCTGGTCGTCGACCTCCTGGCCGAGGAAGACGATGCGCTCCTTCAGCAGGAGCGAGAAGATGTCGAAGGCCCGGTCACCCTTGGGCGAGGAGTCGACGACGGTGGGGATGATCGAAGCTGCGTATCCGGTGAGGCGCTCGCTATCTCGCATACGAGATATCGTATTCGCGATATGAGCGGGCGCGACGAGCGGCGGCACGAGCCGGTCTTCCCCGGCTTCGCCGAGCGGGCCCAGCGCCGGCGGCTCAACGAGGAGCTGGTCGCCCGCCGCTCGAAGCTGGGCCTCTCCCAGACCGAGGTGGCCGCCCGCATGGGCACGTCACAGTCGGCGGTCGCCCGGCTGGAGTCGGGGTCGAACGACGTCCGTCTCTCGACCGTCGAGCGCTACGCCGAGGCCCTCGGCCTCCAGGTCTCCTGGACCCTCACCACGCCAAAGGAGTCGCGATGATGTCGTCGTCCGCCGATCAGTGGAACGCCTGGGTGCTGGCCGACCTCCTCGAGCGCCGGGTGGTCCACCTCACCGGCGAGCTCGACGACGCGGCGGCAGCCAACGCGTGTGCGGCGCTCATGACGCTCGACGCCGACGGCGACGAGGCGGCTCACCTGCAGATCAACGCGGCTGGCGGCACGCTGTCCGGCGCCATCGCGGTGATCGACACCGTGGCCCTGCTCGGCGTGCCGGTGGAGGCGACGGTGGTGGGCCAGGCGGCCGGTGCGCCCCTGCTGGTGTTCGCCTCGTGCGATCGCCGCATCGTCTCGCCCCGGGCCATGCTGCGCTTCGAGGAGCCCGAGGCGACCTACACCGGCTCGCAGGCCGACCTCTCCCGGTGGGTCGAGCACCGCCAGCACCAGCGCCGCAGCGTCCTCGAGCGCATCGCCGAGCGCTCCGGCGTCCCGGCCGACGAGCTGGCCGCCCTGCTCGAACGAGGCGTCTTCCTCACCGCCGAGGACGCCGTCGCCGCCGGCCTCGCCGACGAGGTCGCCTCGCCCACCGCCCAGGTGCTGCGCTTCCCCCGCCAAGTCGGCTTCCGCCGGCGCTGACCCACATCCAGTTCTGGTCGCTCGCCGTTGTCCACCAACGGTGCGTGACCACAACCGAAAAACGCCGGATCGGGTTCTGGTCGCTGGCCGTTGCCCACCAACGGTGCGTGACCACAACCGGGGAGGGGACGCGGCGACCTCTACGCTGCCGCGCCCATGACGGACGTGCTCGGGTCGGGCCCACGGGCTCCCTTCGCCGACCTGCTCCCGCTCGAGGCGAAGGGCGAGGATCGTTTCGTCATCCGGCCCGACGGTGAGGGCTTCCTGTTCGGGGGGCTGAGCCTGGCGATGGTGCTGCGGGGCGCGTACGCCACGATCGACGACGCCAAGGTGCCGCTGTCGCTCAACGCCAGCTTCCTGGCCGCCGGCACGTGGGAGGGCCCGCACGAGGTGACGGTCGCTCGGATCATGGACAGCCGGACCTTCTCCGTCCGCCGCATCGACCTGGTCACCGGCGGGAGGTTGGCGATGTCGGCCGAGGCGATGTTCCACCATCCCGAGGACGGCGATGACCGGGCGCAGGTGGCCCCGCCGTACCTGGCCGCCCCCGAGGCCCTGGATGGCTTGTCGATGCGCAACCCGGTGGACGTCGGCGAGACCCGGCCGAGGCCGGTCGAGTCGTCGAGCCTCGAGCGGGAGCACCCGTACTGGGCCCGGCTGCACGACCTGGGCGACGATCCGATGATCACCGCGTGCGCCCTCGCCTTCGTGTCCGACTACATGGTCGTCTTCACGCCCTTCGAGCCGCGCTCGGGCCAGGGCGACGGCATGCTGTCCCGCACCGTCGGGCACTCGCTGTTCTTCCACCGGCCGCCGGTCGACGACGACTGGTGGTTCGTGGACTGCCCGCCGTTCACGCTGTCGTCGGGCCGCTTCGCCAGTCGCGGCACCATCCAGTCGCGCGACGGCACGCTCCTCGCCTCCTTCGCCCAGGAGGGCATCGTCCGCACGCAGCGCTGACAATCCGCTGCCGTCGGCAGGACGGGCCGGCACACTGGTGCCGTGCAGGTCACCCAGTCCAACAAGCTCGCGGACGTCTGCTACGAGATCCGCGGGCCGGTGCTCGACGAGGCCAAGCGGATGGAGGAGGACGGCCAGCGCATCCTCAAGCTCAACCTGGGCAACCCCGCACCGTTCGGCTTCGAGGCGCCCGAGGAGATCCTGCGCGACGTCATCGTCAACCTGCCCACGGCCCAGGGCTACAGCGACAGCAAGGGCCTGTTCCCGGCCCGCAAGGCCGTCATGCAGTACTACCAGCAGCGCAACGTGGCGGGCGTCGACATCGACGACATCTACCTCGGCAACGGGGTGAGCGAGCTCATCGTCATGTCATTGCAGGGCCTGCTGAACAACGGCGACGAGGTGCTCGTGCCGTCGCCCGACTACCCGCTCTGGACCGCGGCGGTGTCGCTGTCGGGCGGCCGGCCGGTGCACTACCGCTGCGACGAGCAGGCCGACTGGGCGCCCGACCTCGCCGACATCGAGTCGAAGATCACCGATCGCACCAAGGCGATGGTGATCATCAACCCCAACAACCCCACCGGCGCCGTCTACCCGGTCGACGTGCTGGAGGCGCTGGTCGAGATCTGCCGCCGCCACCACCTCGTCGTCATGTCCGACGAGATCTACGACAAGATCCTCTACGACGACGCCGTCCACTTCTGCACCGCCACGCTGGCGCCCGATCTGGTGTGCCTCACCTACAACGGGCTGTCCAAGGCCTACCGCGTGGCCGGCTTCCGCTCGGGCTGGATGGTGGTGTCGGGCGCCAAGCACCACGCCCGCAGCTACATCGAGGGCCTCGACATCCTGGCCAACATGCGCCTGTGCGCCAACGTGCCGGCCCAGCACGCCATCCAGACCGCGCTCGGCGGGTACCAGTCGATCAACGACCTGGTCTTGCCCGGCGGGCGGCTGCTCGAGCAGCGGAACATCGCGTACGACCTGCTGAACCAGATCCCCGGCGTGACCTGCACGAAGCCCATGGGCGCCCTGTACGTCTTCCCCCGCCTCGACCCGAACGTCTACAAGATCGTCGACGACGTGCGGTTCTGTCTCGACCTGCTGCGGGACGAGAAGTTGCTCGTGGTCCAGGGCACCGGCTTCAACTGGCCCGAGCCCGACCACTTCCGCATCGTGACCCTTCCCCGGGTGGAAGACCTGGAGGACGCCATCGGCCGGATCGAGCGCTTCCTCTCGACCTACAAGCAGTAGGCCTGGCTACGGCCGGGCGAAGGTGGGGCCGTCGAAGGTGCCGACGGTGGTGAAGGACTCGACCGGGTCGCGCGACAGCTTGGTGACCTCCTTGGGCGGCTTGCCGATCGGCAGCATCGTGGCCAGGGCGTGGGTCTCGGGGATGTGCAGGAGGGCCTTGGCCTCGGCCTCGTGGCGGGAGAGCACCGTCGTGAAGTGGCCGCCGAAGCCTCGCTGTCGGGCCCCCAGCAGGATGTTGTGGGCGAACGGGTAGACGCTGGCGCCTCCCGCGATCGAGAGCCGACCGATCCCGGCATCGACCGCCGAGACGCGGGCCAGGTCGACCGTGATCACCA
>JBBWZS010000023.1:0-8663 GCA_039649175.1 Acidimicrobiaceae bacterium
TGCCGTTCTTCACCGCCGACTGCAGCAGGTGGGCGGCCTTCATCTCGTTGAGGGCCTTGGTGACGTCGTCGTTGTGGGTGTGGTACTCGGAGCCGGCCTTCTTCAGTGCCCGGTAGAACCCGCCGTCTCCCAGGCGCCCGGTGGCGTGGCGCACCAGCACGTCGGCGCCCAGCTCGTCCCAACCGATGCCGCCCACCACCGAGGGGGTGCCGGCGAAGCAGATGTCGACCACCTCGGGCCCCAGGCCCAGCACCTCGAAGATCTGAGCGCCCCGGTAGGAGTCAACCGTGCAGATGCCCATCTTGGACATGACCTTCAACACGCCGTCCTCCATGGCCGCCTGGAGGCGGTTCTGCGCCTCGGGGCCCGACAGCTCGGAGTCGTTGTTGCGGTCGGCCTCGTGGGCCACCGTCTCCAGGGCCAGGCCCGGGCAGATGGCGTCGGCCCCGTAGCCCAGCAGGCAGGCGATGTAGTGGACGTCGCGGGCGTCGTCCGCGCTGGCCACCAAGCTGGTGTTCGAGCGCAGGCCCCGTGCCACCAGGCGGTGGTGGACGGCGCCGGTGGCCAGCAGGGCGGGAACCGGCGCCCGGTCGTCGGACACGTTGCCGTCGTCGACCACGAGGATGCACGTGCCCTCGGAGGCCAGTGCCTCGGCCCGGTCGCAGATGCGGTCGACGGCGGCCCGCAGGCCGGCGGGGCCCTCGCTGATGGGGAACGTGGCGTCGAGGTGGGCGCACCCGAAGTCGCAGGAGACGCCGCTCAGCAGGTCGACGATGAGCGAGGGGTAGACGAAGAACGACTTCAGCACCAACAGCTCGGTGGCGCGCGCTCCTTCGCCGAGGATGGGGTGACGGGGGCCCACCAGGGTGCGCAGGCTCATCACCAGGCGCTCGCGCAGGTGGTCGATGGGGGGGTTGGTGACCTGGGCGAAGCGCTGCTTGAGGTAGTGGTGCACGGGCCGGGGTCGCCCGGCCAGGTGGGGGAGGGGAGAGTCGTCGCCCATGGAGTAGGTGGGCTCCTTGGCCTCGGTGGCCATGTGGCGCAGCACCATGGCCAGCTCCTCGCGGCTGTAGCCGAACATGGCCTGGCGCCGCTCGAGGTGGTCGGGGTCGGGGGTCTGCTCGATGGGACGGCCCCGGCTCAGGTCACGCAGGCCGTCGGCCGCCCACTTGGCGTAGGGCTGGAGCGCGGCCAGGTGCTCCTTGTTGCCGGCGTCGTCGACGACACCCCGGCTGGGGTCGACGAACAGCATCTGGCCGGGGCCCAGCCGGCCCCGGGTGACGGTGCCCGGCTCGCGCTCTCCCAGGTCGATGGCGCCCGCCTCCGAGCAGCACGTCACCATGCCGTCGTCGCAGATGGCGTAGCGCAGGGGGCGCAGGCCGTTGCGGTCGAGGGAGGCACCGACGGTGAGGCCATCGGTGAAGATGACACCGGCAGGGCCGTCCCAGGGCTCCATGAGGGAGGCGTGGTAGCGGTAGAAGCCGCGGACGGCGGCGTCGAGGTCGCGCTCGCCCTCCCAGGCCTCGGGGATGGTCATGGCCACCGAGTGGCGGACGTCTCGCCCGCCTCTGGTGAGCAGCTCGACGACCGAGTCGAGCTGGCCGGAGTCGGAGTCGGCGGGGTCGAGGACGGGGCGGAACAACTCTTCGGCGCCGAGGCCGGCGGTCTCGGTGCCCAGCAGGGCCCGGGCCCGCATGCGGTTGACGTTGCCGGCCAGCGCGTTGATCTCGCCGTTGTGGCACAGCATGCGGAAGGGCTGGGCCCGCTCCCAGGTGGGCAGGGTGTTGGTGGAGAACCGCTGGTGGAACATGGCGAAGGGGGCGGCGAAGCGCTCGTCGGCGAGGTCGAGCCAGTACCCGGCCAGGGCGTCGGCGACGATCAGGCCCTTGTAGACCACGGTGCGGAACGAGCACGACACGACATAGGTGCCGGGCGCGGTGGTGGACAGCCGGCGCCGGAGCCGGAAGGCGGCCCGCTCGGCGGCGTCACCGTCGGCGCCCATGGGCGGCGCGAGGACGGCCTGGACCGTGCGGGGACGGGTGGTGCGGGCCAGGTCGCCGAGGCGGTCGTCGTCGGTGGGTGGCGTCCGCCAGTCGACCACGCTGATGCCCTCGGCCGCGGCTGCTTCCTCGACGGCCGGGCGGGGGTCGGGCCCGCGCACGAAGAGCATGGCCAGCCCGTGGGTCGAGCCGTCGTCGGTGGCACCGAAGATGGCCGGGGGGATGGGCACGAGCAGGCCCGACCCGTCCGACGAACGGGCGTCGGCGGCCAGGGCGCCGCGGTGCTTGACGCAGGCCAGGCCCCGGAGGGCGGCGCTCACGATGTGGCGGGAAGCGCGCCCCCGGGCGTCAGCGACGAAGCCGATGCCGCAGGAGTCGAGCTCGGGGCGGGAGGAGCGATCGGGCATGGGAATCCTCGCGATGAAAGCGTTCGGTTTGGAAGTACGAAACCAGGGGCTTCATCGTCGAAGTGGGCGGCGCTGCCACGACCCCGGGACTGCGAGCCGACATGGTACCAACACCGCCGGACGCCGAGATCCGCGATCTACCAGGACGAGGGGTCGGCCCTTCGAGCGCTCAGTGCCCCCGCGTGGGGTTGGGGACGGTGACCGACAGCACCCAGGGGAGGGCAGCGGCCTCGTCCACCTTGGCGAAGGGCACCCAGGCGTCGACGATGGCGACGGCGGTGCCGCTGGCGATCACCTCGGCGCCCAGGGCGGTGAGGTCGGCCTTCTGGGCGTCGGTGACGGGGGCGGCGGCGCTGAGCTCGAGCTGCAACATGCCGTCGGCCCGTACGGGGACCGAAGAGTCGGCGAAGCGCGAGTCGGCGCCGGGCTTCTCACCGGCCTGCAGGTGGGCCACCGTGCGTTGCACCTCGACGGGAAGCTTGGACGAAGGCTTCTGTCGCCCCCCGGTGGCGGGCCCCGCGGTTGTCGACGTCGACGCGGTGGTGGCCTTGGTCGACCCCGACGACCCGCAGGCCACCAGCGACCACGCCGTGAGTGCAGCCACGGCGACCGTGGTCACCCGGGTGGGGCGACGGGCGCCGGGACAGGCGCTCACCGGCGGGCGATCAACCGCGACCGGCGGGTGAGGGCCAGGCCGGCGACGGCCGCCGCCAGCAGGCCCAGGCCGATGGGCAGGGTGGGCAGGCGGGGTGACCCGGTGGCGGCCAGGTTCCCCAGGTCGGTGACCGGCACCACGGCGGTGACCGACGCGGTGGCGGTGTTGTCGTCGAGGGCGGCATCGAAGGGTCCCACCACCGTCGCCGTGCTGGCCAACTCGGTGCCCGACTCGACGGAGGAGTCGACGGTGGCGTCGAAGGTGAAGCTGGCGGTCTGGTCGGTGGCAAGGTCGGTGAGCGGGCACGACACCGTCTGGGCGTCGGCCGTGCAACCGGACCCGCTGGACGCGAAGGACACGCCGTCGGGCAGGGTGGCGGTGAGGGCCAGGCCGGTGCCGGGGTCAGGGCCGTTGTCGAGGGCGTTCAGGGTGTAGCTGACGGTGTCGCCGGGGGCTGGTTCGGTCGGGCCCACCCCGTAGGTGAGGGCGATGTCGGACACGGTGGAGGCCGCCGCACAGTCGAGGATGCCCGCGCCGGAGACGTCGTCGACCCCCGGGGCTCCGACATCGACGGCCGTCGACGCCAGCCGGTCATGGACCTCCTTCACCGGTGCGTCGGGGCGCCCGATGGCCTGGCGGACCAGGGCGTCACACCCCCCGGCGTGAGGCGCGGCTGCCGAGGTGCCCTGGAACTCGGTGGGGAACCCGCCGGCGCCGCTCACGGCCACGTCATCGGCCGCCGCCCACGCCGGGCCCTGGAAGGTCCCGACCGTGGTGCCGGCGCTGAGCGGGCACTCCTGGTCCTCGGCCTTGGTCGTGTCGGGCGGGCAGTTGGTGGTGGTGAACAGGTTGACGGGGCCGCCACCGCTGAAGGGCTCGATCTCGCCCGTCTTGGCGTCGACGGCGGCCGCCGCGCCGGGCAGGCCGGAGGTGAAGTTGTCGACCGGGTCGAGGCTGCCGGCCCGGGTGGGCGGGTCGACGGCCGCCGCCGCTCCGGTCCACCGCAGGTCGAGGGTGGGAGGCGTGGACGGCGGGGTCACGGCAGGGTCGACGAAGGCGCTGACGACCAGCTTGGCCCTGAGGGGCGTGGTGCCGGTGAGGTGGCCGGACACCACCTCGATCGGGTCGCCGGCCCCGTTGCCCTGGAAGCTGGACGAGAACGAGTCGGGCGACAGGCAGTCGCTGAGGTCGTCGGTCATGAGGAACAGGTCGAGATCGGTGAACCCCCCCTGGCCGGCGGTGGGGAAGATCGAGCGGGGCTCGCTCCACTGCAGGGCGAAGGTGGACTCGGCGCCCGGGAACAGGGTGACGTCGAAGCTGGTCTTGGCGTTGGGTCCGATGGCGACGGCGTTGGTGGGGGGCGTGACCCCGCAGCTCGGGTACGGGCCGGCGCTGGCGTCGGGGCCCGAGCCGCTACCCGTGGCCGTGACCCGGGCGGTGTGGGTGTCACCGGCGTTGCCGGCGGCGGAGTGGACGGAGACGCCGGCGGCGGTGAGGCCGTCGATGACCTGGGCCACGATGCCGGCCTGGAAGACGGGCTCGCCGAGGAACCCCACGTCGTGGACGATGACGTTGGCCCCCGCCTTGTGGAGGGCGTCGAGGGCGAGCACGAAGGTGAGCGGGGTGGCGACGTCGCCGATGCCGGCGGCGTGGAAGTCGAGGGCGGCACCCGGTGCCATGTCGTGGACGATCTCGAGCATGGCCGTGCCCTCGTCACCGGTGCCCCGTCCGAAGGTGGTGGGGTCGACGATGTCGACGGGAGGCAGTTCGCCGGCTGCCTGGGAGGTGGCCAGGCTGGCGACGCCGTCGGACACGACACCGACGGTGACACCCGCTCCGGTGAGGCCCTTGGCCTGGGCCACGTCGGCCTTGTGCAGGGCCACGCCGGCGCTGGTGACGGCGCTGGTGTGGGCGTAGGCGGGGACGGTGACCGAGGTGACCCAGGGGAGGGCGGCGGCGGCGGTGACCGCCTCACGGGGCACCCAGGCCTCGACCATGCCGGTGGTGACGTGCAGGTCGGGTGACAGGCTCAGAGTGCGGACGCCGGCCGCCCCCAGCCCGGCGAGGTCGGCCTCTTCGGACCCGCCCGTGGGCCCGGTGGCGTGGAAGTCGAGCTCGACCCGCCCCCCGGCGTCGGAGCGCACGCTGCCGTCGGTGATGGCACCCGACGTGGCGGTCCCGGCCACGACCCGTTGGACAGTGGCGGGGATCTTGTCGGCCTTGGTCGAGGCCTTGGTCGACACCGCAGGCGCCGGCGTCGAGGCCGCCGACGACGCGGCGACCGGGGACGCCGAGCCGGACGCAACTGCGGACGCCGATCCACCGGGGGCCGTCGGTGCACCGGGGGCAGCCTGGGCGGACGGCCCGGCTGCGCTCATCGAGGCCACCACGGCCAGCATCGCCGGGAGAAGGACCGCTGCAGGCTTCCGCCACATGTCGCGCTCTACCTTTCGCCGTTTCGCCGGGCCGCCAGTGTGCCACGCCGCGCCCCGAAGGCCCCGGCTCAGGGCCAGGTCGGATCGGCCCCCCGGCGATGGCGGTGGTCGTCGAGGGCCCACGCCCGACGCCACGGCGCCGTCGTCGGCCCGGTGAGCGAGGGCGTGGTGCCCATGGCCGCGCGGCGCCGCGCCGTCCACCAGTCGGTCGCCGTCTCGTCACCCAGTTCGGCGACGGCGGCCTCGACACGGACGGCGAACCGTCGCGAGTCCTCACCCCCATGGGCCCACAGGGGTTGTCCGAAGGTGACCCGTACGCCCGTGCCGCGGGCGAACGGACGCCCGATGGGGGTGGGGAGCTGGGCTCCCTTCTTGAGGATCCTGCGGGTGCCTTCCACGTACACGGGCACGACCGGGCGCTGGCACCTGATGGCCAGGTAGGCGGCGCCGCCCCGGAAGTCCTGGCCCCACCCGTCGGGGCTGCGGCCGCCTTCGGGGAACACCACCAGGTTCCAGCCGTCGTCGATCAGGGAGGCGGCCAGGTCGGACGAGCGCCGGTTCACCTTGGTCCGCTCGATGGGGATGGCGCCGATGGTGAGGGCCGAGTAGGCGCTCTTGGCCCGGCTGGAGAAGAAGTAGTCGGCGGCCGCCGCCACCACCGCCCGGTGGCGGAACCGGGCGGGGAGCGAGGTGAGCACGAGGGGCGTGTCGAGGTGGCTGTGGTGGTTGGCGGCGAAGATGGCGGGGGCCTCGAGGTCGGCCAGGCGGTCGAGCCCCGTCACCAGTGGCGAGCCGAGCACGGCCACCAGCGGCCGCAACAGGTCGTCGACGAAGGCGGCGCGGGCCACGCGCGCCGGCCAGCGGCGGGCCCAGTCGGTGTCGTAGTGGACGCCGGTGCGCCGGGGGGCGGGCCGGCGCTCGACTCCCGACGGCCACGTGGGCGGGCCGATCGGGAACGACGGCCGCAGGGGGAGCTTCACCTGCTCAGGTGACGTCGGCCATGAGGATGGGCGGGTTGTGCAGGTGGGTGATCGACGGGTTGCGCCCCACCACGTCCTCGGCCATCTCCAGCGCGTCGCGCAGGGTGGACGCCGGCTTGAAGCCCATGCGCCGCACCGCCCGGGGGTTGCCCCCCACGATGATCACGTTGTTGTCGACGTGCTGGAGGGCGTGCGATCCCCAGTACCACATGTAGAAGGCGTGGACCCCGTGGTAGGCGTAGCTGGTGCGGTACAGGTGGATGTACCACGGGTCGTTGGCGAAGTCGGCCTCGAACTTGGCCTCGATCTCGGCGGGGTCGGTGGTCTCGGGCAGGACCTGCTCGAAGAAGTCGATGTAGCTCGGGTGGTGCACGGGGTGGAACTCCCACGGCGTGGGGTGGCTCATGATGACGACGCCACCCCGGCGCACCAGGGGCCTGCCCCGGTAGAGGTTGAAGAAGTAGCCGAGCCCCACGCACATCACCAGCAGGGGGTTCATCACCGAGTTCACGTTGTAGGGCCCCACATAGGGCAGCCCCATGGTGAGGATGTCGGCCTGCCCTTCGATGGGCACCAGGTGCTGGCGGTAGACGTTGGCGGTGGTCAGGGCGTGGACGGCCTCGACCTCGCCCGCCTGCACGCTGGTCATCTTCTGGGGCGACTTGATGCCGTGGAAGATGCTGCGGGCCAGCCGGGGCGGGCAGCGATCGAGGCTCTTGGACACGCCCAGGTACGACGCCCGGTCGCGCGCCGACCACTCCCACTCGCGCTTCTGCAGGAAGGAGAACTGCTTGGGGAACGTGTCGGTGTTGAGGGTGGTCTCGATCTGGAAGACCTTCACGTGCTCACCGAGCATGCGGCCCATGCGCCAGGCCGAGTGATGCAGCTCCGAGCGCTCCTGGTCCATGAACGAGCGGCTGTGCTGCATGGTGTTGACGTTGTGGTGGGCCCGCAGGCTGCGGTAGGAGGCCAGCCCCGTCATGGTGGACTTGTGGCCGCCGTCCATGGCCACCAGGTTCACGTTCACGTAGACCAGCAGGTCGGAGGTGGCCGCCCGCTTGTTGATCTCGACGTGCTCGCCCTCGGGCGTGCGCCCGACCAGCTCGAGGTTGTCGTGGTCCTCGGCGTCGTGCTGGGTCAGGCGGCCCTGGGGCGCGAAGGCGTCGTAGACGCGGTCACCGACGATGTGACGCAGCTCGGGCTCGGTCATCCGCCGGTGCAGGCCGTGGGCGGCGATGAGCACGACATCGTCGACGCCGGCCTCGGCGGCCAGGTCGAGCACGGCCTCGATGACCCGTTGGCGGTTGTCGGGGCGGCGCATGGGCGGCAGGGGCACGGCCTGGTTGTCGAAGGCGATGGTGAGGCGCATGCCCGGCCGCAGCAGGGCGGCCAGCGGCTCGCTGTCGCCCACCGGGTTGGCCAGGGCGTGGCGGATGGCAGAGTCGGGGTCGGCGAGGGGGGTCACCGGCTCGGCCGGGTAGATCACCCGCGACCCGACGGGCAGGCGCTCGAGGTGGAAGCCCTCGCCGGCGTGGAACAGCACGGGAGGCGTCGAGCGTTCGACCTCGAGCACCAGGCCGGGCCGCGTGCGCAGCGCCGGGCGGTCGGCGGAACGTCGCGACACGGCGTCGCCGCTGGCGCTGGTCATCGTCGTCTTTCGCTCCGGAGGTCGAACGCCACCTTGACGGCGTCGCGACGCCCGGCGTTGGCTGCGTGGTCTATGGCGTCACGGTAGCGGTCGAGTGGGTAGGTGGCCGAGACCAGACGGTCGAGGCCGGCCTCGACCACCAAGTCGAAAGCCATGTCAAAGGTGCGCTGCTTCCTGGGCGGCGGGCACCCGGTCCCTTCGGGCTTCGCCCGCCGCGTGCCGGCAGGGGCCCCTGCCCCGCCGGCGCGCGCCGACGCATCGAGGTCGGCTTCGACCGGCGGGCACCCGGGCCTGCGGCCACGCCCGCCGGTGCCGGCGGGGGCCCACACCGGGGCGTCCGGGAACTTTGTCGCGTTACCTACCTGTGAGGTGGGTAACGCGACAAAGAACCGCGGCGCTGGGCCTGGTGTCACACCGGGCTGCTTGGCTGGAAGCCATGGGCCCGCCCGCCACCGACGTCCTCTCTGCCCGCCAGTTCGGCGTCGTGACCCGCGCCCAGTGCCTGGGCCGGGGGATGACCCTGCGCCAGGTCGAGTCC
>JBBWZS010000027.1:0-3152 GCA_039649175.1 Acidimicrobiaceae bacterium
GACGCCCCCCAGCCCACCGACCCGTCAACCCTCTGCCGGCTGGCCGAGGCACCGGACAACGCCGCCCTACGCACCTCTTCGTCGTGGATGGCGCGCACGGTGAGCGTCAGCGCCAAGGCCGCCGCACCGGGCCAGGAGGTCGGCCTGCAGGGCAACGGGTTCGGCCCCGGTCAGCACCTGACCGTCACCCTGTGCAGCGTGCCCACCGTCCTGGGCGCCGTCACCGCCGACCCGCGGGGTCACTACCAGGCCAACGTGAAGATCCCGTCCGACGCCGCGCCCGGCGCCCACCACCTGGTGCTGGCCGACGCCAGCGGCAACGCCGCCGTCTCCTTCGACGTCATCCAGGCCAGCCGGGGCGCCGGCACCCCGCTCGACCAGCCGGCGACAGGCACCGGCGACGGCACCACCGACGGCTCCGACACCGGCCTGTCGGCCACCGATCCCGGCAGCACCGACGTCACCGACACGACTGATCCGTCTGCCGGCGACGTCACCGGCGATTCTTCGGACACCTCCGACTCGGGGGTCACCGCGGACAACACCGACAGCACCGGCAGCACCGACGGCACCGACTCGAGCGGGATGCCCAACACCGGCGCCGATTTCGTCCCGATGATCTATCTGGCCGGCATGTCGATCAAGCTGGGTGGGGCGCTCGTGGTGGCGGGACGGAAGAAGTCACCCACCAGCTGAGCGTCCAGAGGCTCAGCCGGCGCGACGGGCCCGCTTGGCCGGCGCCGACTTGGAAGGCGTCTTGATCCCCGACGAGGGGACCTTGGCGGCGGCGCGTGGCTTGCGACTCGGGCGGGAGGGGTTCATGACCTCGCTGTCGGCGGTGACCTCGTGCTGGCGCAGCACACCGTCACTGAAGACGGTGCCGTTGACCTCGTAGTACAGGCGGTACTGCAGCTTGCGGACGTCCTCGCCGAACCAGACCGACCCGCCCACCGCTCCGGTACCGCGGAAGATGCTTCCTTCGAAGCCGAAGATGTCGCCGTCCTCGCCGCCCGTCTTCAGCCAGTCCAGGGCCCGCGTCTCGGCCCGGATGAGCTGGTCGTTCTCGTCGAAGACGTGCAGGTCGACCCAGCTGTGCTTCACCGGGTCGACGTTGCGTACCCACGCCTGCACGGACAGCTTGGTCTCCAGCTCCAGGCCGGCGGCGTCGCCGGTGGGGCCGGGTGGCTTGGCGTTCTCCTTGGTGGCGGTCTCGTCGACCACGCTGACCATGTCGGGACGGGGAACGGCACCTTCGCGAAAAGCGACCGATTCGAGGGGGATGTTCACCATGGCGGTTCTCCTTTTTTAGGATCAGGGATATCTACCCAGCGAGGCGGCGCGGTACCCATCGGCGGCGCCTCACCCCGATCGTCGAGGCTCAGCCCGGCGAGGTCGAGCAGTTCGCACAGCTCCGTCGACGGGTTGTGCAGCTCCACCGTGTGACCCGAGCGGCGGGCGCAGAGCCGCAGGCGCGCCAGCTCGTCGACCGCCGCCAGGTCGGGACGGCCGGTGGCGCCCAGGGTCCACCTGGCCACGACTGCGCCGTCGGCAGCGACGACCACGATCTCGTTCTCGGTGCCCAAGGCAACGACACAGACGTCGCCGGGGGCCCCGACTCATCGGTAGTGGTGGCGGTCGCCTACCGGACGAGGATCAGCGTCGCCTCGGGGACCTCGGGATGGAAGTACAGCGTCACCGGGCCCGGCGGCGGTGGTTCCTGCTCGTCGTCGATGACGACGATCGGCGACGTGGGCTCGGGCTGGAGGGCTTCACGCAGGCCCAGGGCCAGACCGGCGGCGAGGGTCGCCTCGAGGACCCGCCGGGCCAGGCTGAGAGGGTGAGCCACGGTCGGCTCCGGACTGTCCGGGCTACCCGCCGGCGGGCGCGACGAGGGGGGCGGCGGGCATGGGCGTGGGCTTGGGCATGAGGCGCACGTTGGCGAAGGCCACGTTCAACGCCTCCTGGGCCGGAGCCTCCGAGGCGGTGATGAGGCGGGCGATGTGGTCGGGGTCGGCCTCGTAGCCCGCCTCGGGCGAGAGGTGGGGGTTGCGGTAGCGGGTGGCGTAGTTCTGGTTGGCCAGGGTGAGGGCCATGTGGAAGCGAGGGTCGCGGCGGCGGGCCTCCTTCCAGAACCGGCGCGCCCGGGGGCGTACCGCGTAGAAGTTGCGGTAGGCCCGGCGCAGGCCGTCGGAGAGCTCGGTCGCCGTCATCCTGGCCGGCTCGAACACCGGCGTGTACAGGTTGTAGCGCTTCCAGTCGTAACTGGTGATGCGTCCTTCGGAGGCCATGCGGGCGAAGGTGTGGGTGCCCGGGTACGGGGTGAGCACGGCGAAGTGGGCCACGTCGACGCCGATGCCGTCGACCACCTGCACCGTCTCGTCGAACACCCCGGGCCCATCGGTGTCGAAGCCGAAGATGAAGCCACCCTCCACGGCGATCCCCCGCCGGTGCAGCGCCTCGATCAGCTCGCCGTACTCGCCCGGGCGGTTCTTCTTGTTGGCCTCGACCAGGCTGTCGCGCGACACGCTCTCGAAGCCGGTGAACACCACCCGGCAACCGGCTCGGGCAGCGAGGTCGATGAGCTTGGGGTTCTTGGCCAGGCCGATCGAGGCCTGGGCCCCCCAGGTGACCTTGCACTTGCGGCGGATGATGGTCTCGCAGAGCAGCTCGGTGTACTCGAGGTCGGCGGCCAGGTCGTCGTCGAGGAAGAAGACATAGGCGAACCCGCCGATGTGCTGGCCCGCCTTCTTGATGACGTTGATCTCGTCGACCACCCGGTCGGGGTCGCTGTGGCGCGAGCCGCGTCCGTTGATGCGGATGACCGAGCAGAAGTCGCAGTTGAACCGGCACCCCCGGGTGGTCTGCAGGGTGTTGAGGGGGGCGTAGCGGGTGAGGGGTGTGCGCTTGAGCTCGTGGGCCCAGGTGTCAGCCGTGGGCACGGTGTCCATGCCCAGCCACTCGCCCTTGTAGAGGGGTTGCAGGCACCCGGCGGCGGCGTCGGCCAGGACCTGGTCGATGATGCTGTCGGCCTCACCACACACGACCGAGTCGGCGTGGCGGAGAGCCTCCTCGGGCAACAGCGACGGGTGCACGCCACCCAGCACGACGGGCACGCCCTTGGCCCGGAAGGCGTCGGCCACCCGGTACGACTG
>JBBWZS010000035.1:0-5773 GCA_039649175.1 Acidimicrobiaceae bacterium
GCGGGCGACGAAGTCGAGTGCCAGCGCGGTGGGTGTGACCGTGGGAACGATTCGGCTGTTGGTCACGATCCTGACGAACCCCAGGAGGGGCAGGTCGTGAAGGGCGAGCTCGTCAGCCCCGGCTACGAGGTCGGCCAGCCATGATGCGTACCGCTCATGGTTCTCCGCCTCGCGGCGGAACGAGTAGACGAGCACGTTGACGTCGGGCAGGATCATGCAGGCGCTGGACCGGCACCCTCGAGGGCATCCCACACCGCATCGCGGTCGCCGAGCTCGACGAGCAGCCGGCCCTTGGGGTCACCGAAAGCGGGGAGTGGCGTCGGCGGTCCCCCCCGCTCGGGTCCTTCGTCGGCCAGGACCGTGCGCAGTCCCTCTTCCACCAGGCTGGTGAACGTCCGTCCCTCGGTCGCAGCTCGCGCCTTGGCCGCCCTGGCCAGCACGTCAGGCAGATTGATGGTCGTCCTCATACACAAAAGCATATCAGGAGTTTCGAGGAGGACCTCAGGTGGTGGGGGCGAAGACCACGAGGAACTCGAGCAGGCCGTTGTCGGCGGTGGTCGCCGGACCACCGCTCGGGTTGGAGATGTTGTAGTCGGCGAACACGATGGGGATGGCGCCGTTGACCTTGACGTTGGCGCCGTCGCGCTGGGCCTTCAGGTCGAAGGTGACGCTCTTGGTCACACCGTGGAGGGTGAGGTCTCCGGTGGCCTTGGCGTCGACGACGGTGTTGTCGGTGGGCACGTTGGACAGGACCAGCGGTTGGGTGAGCTTGAAGGTGGCCGTCGGGTACACGGCGGTGTTCATGATCCGCCCCTGGAACTGCCCGTCGCGCTGGCTGCGGTCGCTCTTCACCGATTTCATGTCGACGACGAGGTTGACGGCGCTGACCGTGTCGCCGGTGAATGCCATCGACCCGGTGACCGAGCTGGTTCGCCCGACCGCTTCGGCCGACTGACCGAACAACGTCTCTTTGATCCTGTACCCGACGACCGAGGCGGGCGTCGGCTTCCAGTTGCCCGACGTGTCGGCCCCGGTGGCGGCGCCGGCCGGTGCCGTCGTCGTGGCGCCGCCGCTCTTGGATGAACTGTTGCTGTTGAGGGTGAGCTTGGCCGGCGCCGGGCCCTCGATGAAGTGGATGAAGATGAAGGTGCCCACGGGGATGGCCACGGCCACACCGACCACCACCCCGATGACCCACTTCCACGCCTTCGACATCTCGCCTCCTCGTGGCCCGCTCCGCGGCTGCGGTGGGCGTGCGACGTCATCGTAGGAGTCGATCCTGAGAGCCCCCTCAGAGCCCGCTGGGGACGGGCAAGGCCGTCGCCTGGCCGACGGTCAACCAAGGGCGGCCTCGCTGGCCGCCGGCGTCGGCGCCGTCGAGGGGCGCGGGCGCTCGCGCTCGCGATCGGCGAGCACCGTCCGCCCGGCGACCAGGCCAAACAGGGCGGCCAGCAGGGCGGCAACTCCTCCGATCACCAGCGGCACCCGGGCGCCGGCGGTGTCGGCGACGACTCCCATGAGCGGTCCGCCGACCGGGGTGGTCCCGATCAGCAGCACGGTCTGGAGCGCCAGCACCCGCCCCTGCATGCGGGGGTCGGCGCGTACCTGCACGATGGCGGTGGTCGAGGTCATGAAGACGATGCTGGTGAAACCCAGCACGGCCACGATTGGCAGGGTGGTGGCGACGGTGGGCGCCGCCGCCAGCACCAGCATGCTCACGCCGAACGCTGCCGCCCCCACCACGATGTTGGCGACGCGCACGGTCTTGCGGTCGGCGACGGCGACGGCGCCGACCAGGGAGCCGGCGCTGAACACCGAGTAGATGATCGTGTAACTGGCGTCGCTGCCGTGCAGGGCGTGTTCGACGAACAGGGGGAACACGACGGTGAAGTTGTAGCTCAGGGTGCCGACGACGGCGAGCATCACGAACGGCAGCCACAGCTCGGGAAGGGAGCGCACGTACCGCATGCCCTCGCGGACCTGCCCCCGGCCCCGGGGCGTGATCTCGGCCGGGCGCAACTCGGCGGGCCGCATCATCCACAGGGCCACGAGCACGGCCACGTAGGACACGGCGTCGAGGGTGAAGGCCCACCCGTAGCCGGCGGTGACGACCAGGGCGCCGGCCAGCGCGGGCCCGAAGATCCGTGAGCTGTTGACGAGGGCGCTGTACAGGGTGACGGCGTTGGCGACATCGTCGTGGGGGACCATCTCGGTCACGAACGATCGCCGGACGGGGTTGTCGAAGGCCAGCAGGCATCCGCCGGCGACGGCCACCGGGTAGATGGCGGCCAGGGGCGGATGGTGCATGAAGGCGAGGGCGGCGAGGGCCAGCGACTGGCACATCTCGCCGATCTGGGTGATCTTCAGGAGCCGCAGCTTGTTGGAGCGGTCGGCCACCAGCCCGGCGAAGGGGGAGAGCACCAGGATGGGCCCGAACTGGCAGGCGGCCAGGGCACCGACGGCGACACCGCTTCCCGTCTCGTGCAGCACCAGCAGCGTCAGGGCGACCATCGTCAGCCAGTTCCCCGAGTTGGAGATGAGCTGGCCGATGAAGAAGAGCCGGAAGTTCCGGGTGCGCAGGGCCCGCATGCGACCGTTGACCCCGGCCCGCAGGCGGGCCTTCACCGACCGATCCTCACGCCGGGCCTTTAGTTGACATATGCTAACTATACGTGGACATGAAGACCGGGAGCGCAAGCCTTGCCGCCGACATCCGCCTGCTCGTCGGCCGGCTGGCCCGGCGGCTGCGCCAGGAGGCCGCTGCCGGCCTGACGCCCTCCCAGCTGTCGGCCCTGGCCAGCGTGGAAGACCTCGAGCCCGTGCAACTCGGTGACCTGGCCCGGGTCGAGGCCGTTGCCCCTCCGACGCTCACCCGGGCGGTGGCCCGCCTCGAGGACCAGGCCCTGGTCCGCCGCCGTGCTGACCCGACCGACGGGAGGGCGGTCCTGATCGAGACCACCGCCGCCGGCAGGCGGGCACTGCGAGATCTCCGTCAGGCCCGGGTGGCGTTCCTTGCTAAGCGCCTGGACACCCTGAGCGACGACGACCGCCTCGTCGTGGCCCGGGCCGTGGCCGTCCTCGGCGAGCTGCTGTCGGGGCCCGCGTAGCCTCCCCGGCGCTCAGGAGCCGGTGCGGCGCAGCGTGACGGGGATGGTGCGCAACAGCACCTTGCAGTCGGTCCAGAACGACAGCTTGGCCAGGTAGTCGATGTCGTAGCCGACGCCCTCGTAGGCGAGGCCACCGGCCCGATCGGAGATCTGCCAGAAGCCGGTCAGGCCGGGCTTGACGGCGTGGCGCTGGTGTTGCCACGGCTCGTAGTCGGCGACGACCTGGGGAAGTTCGGGGCGGGGCCCTACCAGGCTCATGTCGCCCTTCATCACGTTCCACAGCTGGGGGAGCTCGTCGAGGCTGCATTTGCGGAGGAACCGCCCGACAGGCGTGTGCCGGGGGTCGTCCTCGCGCTTGTGGCAGACCCGGCGGTCGGGCCCGTCGTAGGCGGCCGGTGCCGAAGCGTTGCGGCGGTCGGTCTTCATGCTGCGGAACTTGTACATGGTGAACAGGCGGCCGTCGCGCCCGACCCGACGCTGCTTGTAGATCACGCCGCTGCCCATGCTGAGGCGGACGGCGGCACCGACGGCGAGAGCGATGGGAACGGTGGCGACGAACAGGAGTGTCGCGGCCAGGCGGTCCATGCCCGGCTTCACCACCCGTCCGTAGAAGGCGCCGCGCGCCGGGACGTCGATTGCGACGGGCAGCGGGTCGGCGAGGCGGAGCCCCCCGGCGTCGAGCTGCACGCCAAGCACTCCCGGCTCACCTGCTCCGCTCCACACTGCGTGTGACACCTGTTGGGCCATAGCTGCGAATACTGCGGGTTGGCCCCCTCCGTTACACGATGTGATTGACCCCAGGGGACCCCTATTCGCCGTCGGGATCGGCCTACTTCGGCAGTCGCATTGGGCTGAGTCGGCAACTCCCCTAGCGCCCGCATGGGGGTTACGACCCCTGTGACCGCGAAGCCGTCGCCCGTAGGGTGCAAGACAGCCGGCAGGCCACAGTGCTTGCGTTGCCGAGCTGACCCCATCACGGCCAGTCAGCGACACAGGAGGCACTTCCGCTGGATCTCCGCCAGTACCTCGACATTCTCAAGCGCCACAAGTGGTTCATCATCGAGGCCGTGGTGGTGGTGGGCGTGGTCGCCGGCCTCCTGTCCAACCTGCGCACGCCGCTCTACAAGGCCACCACGCGGGTGCTGCTCACGCCCAACGACCCCAGCCAGCAGCTGAACCCCAGCAGCAGTGGCGTCGGCGTTGCCGGCACCGATGCCGATCGCTACGTGGCGGGCCAGATCAGCATCGCCGAGAGCGAGTCGGTGGCCAACGAGGCGCTGAACGGCCTGCCCCGGGGCGTGACCGTCAGGGCACTCGAGTCAAAGGTGTCGGTGACCCAGGGCGGGCAGAGCAACGTGCTCGACATCTCGGCCACCGACCCCGATGGAGTGCAGGCCCGCAACATGGCCGACGCGGTCGCGAGGGGCTACATCGAGAACCGGCGCAAGGCATCGGTCGCTGGGCTGCAAGGCGCGGCCGACGACATCCAGGCCAAGCTCGGCCCCCTCCAAGCGACCATCGGTCAGCTCGACAGCCAGATCGGCGACGGTTCCACGCTTCCAGGCGCCTCGTCTGCGCTCGTCTCTCCGCAGAACCCGTCGAGCAGCCAGGCCCCCGGGCAACCGGCGGCCCAAGTGCCTCCGGCGACGACCGGAGCAGGCGGGGTGCCCACCACCGACGAGGCCAAGAAGGCGGCCCGCTACGCGGCGGCGGTGCAGTACGAGACCTTGTACTCGCGCCAACAGGAACTCCTCGTCGACATCAGCCTCAAGCGTGGCGACGCCGAGCTCATCGCCACCGCCAAGACGCCCACCACACCGGTCAGTCCCAAGCCCAAGCGCGACGCCGTCCTCGGGGCCCTCGTCGGGCTGCTCTTGGGCATCGGGATTAGCGTCCTGCGTGAGCAGCTCAACGACAAGGTTCGCTCCGCCGAGGAGGTCGAGCGACTCACGGGTCTCCCACTTCTGGCGCAGTTGCCGTTCGACGAGCATGCCGCCGATGCCGGAGTGGCCGTCGACCAGCGTCCCAACAGCCCGTTGAGCGAGGCGATGCGGTCTCTCCGCACCAGCATCCAGTATCAGGGCGTCGACAGGCCGGTGAAGGTGATCGTGGTCACGAGTGCTCTCCCGGGGGAGGGCAAATCGCTCGTGGCCGCCAATCTCGCCGCCGCGTTCGCCCAAGCCGATTACCGGACCATCCTCATGTCTGCGGACCTGCGACGTCCATCGGTCAACGAGGTGTTCGGTGACTTGGGTTCCTCCCCCGGCCTCATCGGCGTCATCAGCCCCAACGCGAACGGGAGGGCGCCGGACACCAATGGTCAGGCGAACGGCCACGCCGGCACGAAACTGGAGGAGAGCACGATCACGGCCCTCTTGGAGACGCCGGTACGAGGGCTCCTCCTTCTCCCCTCTGGGCCGACGCCGCCGAACCCGGCGGAGCTACTCGGATCGCGACGGATGGCGAGCATCCTGACGCAGCTGTCGACCAACGCCGATGTCATCGTGATCGACAGCCCTCCGCTTCTTCCCGTCACCGACGCCGTGGTCCTCGCCACCAAGTCCGACGGGGTTGTCCTTGTGACCGCCATCAATGAGACCCCTCGCGGTGCCGTCGAGCGCTCCAAGGCGATTCTCGATGGGACTGGGGCCAGGGTCCTCGGGGTC
>JBBWZS010000064.1:0-25202 GCA_039649175.1 Acidimicrobiaceae bacterium
CGGCCGATGTAGCGGTTCTTCACCAGCCCGTGGCCGAAGGGGATGCCGCTGCGCCGGGCGTAGCCCTCGGCCGCGGGGATGCCCGACTCGGGCACGGGCATGACCATGGCCTCGGTTTCGGCCTCCGGCGCGCCTGCACGCGGTGCCGGCGGGGGAGGCAGCGGGGACTGGTCGGCCAGCAGCTCGCCCATGCGCTGGCGGGCGCTGTGCACGGTCTGGCCGTAGAGCAGGCTGTCGGGCCGGGCGAAGTACACGAACTCGAACAGGCAGAGCTTGGGGTTGATGCGTTCGGGGGGGAAGGGATGGATCGACCGCGTGCCGGTGGTGTCGATCACCACCATCTCCCCGGGCTCGAGCTCGCGCACGAAGTGGGCACCCACGATGTCGAGGGCCGGTGTCTCCGAGGCCAGCACCCAGCCGCTGTCGAGGCGCCCGAGGCAGAGGGGACGGAACCCGTTGGGGTCACGGACCCCGACCACGTGGGCCTCGTCCATGAGCACGAACGAGAAGGCCCCCTTGAGGTTGGGCAGCACGGTCATGAGGGCCCGCTCCAGGTCTCGGCCGTCGCTGCGGGCCCCGGGCCCGGCGGCGACGATGGCCTCCTGGATCAGCTCGGCCACCACCTCGCTGTCGCTCTGCAGCGTGCCCGGCAGCACCCCGAGGCCCTCGGCCAGCTCGACGGTGTTGGTGAGGTTGCCGTTGTGGCCCAGGGCGAACTCGGCGTCGCCCACGCCGCGGTAGATGGGCTGGGCGTTCTTCCAGACGCTGGCCCCGGTGGTGGAGTAGCGGGTGTGGCCGATGGCCAGATGTCCGGTGAGGGGCGCCAGGTTGCGCTCGTTGAACACGTTGGTGACCAGGCCCATGTCCTTGACCACGGTGATGCTGTCGCCGTCACTGACGGCCATCCCCGCCGCCTCCTGGCCCCGGTGCTGCACGGCGTACAGCCCCCGGTAGGTGAGATGGGCGACCGACTGCCCCGGGGCGTAGACACCGAAGACACCGCACGCCTCGCCGGCCCGATCGTCGACCACCCCCCCGTCGACTACCACGTCGTCGGCCACCGCCGAGGCGGGCGACTCCGATCCCAGCGGCTTCACGTGGCCCATCTTCTCACGGCGCTCCACGGAGGGGGTCAGTCCCCCATCGCCGTGGGAAGCCTGGCGCGCCACCCGGCCACCGTGTCGGCCAGGGCCAGGTCGACGAGGCCGTCGACGACGAGACGGTCGCCACCGGCGGTGCCGAGCCGGGTGAGCGCCACCCCCGCCCGGTCCGCCCGCTGGGCCACCTCGGCGGCCTGGCCGGCGGCGACGCAGGCCACCACGCGCGACGGGCCCTCGGCGAACAACCCGGCATGGCCGGCGACCCCGCCGATGTGGAACCCCACGCCCGAGCGCACCGCCATCTCGGCCACGGCCAGCCCCAGGCCGCCGTCGGCCACGTCGTGGACACCGGCCAGCAGCCCGTCGGCCACCAGCTCGCGCACCAGGGCACACACCGCCAGGTGAGCGGCGACGTCGAGGCACGGGAGGACACCGCCGGTGTGGCCGTGAGCCTCGAACGCCCACCGGGACCCGGCCAGGTCGACCACCGGGCCACCGCCGGGCGGGCTCAACAGCACGACGCCGGTCCCCTCGACCAGGCCCACGCCGGGCGGGCGGCGGTCGAGGTGGTCGACGAGCCCGAGCAGGCCGATCACGGGGGTGGGCTCGATGTCGCCGCCCGCCGAGGCGTTGTACAGGCTCACGTTGCCGCCGACCACCGGCACCCCGAGCGCCAGGCAGGCCTCGCTCATGCCGTCGATGGCCTCGGACAGCTGCCACATGACCTCGGCGTGCTCGGGGTTGCCGAAGTTGAGGCAGTTCACCACGGCCAGGGGACGGGCTCCCACGCAGGCCTGGTTGAGCACCGCCTCGGCCACCACCAACGACGTGCCCGCCCGGGGGTCGAGGCCGCACCAGCGGCTGTTGCTGTCGGTGGTGACGGCCAGGGCCTTGCCCCTGCCGGCGATGCCGGGAGCCTTGAGGTGCAACACGGCGGCGTCGCCGCCGGGACCCTCGACGGTGTTGAGGAACAACTGGTGGTCGTACTGCGACGACACCCAGGTGGTGTCGACGAGCATGGCCGCCAGGGCGGGGCCGCAGTCGGCCGGCGCCGGCAGGCGGGAGGGGTCATCGGCCCGGCGGGCGGCCAGACCGGCGGGCGGGTGCAGGGGGCGGGCGTAGAGCGGGCCGTCGTCGTGGAGGGAGGCGGCGGGGACGTCGGCCAGCACCCGGCCCCCGGGGCGGTCGAGGATGCGCAGGCGCCGCCCCTCGGTGACCGTCCCCACCACGTTGGCCTGCACCTCCCACCGCCGGCACAGGCCGAGCACGGCGTCGAGGTCGTCGGGGGCGACGATGGCCAGCATGCGCTCCTGGGACTCGCTGGTCATGATCTCGGGCGGTGTCATCGCCGTCATGCGCAGCGGCACAGCCGACAGGTCGACGTCCATCCCCACACCGCCGCGCGACGCCGTCTCGCTGGTGGCGCAGGTGAGGCCGGCGCCACCGAGGTCCTGGATGCCGGCGACCAGGCCGGCGTCGTAGAGGGCCAGGCAGGCCTCGATCAGGCGCTTCTCCTCGAAGGGGTCGCCCACCTGCACGCTCGGTCGCTTGACCTCGTCGCCGGTGTCGAACGCCGCTGAGGCCAGCACGCTCACCCCGCCGATGCCGTCACGCCCGGTGGACGAGCCCAGGAGCACGGCCAGGTTGCCCACCCCCGACGCCTGGGCCAGCACCAGGTGGTCGTGGGCCATGACCCCCACGCACATCACGTTGACCAGCGGGTTGCCGGCGAAGCAGGGATGGAAGCCCAGCTCCCCGCCCACGGTGGGAACGCCCACCGAGTTGCCGTAGCCGGAGATGCCGCTGACCACCCCCTCGAGGACCCACCGGCTGCGGGCGTCGTCGAGCGGGCCCATGTGCAGCGAGTCGAGGAGGGCCACCGGCCGGGCCCCCATGGTGAAGATGTCGCGCAGGATGCCGCCCGCACCGGTGGCCGCGCCCTGGTAGGGCTCGATGGCCGAGGGGTGGTTGTGGCTCTCGATGCGCACGGCCACGGCCAGGCCGTCACCCACGTCGACCACCCCGGCGTTCTCGCCCGGGCCCACCAGCACCCACGGGGCCTCGGTGGGCAGCCGGCCCAGGTGGGCACGGGACGACTTGTAGGAGCAGTGCTCCGACCACATCACCGCGTACATGGCCAGTTCCAGGCCGTTGGGCGGGCGACCGAGGATGCGCTCGACCGAGGCCGCTTCGTCGTCGGTCAGCCCGAGGGCGCGGTGGACATCGGGACCGAGAGGGGCGTCTGGCCCGCTGTCCTCGGCGACCGGGGACACGGGTGCGGGTCCGGCAGGCGGCACCGGCCCACCGTACCGGAAGGCCCCCCCTTCCGGGACCGATCCTTCCCGAGATCCGGCCGACCGCTATGGGAAGAGGCGATGTCGGACCGGGTGATTTGAAATCTTTGGTCAGTGGTTGCACAATTGGGAAATGCCCGCCAAGACGAAGCGATCCAGAACCCCCATGTCAGACAGCCACAAGGCCGCATTGGCCGAGGGCAGAGAACAGGGAAGGGCCGTTCGCCGCTACCTCGAAGCGTTGGAACTGCACCGCCCAAAGCGGGGACGCAAGCGCACCCCGGAGTCGGTCGAGAAGCGTCTGGCGGCGATCGAGGAGGCCCTGCCCACGGCTGACCCGTTGAGCCGCGTGCAACTCGTGCAGGAACGTATGGATCTCAGCGCCAGCCTGGCCGCCAACGACAATGCCATCGACATGTCGTCCCTCGAGGAAGGTTTCGTGGCCGCCGCCGGCCCCTACGGCCTCCGGAAGGGCATCACCTACGCAGCGTGGCGCGAAGCGGGCGTCGACGCCGGCCTCCTTCGCCGGGCCGGCATCCGCCGCGGCGAGTAACGCCCGGCACCAGGTTCAGCCGGTGGGCCCGGGGCCTCCGGAGCTCGTGGCCACCGGCATCCCGGCACCTGCGAGCAGTGACAAGACGAGGGGCCGCCCGTCGCGGGAGTGGCCCAAGGCATCGACGGCCCGCTCGGGGTGAGGCATGAGGCCCACCACGTTGCGGGCGGGCGAGCACACCGCGGCGATGTCGTCAGTCGAGCCGTTGGGGTTGTCGAGATAGCGCAAGACGACGCGGTCTTCGGCGCGCAATTCCGCCAAGGTGGCCGAGTCGCAGGTGTAATTGCCCTCGAAGTGGTTGATCGGTAGCTGAAGTACGTCGCCGGGAGCCGTCGTGTTCGTCAACGGCGATTGAATTGTCTCCACCCGTACGGCGACGGTGGAGCAGAGGAACCGCAGGCCCCGGTTCTTCTGCAGCGCCCCGGGCAGGTGCCCGGCTTCGGTGAGGATCTGGAACCCGTTGCAAATCCCCACTACGGGCCCGCCGGAGGCGATGAACCGGGACAAATCAGCCATGATGGGGCTGAAGCGGGCAATTGCTCCGGGGCGCAGGTAATCACCGTGGGCGAACCCACCCGGCAGCACGACGGCGTCGACCGGGCCCAGGCGATTGTCACCGTGCCAGACGAGGCGGCCCTCGCCACCGAGGGCGGTCACCGCCTCGACCACGTCGTGCTCGCAGTTCGAGCCGGGGAACACCACCACGCCCACGGTGATCATGCGATGGTGACCTCGACGTCTTCGATGACCGGGTTGGTGAGGAAGCTGCGGCACAGCTCGTCGACCTGGCTGCGGGCGGTGTCGCCGTCGGCGGCGTCGATGGTGAACCGGATGGCCTTCCCGACCCGCACCCCGCTCACGCCGCCGAAGCCGAGGGTGGGCAACGCCCGCTCGATGGTCGCGCCCTGGGGGTCGGCCACGTCGGGACGCAGGCTGACCTCGACCAGTACCTGAAAGAGGCTCATCGGGCGATCAATGCGTGCCCGCCCAGTCGGAGAACGGCTTTCCCGTGATCCGCTCGTAGGCGGCCACGTAGCGCTCCTGGGTCTGGCGCACCACGTCGAAGGGCAGGAACGGCGGGGGCGGCGTCTTGTCCCAGCCGCTCTCCTCCAACCAGTCGCGCAGCGGCTGCTTGTCGAACGACGGGGGCGTGGTGCCCGGCACCCAGGTCTCGGCGTCCCAGAACCGGGAGGAGTCGGGGGTGAGCACCTCGTCGCACATGGTCAGCACGCCGTCGACGAACCCCAGCTCGAACTTGGTGTCGGCCACGATGAGGCCGCGCTGGGCGGCTGCTTCGGCCGCCCTGGTGTAGACGGCCAGCGAAACCTGCTCGGCCTGGTGGTAGACGTCGGCCCCCACCAGCTCGGCCGCCTGGGCCGGCGAGATGTTCTCGTCGTGGCCTGTCTGTGCCTTGGTCGACGGGGTGAACAGCGGTTCGGGCAGGCGGTCGGACTGGCGCAGCCCCTCAGGCAGGGGGATGCCGCACACCGTGCCCGCCTGCGTGTACTCCTTCCACCCCGACCCGGACAGGTACCCCCGCACGATGCACTCGATGGGCAGCATCTCGGCCCGGCGCACGAGCATCGTGCGCCCGGCCAGGTGGTCGAGGGCCGAACGCCCGGGAGCCGAACGCAGGTCGGAGCGGCCGAGGGAGGGATCGATGTCGGCCGCTCCGGGAGGGAAGTCGGCCACGTCGGTGGACACCAGGTGGCTGGCCACCAGGTCGGCCATCTGCTCCAGCCAGTAGGCGGTGACCCCGGTGAGGACCTTGCCCTTGTCGACGATGGGCTCGAACATCACCACGTCGAAGGCGGAGATGCGGTCGGAGGCGACCATCAACAGCAGCCCGTCACCGGCGTCGTAGACGTCGCGCACCTTGCCCGAGTGGATCTTGGTGAGACTCATGGCGACACCTCGTCGAGGGCGTCGAGCACGGCACCGGCGTTGCCCAGCGAACGCTCGAGGCTGAAGGCGTCGTCGAGTTGCCCGGGCGTGAGGGGCACCTGGTCGTCGGCCTCCAGGACCGAGCGGAACGATCGCCGCTCGGCCCAGGCGGTGGCCGCCGCCCGCTGCACGATGCGGTAGGCCGCATCGCGGGTGAGGCCGGCGCCGACCAGGGCCAGGAGCACGGGCTGGCTGAAGACCAGGCCGTAGGAGCGGTCGAGGTTCTCGAGCATCCGGTCGGGGTGCACGACCATGCCCTCCACCACCCTGCGCATCTTGACCAGCACGTAGTGGGCGAGCAGCGACGAGTCGGGCAGGATCACCCGCTCCACCGACGAGTGGGAGATGTCGCGCTCGTGCCACAGGGCCACGTCCTCGAGGCCGGCGCCCAGGTTGGCCCGGAGCACCCGGGCCAGGCCGGCCAGGCGCTCGCAGGTGATGGGGTTGCGCTTGTGGGGCATGGCCGAGCTGCCCTTCTGTCCGGCCCGGAACGGCTCCTCCACCTCGCCCACCTCGGTGCGCTGGAGATGACGGATCTCGGTGGCGAACGACTCGACCGAGGCGCCCACCGAGGCGCACGCCCACAGGTACTCGGCGTGGCGGTCACGGGCGATCACCTGGGTGGCGGGCACCGGCCGCAGGCCCAGGGCGGCACAGACGCTGGCCTCGACGGCGGGGTCGATGTTCGACCATGTGCCCACCGCCCCGGACAGCTTGCCCACGGCGATGGCCTCCCGGGCCGCCTCCAGGCGGGCGCGGTCGCGGTCGGCCTGCAGGCACCAGTGGGCCAGCTTGACGCCGAAGGTGGTGGGCTCGGCGTGCATGCCGTGGGTGCGCCCGACCATGGCCACGTCCCGGAACTCCAGGGCCCGCTCCTTCAGGGCGCCGACCAGGGCCCGGCTGGCCACCAGCAACACGTCGGCCGAGCGGGCCAGGGTGGCGCACAGGGCGGTGTCCACCACGTCGCTGGAGGTGAGCCCGTAGTGGACCCAGTTGCCGGCGGGAGGGCCGATGGCGTCCTGGACCACGTCGACGAAGGCGGCCACGTCGTGGTCGGTGACGGCCTCGCGCTCGGCCACCGCGGCCACGAAGGCGGGCGTGACCTCGGGGGCCCGCTCCCGCACCGCCTTGGCGTCGTCCTGGCTCACCGTGCCCACCGTCGACCAGGCCTCGGTGGCCAGGATCTCCACCTCCAGCCAGGTGGCCAGGCGGGCCTCGTCGGTCCACAGGTCGGCCATCTCGGGCAGCGAGTAGCGGGGGATCACTGTGTTCCCTTTCCCGGGGCCCCATCCCCGCCTCCTTGCCCAGGTGGGGCCCCTGCCCCACCGGTCGCCGTCGTCGTCGCCTGGCGGCGGTCGTCGAGCTGGGAGGCCAGGCCGGCGTCGGTGATGGCCAGCATCTGGACCACCAGGATGGCGGCGTTGGCGGCGCCGTCGACGGCCACGGTGGCCACCGGCACGCCTCTGGGCATCTGCACGGTGGCGTACAGGGCGTCAATGCCGTTCAGGGCGCTGCCGGACAGGGGTACACCGACGACGGGCAGCGTGGTCTGGGCGGCGACCGCCCCGGCCAGGTGAGCGGCCATCCCCGCGCCACAGATGACGGCGGCATAGCCGTCGGCGCGAGCCCTCTTGGCGAAGGCGGCCACCACATCGGGCGTGCGGTGGGCCGACATGACCCGCTCGTCGGCCTCCAGCCCGAACTCGGCCAGGGTGGCGGCGGCGGGGGCCATCTTCTGCTGGTCACTGGGCGAGCCCATGAGCACGGCGACCTTCACATATCCTCCTCGTCGGCGGCGATCCTGGCGATGTCGCTTCGATACTGCATCCCCGGCCACGTCACATGCGAGACGGCGGTGTACGCCCTGTCCCTGGCCTCGGCCAGCGATGCTCCCATGGCGGTGACCTGCAACACGCGACCCCCGGCGGTCATGAGGCTGGCATGACCGGCCTCCACCCCGGCGCAGTGCACGGTGACCCCCGCCACGGCGGCTGCCGCCTCCATGCCGGCGATGGCGTCGCCGGTGCGGGGAGCGGCCGGGTACCCCTCGGCGGCCAGCACCACGGTGACGGCGGCGTCGGGCACGAAGGCGGGCTCGGTCACCAGGCAGCCGCTGGCCGCCTCGGCCAGGAAGGCGGCCAGGTCACCGGCGAAGCGGGGCAGCACCACCTGGGCCTCGGGGTCGCCGAAGCGCACGTTGAACTCGAGCACCTTGGGGCCGTCGGCGGTGAGGATCACCCCGGCGTAGAGCACCCCCCGGTAGTCGATGCCCCGCTTGCGCAAGGCGGCCAGGGTGGGCTCGACGGCGCCGTCGACCACCACCTCGACGAGGTCGGGGCCGGCGAGCGGCACCGGTGAAAAGGCACCCATGCCGCCGGTGTTGGGCCCCGAATCGCCGTCGCCCAGGCGCTTGAAGTCCTGAGCGGGAGCGAGAGGGACGACGCGCGTGCCGTCGCACACGCACAGCACCGACAGCTCGGGCCCGGTCAGGCCCTCCTCGATCACCACCCGGCGCCCGGCGGCGCCGAAGGAGCGCCCGCCCAGCTTGGCGGCCACGTCGTCGGCCGCCTCCGCCTGCGACTCCGTCACCAGCACGCCCTTGCCCGCCGCCAACCCGTCGGTCTTCACCACGTAGGGCGGCCCCAGCGTGCGCAGATGGGCCAGGGCGGGCTCGACCTCGGTGAAGCTGGCGTGGCCTGCGGTGGGCACCCCGGCGTCGCCCAGCACCTCTTTCATCCACGCCTTCGACCCCTCCAGGCGGGCGCCGTCGGCTCCGGGGCCGAACACCAGGGCCCCGCCCGCCCGCAGCCGGTCGGCCAGGCCGTCGACGAGGGGCACCTCGGGGCCGATCACGAACAGGTCGGCCGCCACCTCCTCGGGCGGCGCCGCCACCGAACCGGGGATGCCGGCGTTGCCCGGCGTGACCACCACCTCGGCGGTGGCGGCCAGGGCGTTGCGCAGGGCGTGCTCCCGTCCCCCCCCGCCGACGACGCAGACCTTCACCGCCCCATCCGGCTTCTCGTACGCGCAACGCGCCGTTGACCGGCGCGTCTCGCGTCCGAGAACGCATGGGACCTCACAGGACGAGGGTGCCGGGGTCGCTGTCCTCGTCGTCCCCCCACCACCTGTCGTCATCGTCGTCGTCGGGGGGCCGCCCGAAGTCGACGAACTGCTCCCGGCCCGGACCCACACCGACCAGGCGGATGGGCACGCCGATCTGGTCGGACAGGAAGGCGATGTAGTCCCGGGCGGCGGTGGGCAGAAGGGACAGCGACGTGATCCCCGACAGGTCGTCGCCCCACCCCGGGACCTCCTCGTACACCGGCTTCACCTTGTGCAGCACCGACTGGTGGTAGGGGACGTGGCGGTACCGGACGCCATCGGCTTCGTAGGCGACGCACACCTTCAGGTTGTCGAAGCCGTCGAGCACGTCCAGCTTGGTCAGGGCCACCTCGGTGAGCGAGTTGAGGCGCACCGCCTGGCGGAGCATGACCGCGTCGAACCAGCCGGTGCGCCGGCGGCGGCCGGTGTTGGTGCCGAACTCGCGGCCCCGGTCGACCAGGGTGTCGCCCACCTCGTCGTGCAACTCGGTGGGGAAGGGCCCCGACCCCACCCGGGTGACGTACGCCTTGGCGATCCCGATGATGCGCCCGATGTGTCCGGGCCCCACGCCCGCCCCCGTGCACGCCCCGCCGGCCACCGGGTTGGAGGAGGTCACGAAGGGATACGTCCCCTGGTCGAGGTCGAGGAAGGTGGCCTGGGCCCCTTCGAACAGCACGTTCTGGCCGGCTTCGAGGGCGTCGTGGACGAGGCCCACGGTGTCGGTGATGAGGGGGTCGAGGCGGGTCGCCAGCTCGCCGAGGTAGAGGTCGGCGATGTCGTCGCTCGACAGGGCCAGGCGGTTGTACACCTTGGCCAGCAGCAGGTTCTTCTCCTTGAGGACGACGTCGAGCTTCTCCCGGAAGATCTTGGGGTCCTGCAGGTCCTGGACCCGCAGGCCCACGCGGGTGGCCTTGTCGGCGTAGGCCGGGCCGATGCCCCTCTTGGTCGTACCCAGGCTGTTCTTGCCCAGGTAGCGCTCGGTGAGGCGATCGAGCTCGTGGTGGTACGGCATGATCAGGTGGGCGTTGCCGGACACCTTCAGGCGGCTGCAGTCGACCCCCCGGGCCTCGAGCCCGTCGAGCTCGTCGACCAGCACGGCGGGGTCGACCACCACGCCGTTGCCGATCACGGGCGTGACCCACGGGTACATGACGCCGCTGGGGACGAGCTGGAGGGCGAAGGACTTGCCGCCCACGACCAGGGTGTGCCCTGCGTTGTGGCCGCCCTGGTAACGGACGACCACCTGCATCTCCCGGGCCAGAAGGTCGGTGAGCTTCCCCTTACCTTCGTCGCCCCACTGGGTCCCTACGACCACAGTCCCGGGCACGAGCGCTTCTCCTCAGTAAAACCTTCTGGCGGTCCGGTCATCATAGGCTGCCCGGCAGTGGCCACCCGTATCCTTCTCCTGCGACACGGCCAGTCGACGTGGAACGCCGAGGGCCGCTGGCAGGGGTGGTCCGACCCCCCGCTGTCCGAGCTGGGGCGGGCCCAGGCGGCCGAGGCCGCTCGCCATCTGGACGGGCTGGGGCTCACCAGCGTGACTGCGTCCGACCTGGACCGGGCCCGCACCACGGCGGCGACGGTGGCCGCCGCTCTCGGGCTGGGCCCGGTCACCGTGGACCCCGACCTGCGCGAGTACAACGTCGGCGACTGGGAGGGCCTGACCCGGCCCGAGATCGAGCTGCGGTGGCCCGATCAGCTGGACGACTGGCGCAAGGGGCGGCTGGCCGCCACCCCCGGCGGCGAGATCCGCGCCGCCTTCTTGGCCCGCGTCACCGCCGGGCTGACCAGGGTGGCCACCTCCGAGGCCGCCGGGGCATGCCCCCTCGTCATCACCCACGGTGGCGTCATCCGGGCCGTCGAGCAGCTGGCGGGCGGCGGCCGGTCGGCGGTGATCGACAACCTGGCGGGGCGGTGGTTCACCCTCGAGGCCGATGAGGCGTTGCGGGCCGGTGAGGTCGTGAGGGGGCTCGACCCCGACCTGCGGACCGCGTCACCGTCGCTGTAGGGAGCTCCGGGCCGGCTAGTGCCGGGGCCGCCCCCAGCCCGAGCGAAGCGTCTCCCACCGGCCCGGCCGCGCCTCGGGCAGCTTCGGGTAGACCGGCTCGCCCTCGGCTTCCCCGCCGGCCTCGGCTTCTCCCCCGAGCTCGGATTCCCCTTCTCCCCGGGCCTGGGCTTGCCCCTCTGCCTCGCCTTCCTCACTCGGCTCGGCTTGCCCCTCGGGCTGGGCTTGCCCCTCGGGCTGGGCTTGCCCCTCGGCGTGGGCGTGCCCCTCTGCCTCGCCCTCGACCTTGCCGTCGGTGGTCGGATCGGGCTCCGGGGTCGCCTGCTCCGGCTCGACCGGCGTCGAGGAGGACCCGACCTCACCGGCGGGCGCCGGCGCTTCGGGAGGCGGTAGCACGTCCGATTCGGGGAGCCATGCGGCGGCCGTGGTCCCCGCCGGGGTCGCGGTATCGGCATCGCTGAACTGCAGGTCCTCGGCGAGCAGGTCACGCATCGAGAGCTCGTCCTCGTGGCCGCCGTCGGTGGAGGCGGGGATGGGCAGGTCCTCGTCCAGGAGGTCGCTGATCGACAGCTCGCGCGCCAGTGCGGCAGCCAGGGCGGGGTCGTCGTGGGGGGCGGGCAGCGGGCCGTCGAAGTCCTCGAGGGCCCAGGGCGCGGCGGCGGGCAGGTCGGCCAGCTCGACGTTGGTGACCAGGTCGGCCAACCCCGCCTCGACGACCGGGCGCTCGGCCTCGGAGATCGCCGGCACGATGGGCGGAGCCGGCGCCGGGGCTGGCTCTGGCGCCTTGTCGAGAACGGGAGCCTCCCAGTCGACGTCGGTCTCGACCGACGCGGAGTCGGGGGTACCAGCGTCAACGAGGTGGGCCTCGGCATGCTCGGCGGCGCCGGTCGGCTCCGGCGCGGTCTGCGGCGCAGCCGTCTCGGCGGGCGGCGTGTCGGACGCCCGGCGGCTCTGGTCGGCAGCGGCTCGGCGGCGCGCCCGCCAGCCGCGGAAGACGTCGCTGACCGCACCCGGGGTAGCGCTGTCGCTCACGGCCTTCTCGGGTCGGGGCGGACCACCTGTCACAGCCTCGGCCTCCGCAGGGTCCGGTGGGGGCTGCCCGTCGCCGGCGGTGGGGGCTTCATCGGGTGGGGGCACCGTCCCGTCGCCGGCGGGACGCCCCTCCGGCCACAGGTCGGCCATCCAGTCACCGCTCGCCGCCGCCTCGGCGGAGACCGGCTCGGGTGCGGGAGCCGGGGGAACGGGGGCCTCCGGTACCGGCGCTTCCGGTACGGGCGCCTCCTGGGGCGGCGCCTCCGGTGCGGCGGCCTCCTGCGGCGGAGTCTCCGGTGCCGGGGCCTCCTGGGGCGGCGCGGTTGGTGGAGGGGTGGCGGGCTCGGCCAGGAGGTCGGCCCACATCGGGTCGACCGTCGCGTCCTCCTCCGGCTCCGTCGGGGCCCACAGGTCGGGGGCCGACACATCGACGGCGGCGGGGGGCGCCGCCCCTGGCCTCACGTCGCCCACCACCGCGGGCTCGGCGGCCTCGGTGGCGTCCCACAGGTCGGGAGCCTGGACGTCGACCGGGCGCGCCGGGCGCTCGTCGCCGGGCCGGGGGGCGTCGTCGGTCGACCAGAACTCGGTGTCGTCGGGGTCCTGCTCGCGCGACCACCCCTGTTCCTCGTTGTCCGGGAAGAGCTCGGGGACGGCGACGTCGCTTCGACCAACGGCAACGGTGGCGTCCGGGTCGGCGTCCTCGGACTTGGATTTGCGCCCTCTCCGGGAGACGGGCGGCGGCACCGCTCGGGGTCGCAACGGGGGCAGGTCCGCCAGGCGAGGTGGCTTCGGCGCGTACCACTGCGGGTCGGGCTGGGTGCTCCTCAGGACGCCCAGACCGGGGACAGCCGCCACCGGGTCGGGGGGGGCGGGAGTGGGCCGGCGGCGCAACCACAGGGTCTGGGCGATGGCGGCCAGGAAGAGCACGACGGTCACCGCCCCCAGGATCCGGATGCGGCGCTCCCGCGCCGGCACCGCCGCTCCCGCCGACGAGGCCGACGCCGACGCCTCCCCCACCGTCGCCAGAAAGGCGTCGCTGCGTCCGGTGGTCGTCCTGATCGGTGCGACCAGGGGGAAGTCGAGCGACCTCGTGTTGCCGGCGACGAACACCGTGCCCGCCCGATCGGCGGCAATGGCGGTGCCTTGGTCCTCGTCGGTGCCCCCCAGGTAGGTGGACTCGGACAACGCCCCACCCGAGGGAGCGAAGGTGGCCACGAAGGCGTCGGTGAACCCCGCCTTGGCCTGCCGGACGGGCTTGGCCACGGGGAAGTTGTCGGAGGCGGTGGCGCCGGTGACCGACGCCCGGCCGTCGGCGGTGACGGTGATGCCGGCGCCCGAGTCGGCCGCCGAACCGCCGAGGAAGCTCGACCACACGAGCGACGTGCCGGTGGGATCGACCTTGGTCACGAAGGCGTCGCCGCTGCCCCCCGGGACGTTCTGAAGGGCTTTGACGGCGGGAAAATTGGGCGAGCTCGTCTGCCCGGTGACGTAGGCCGCGCCGGTGGGGTCGACGGCCACGCCGGTGGCCTTATCGGCGGCTGACCCCCCCAGGTAGGTGGCGTACACCAGCGGCGATCCCGCGGGCGCGAGCTCGACCACGAAGGCGTCGGAGGCGGCCGTTCCGTTGCCGGCCGGCAGCCCCGGGGCCGCCTGTATGGGCTTGGCCGTGGGGAAGTCCGGCGACTGGGTCTCCCCCACCACCACGGCGGCGCCGGAGGCGTCGAGAGCCACCCCCGCGGCCCGGTCGTCGCCGCTGCCGCCCAGGTAGGTGGAGTAGGCCCACGCCGACCCGTCGGCGTTGACCCTGGTGACGAAGGCGGCGGTGTCGTCGGGGTGATTGGGCGCGCCCTGGAGAGCCGGGCCGGCGATGGGGAAGTCGTTCGAGGTGGTGGTGCCGGCGAGGGTGGCGTTTCCGGAGACGTCGACGGCCACCCCGCGCGCCACGTCGGCTCCTCCCCCACCCAAATAGGACGAGTACGCCAGCACCGCGCCCTGGGGCCCCAGCCTGGTCACGAAGGCGTCGGTGGCGCCGCCGCCGTAGGCCTTCTGCACCGGGCGGGCCGTCGGGAAGTCGGTGGACTCGGTCGAGCCCGACACGGTGGCGCTGCCGTCGGCGCCGACGGCGATGGCGTAGCCGATGTCGCGGCCCTTGCCCCCGAGGAAGGTGCTGTAGGTGAAGGCCGAACCGTCGGGACTCAGCTTGGTCACGAAGGCGTCGGTCCGAACGTCACCGTCTTGCACCAGGGTGTTCTGCACCGGGCCGGCGACGGGGAAGTCGACCGACTCGGTCGATCCGGTGACATAGATGCCGCCGGCGGCGTCGACGGCCACCCCGTAGGCGGCATCGTCGCCGCCTCCCCCCAGGAAGGTCGACTCCACCAGCACCGGGTCGATCACGAGGGGCAGGCCGGCATCGTGGGCGCCCACCCGGAACCCGACCACCCCCCCAACGCCGACCACGAAACCGCCCGCCACCGCCCGCCGTCCCCTTCCCTCACCCTGGTAGAGGACAGGCGCCCGCAGGCGGGCCTCGCCCCCGGCCAGGGCGACGACCAGGTCACCCCGGTCGTCGATGCGCAGGCCCCCGGCGTCCGGGAAGGAGATCCCGATCTGGCCGGGGTCGGCCCCGGCGCCTACGACGAAATCCTGCTCGAGGTCGGAGCCGCTGCCGTACCAGACCACGTCGACGCCGTTCCAGACCCCGGCGTAGGCCACCTGGCCGTAGGTGGCGACGTCGGTCTGCCAGGCCGAGGGGTCGTCCCCCAGGAACTGGTTGGCTCGCCCGGCCAGGGGCCGGCGACCCTCCGCCGGCGCATCGGGGTTGGCGCCGTGCAGGCGGAGGCGTACCGGCGCGTGGTCGCCGCCGGCCGCGACGGTTGCCCCCTCGGGGGAGACAGCCACGCCATGGCCGGGGGTCCGGGCCGCGAAGCGCGAGCCACCTTCGGGCTGGAACGCCAGGGCGCTGCGGGCCACGGCCCGGGCCGCCACTGTCCGGGCCGCCACTGTCCGGGCCGACACCTTCCGGGCCGCCACGTGGCCCACCGGTCCCCGCCCGCCGGCGACCGACCCGGTGACACCGATCAGCAGGACGAGCAGGATCCCACCGAGGACGAGCGGGCGCGCCAGGGGTCGCATTCGGGTCGATGATAAGGCGGGCCCATCGGCGGGACCGGCCGTGACCGGGCCGGGCCTCCCCGGAGGCGACCTCAGGGGGACGGGTAGCGGCGGGCGACCCGGAACTGGCGGGCGAAGGCGGGCGCCCCCACCGGGACCGTCTCCACCGTCTTCCCTGTGGCCGGGGACTGGATCATCATCCCGGCGCCGACATACATGGCCACGTGGTGGACGCCCGCAGGACCCGGGCCCGAGGCGTAGAAGAGGAGGTCTCCGGGCTCGAGGTCGGAAGGGCTCACGGACACGCCGGCGGCGGCCTGGTCGTCGGCGTCGCGGGGGACGACCAGGCCATGGGCCCGGTAGACGGCCCACACCAGGCCCGAGCAGTCGAAACCGAGGGCCGACGTCCCCGCCCACAGGTACGGGACCCCGGAGAAGAGCTGGGCGCTCCTCACCAGCTCCGCCCCGGTGGCCGGGCCGGGACGGGAGTCGACGATCTCCACGTCGGACCGGGCCAATCGGCCGTGGCCGCCATCCGGGGTGGCCACGGTGGCCCACTGGTCGTCGACGGCCTCTACCGGGAGTCTCGTGGCGTAGGTCACCTCGAGCCCAGGGTTCTGGAGTGTCCCCCCATCGCGCAGACGCGACAGTGGTGCGGTGACCACCGCCGATCGTCCGCCATCGGCATCGGGCCCGGCCGGTCGGCGGCTGAGCTGTACGGCGGGGAGCCAGCCCGGATAGCCCCGAGGGTCGAGCGAGGTCGGCTGGTCGGCGATGGTCACCCGGGCCCAGTCGCCACGTGTCTCCACCACCGTCACCCGTTCTCCGTACAGGGCCTGGGTGACCAGGCGGCCCACCAGCCAGCGCTTGTCGGCGACGGTCATGGTGGCGACCCACCGGGTCACGTCGACGGGATTGGTGAGCGATGGCCCGTCGACGGGCCTGGCCATCTGGGGCTCGCTCCACAGCGTGGCCACGGTCACATCAACCAGGAGGTCGGACCCCACGGCAACCGGCTGCGACGACGGGGCGGCCGGGGAACCGGCAGGGGGCGAGGGGGGCAACCGGGCCGCCGCGATACGAGCCGCTCGCCCATCGCCGCGGCGCGCCCGGGTGACGGCCACCACCGTCGCCGACACCGCCACCATCGCCGCCAATCCGGCCAGGACCGGCACCAGCCGGCGGCGCCGTCGCAGCATGGGGAGACTGTACCGGCGCCCCTCCGAACTACGATGAGCAGGCGTGTCCGTCCGACGAGCCAGGTGGGCACGAACGGCCCTGCCGGCGCTGGCCCTGGCGGCTCTCGGCGTCGTCGCCTGCTCGACCTCTCCGCCGGCGTCGGTACGGGCGGTGCCCGGCTCGCCGGTTTCCACCGGCACCTCGGCAGTGCCGACGAGCACCCCGACGAGCACCTCGGTGGCGCCCACTTCCGGCTTTGCGGCGACGGTGACCCCGGTGTCGGCGACCGATCTGGGGCCGTCGTGGCACGACGGCTGCCCCGTGGGCCCCGACCGGTTACGGACGGTGAAGCTGAGCTACCGGGGCTTCGACGATCGGCCCCACGAGGGCGCCGTCGTGGTGGACGCGACCGTCGCCGATGCGGTCATCTCGGTGTTCCACCGGCTCTTCGACGAGCACTTCCCCATCGCCGGCATGCGCCCCATCGATGCCTTCGGCGGTGACGACAACGCGTCGATGGCCGCCGACAACACCTCCGGGTTCAACTGCCGCGCCGCGGTGGCCGCCGGGCCACCGCAGTGGTCGGCCCACGCCTACGGCCAGGCCGTCGACGTGAACCCCGTGGAGAACCCCTACATCCAGGGCGCCGATGTGCTTCCCCCGGCCGGAGCCCCCTATGTGGACCGCTCCCAGTCCCGTCCGGGCATGGCCGTGGCCGGCGGGCCGCTCACGAGTGCCTTCGCCGCCGCCGGCTGGTCCTGGGGCGGCCGTTGGTCGTCACCGGACTACCAGCACTTCTCGGCCACCGGCGGCTGACCCCGGGGCGTCCCGACGGCCAGCTACGTCCGCCGGGGCTGGACCCGCGCCCGACGGCGGACGGGAGGCGTCACCGGCGCCGACCCAGCCCGGGAGAACGAGCTCGCCACTGCGGCCAGGGCCAGGTTGGCCCGCTCGATGGCAGGTCCGAGGGGGCGGAGGGCGGGAGGCAGCGTGCCCAGCTGAGCGTCCACATCGGCCAGGACTGCGCTCGTCCTGCGGAGCTGCACGGCGATGACGGCGACGGCGCCGGCGAGCACGGCGGCGACCACCACCGCGATCACGATGGTGGCAACGGCGACGATCGGCATGACGCCCTACCCCGCCAACCGGACAGGGCCCGAGCGGCGCCCTGAGCGGAGAGAGGAGGCGGCGCGGTCGCTCACATCGGCGGCCTCCTCGGCCGCCCCCACGGCACCGGGCAGGTCGCGGGCGATGCTCACGGCGGCGTCGCGGATGTCGGTGGCGGCGCCGTGCACCACGTTGAGCGAGGCGATGATGCGGGCCGCTTCCACCACCAGGGGGATGGCGGCCAGGACGAGGACGACGTTTGCCGCCCACCAGAGTGCCTGCACGTCGAGCTCCTTTCAGACAGGGGCCGACGCCGCTTGCACGACGTCGGACCGCAGCGGTTCGAGAATGGCCATCACCTTGGCCACGGTGGTCGTGGGGGCGCCGGCTCCGTCCAGGGCGGCGGCCAGATGATCGAGGACGGCGTCGAAGGCACCGTCGGTGATCTCCAGGCCTTCGTGGGCCGGCCCCATCAGCCGCCCCGTGTAGGTCTCCGACCCCCCGCCGAGGGCGACGGTGACCAAGGCTCGCTGGTGGGCCTTGAGGCGGGTGAGGTCCTTGCCGGCGAAGTAGCCGCTGAGGTCGGGATCGGCCAGCAGGCGTTCGTAGAACGCCTCGACCACCGCCGCCACCGCCGGTGCGCCGCCGAGCTCCTCGTAGATCGTGGGCTTCATCGAATCCTCTCTCTGGTCGTGTTCCGGGCCCTGGTCGTCTTCCGGGGTGAGGGCGCAGTGGGGCGCGGCGCCGGCGCCGTGGCGGGCAGGTCGCCCAGGGCGGCGGTGACCCCACGGATGCCCGGGGCCATGGCGCCGACGTGGCCGGCGACGGCCTGGGCGCCGGGAGCCACCATCTCCGACAGGGTCGTGGCGATGTGGGCGACCATGCGGGCCACCACCCGGAGGAAGGCGTAGACCACGGCGACCAGGGCGATCACAACCGCCGCCGTGCCCACCACCAGGACGGGGGTCACCGGGGCCCACCCAGGGTGAGTGCCCGGGCGTGGGCCTGGTCGAGCTGGCGGCCGGTCGCGGCGGTGTGGACGAACACGCCCACCGCCGCCGACCAGATCCGGTCGACTCGACTGTCGAGGGAGCGGACCGACTCCCACAGCAGCCACAGCAGCAGGGCCACGACGGCCACCACCACGGCGCCCACGGCGAGAGCGATGCTCCACATGAGAACGGTCTCGGACTCCATGGCTCCTCCGATCAGTTGTCGGCCCCGGACAGCGCCCGGGCGCCGGCGGCGAGGTGCAGGTTGGTCTCCACCAGGTCGAGCAGGGGCCGGGTGCCGTCGGCCGTCGCCGTCAGGTGGTCGATGATCGAACCGGCCTGACGCTCGAGACGGTTGGTCACCGCCACCACGCTCAGCACGAGAGCGGCGAGGACGGCGATCAACGTCGACGCGACGGCGAAACCGACCCACCACCCCCCGGCCGCGAATCCCATGATGGGTGGTCCCATCGGCACACCTCCTTTGGTCGATCTCAGGATCGCGTTCGAAGATGTGGGCCCCGTGTCGCCGCAGTTACCGGTCAGAGAAGGGGAAATGTCCCGTCCGTTACAGGTTGGGCAGCTCCGATGCCGGGCCCATGACGATCCGGGTCGTGGCCGGGTCGATCCAGCGCAGGGCGGTGAGCAGCTCGGCCTCGGGGAGGCTCACGCACCCGGCGGTAGGTCCCCCGGTGGACTCGTGGAGGAAGATGCCCGAGCCGATCCCCCCCTGAGCGGGCACGTTGAAGTCGATCAGGGCGACGTAGCGGTAGGCGACGGGGTAGTCGATGAGATGCTCGAAGTGACCCCAGGGCGCCTGCGCCGGGTCGACGGGCCCCCGCTGGTGGGTGTTGTAGTCGGGGCTGGCGGGATCCTCGACCCAGTAGTCGGTGTCACCGATGTCGAACCACCCGCCGGCGTAACCGGGGTCGGGCCGCAGCCCGAACCCCGTGCCGAACCCGAACGAGCCCACCGGTGACCGCAGGGTCGACTCGCCGGGCCGGTAGGCCCAGCCGGCCCGACCGACATTGGCTTCCCACGGCCCACCCGCCAGGCCCCACGACCCGTCGGAGCCTCGTTCCCACAGCGTGAGCGTGGCCGTCGACGACGACCACGACGACGAGACCACGGTGACCACCTTGGTGGCCCCACCGGTGTTGCCCACCTCGTCGATCGGGCGTGACGGCCGCGAAACACCGACCGTCGCCACCGTGGTGGACGAGGTGACCTTGGGCTTTGGCGCGGGGGCAACCGATCGCACCGCCGGCGGGCCGTTGCCACACGCTGCCGCCACCGCCGCCAGAAGGGCGACGATCAGCCCTGTGCGCACCGCCGTCGCTCTTCCCACTCTCCACGGTACCGCCGGCCGTCTCGGCCGGCACCGAACCGGTCATGTTTCGGCAGGCCATAGCCTGGCGAAACGTGACCAGAACGGCTCAGCGGTGGTGGTAGCGCACCGGCGTCTGTTCGACGGGAACCAGGTCACGGCGGTACTGGCGGTGGGTGCGGTCGATGGCCTCTTTGGCCTCGGCCACGACCTGGGTGAGCTGGCTTCGCAGCCTGGCCACCTCGGCCTCCAGGTCCATCACCGCCTTGACCCCGGCCAGGTTGAGGCCGGCCTCGGTGAGCTCGTGGATGCGGCGCAACCGGGCGATGTCGCGCTCGCTGTAGCGGCGGCTGCCACCACCGGTGCGGGCCGGGTCGAGCAGGCCCCGGCGCTCGTAGATCCGCAGCGTCTGCGGGTGGACCCCGGCCAGCTCGGCGGCCACCGAGATCACGTACACACCCCGGTCGAGGTTGCCCACGCTCACACCCCCAGGTGGGAGCGGGGCGAGTCGGGCAACGACGCCGCCAGGGCCTCGACGGCCTCTTTCTGGGTGGCCGTCAGCTGGGACGGCACGTCGACCTCGACGGTGACCAACAGGTCACCGGGCTTCGACGGTTTCGGCGTTGACCCCGGTCGCGCCGCGGGCGCCGGCCCCGAGGGGATGCCCCGGTTGCGCACCCGGAGGGTCTTGCCCGAGCGGGTGCCAGGGGGGATCTTCACGGTGACGGGGTCGTCGAGGGTGGGGACCTTGATCTCGGCACCCAGGGCGGCCTCGGGGAAGGTGACGGGGACGGTGACCGTGAGGTCGCGGCCGCGCCGGCCGAACAGCGGGTGGGGGGCGACCTTGACGATCACGTAGAGGTCGCCGGCGGGACCGCCCTGGGCGCCGGCACCGCCCTTGCCCTTCAGGCGGATGCGCTGGTCGTTGGCCACCCCGGCGGGGATACGGACCTTGACCTGACGGGGCCGCGTCTCTGTGCCGCCCCCGTGGCACGTGGGGCAGGGCGTCTCGACGATCATGCCCGCCCCCCCGCACTGGGGGCAGGGGCGGCTGAACGAGAAGAACCCCTGGTTGTCGTCGGTGACTCCCCGGCCGGCACAACGGGGGCACACGCTGGCGCTGGTGCCCGGCGCCGCCCCACTGCCGTGACAGGTCGAGCAGGTGGCCTCGGACGTGAGGTTCAACGCGGTGGTCACGCCGTGGGCGGCGTCGAGGAACGACAGGTGGAGCTCGGCCTCGACGTCGGCGCCCCGGCGGGCACCCGCGGCGCCGGCGCCCTGCTGGCCGCCGCCGCGGATGCGACCGAACAGGTCACCGAACACGCCCCCGAGGTCGTCGGTGGAGAAGTTGAACCCTCCTCCACCTCGTGCGCCCTGTGCTCCGGGACGGCCGCCCGCCCCGGCACCGGCGAAGGGGTTGCCCACGGGACCGAGGCGGCGGATCTCGTCGTACTCCTTGCGCTTGTCGGCGTCGCCGACCACGTCGTAGGCGGCCGAGATCTCCTTGAAGCGCTCCTCGCTGCCCGGGTGGGCGTCGGGGTGGTGGGCCTTGGCCAGCTTGCGGTAGGCGCGCCTCAGCTCGTCCTCGGACGCCTTGTCAGAGACGCCGAGAACCTTGTAGTAGTCCTTCTCGTACCACTCACGCTGGGCCTGGGGCATCGCAACTCACCCGCGGACCTTCACCATGGCCGGCCGCAGGACTCGCCCCTTCCACCGGTAGCCGAGACGGAGCACCTCCGACACCACGGGCCCGTCGTCGGCGTCCTCGTGGGCCACGGCGTCGGCCTCGTTGGGGTCGAACGGCTTACCCAGAGGGTCGATGCGCTGCAGCCCCTCCTTCTGGAGCACGGTGAGGAACTTGAGGTGGACCTGGTCGAAACCCTCGCCGTGGGCCAGGGCCAGGTCGAAGGTGTCGAGGGGGTCGAGCAGCTTCTCGACCAGGCTCTCGGCCGCCCGCTCGACCTGTTCGCTCTGCTGTTTGAGCATGCGCTTGCGGTAGTTGTCGAAGTCGGCGGTGACCCGCCTGAGCTGCTCGAGGTAGTCGTCGCGCTCGGCGACCAGGCTGCCGACGTCGTCGAGGAGGATCTGCTCGGCCTGCTCGACGCTGTCGGACGTCTCGGCTGCCTCCTCGGCGCGCGCCTCGGCCAGGGCCTCGTCGGCGATGCGCTCGGCCTCGGCGATGAGCTCGGGGTCGGCGGCGTCACCGCCGTCGACCGACTCGTCACCGTCGAGAGACTCGCGCACCACGACCTCCTCGGCCCCGACCGCCTCTCTCAGTTCGTCCCACGTCGAAGACGCGCCCGAGCCGGGCTCCCCGTCGGAGACAGGTCCCGTCGTCTTCCCGGGGTCTTCCATCACGCCCCTTCGTCGACGATCTCGGCGTCGACCACGTCGTCGTCACCGCCGGCACCCGGCCCACCGCCGGCACCGGCGCCATCGTCGGCCGACGACTGCGAGGCGGCGTCCTGGTACATGCGCTGGGCGATGGTGGACGTGACCTGCATCAGGGCCTCGCTGGACGAGCGGATGCGGTCGCCGTCGTCGCTCCCGAGGGCCTCCTTGACGTCGGCCAGGGCGCTGTCGAGCCTGGACTTCTCGTCGGCGTTGATCTTGTCCGACTGCTCACGCAGCAGCTTCTCGGTCTGGTAGACGACGGTGTCGGCCTGGTTGCGGGCCTCGGCCTCCTCCTTGCGGCGCTTGTCCTCGTCGGCGTGGGCCTCGGCGTCGCGCATCATCTTCTGGATCTCGTCGCGACCCAGGGCCGACTGGCCGCTGATGGTCATCGACTGCTCCTTGTTGGTGGCCCGGTCCTTGGCCGACACGTGGACGATGCCGTTGGCGTCGATGTCGAAGGTGACCTCGATCTGGGGCACGCCGCGCGGGGCGGGGGGCAGGTCGACGAGCTGGAACTTGCCCAGCGTCTTGTTGTACGCCGACATCTCCCGCTCGCCCTGCAGCACGTGGATCTCGACCGACGGCTGCATGTCCTCGGCGGTGGTGAACACCTCGGTGCGCTTGGTGGGGATGGTGGTGTTGCGCTCGATCAGCTTGGTCATGATGCCGCCGCGGGTCTCGATGCCGAGCGACAGCGGCGTGACGTCGAGGAGGAGGACGTCTTTCACCTCGCCCTTGAGCACGCCGGCCTGCACGGCGGCGCCGACAGCCACGACCTCGTCGGGGTTGACGCCCTTGTGGGGCTCCTTCTTGGTCAGCGACTGCACCAGGTCCTGCACCGCGGGCATGCGGGTGGAGCCACCGACGAGGATCACGTGGTCGATGTCGGCAGGCTTGAGCCCGGCGTCTTTGATGGCCTGCTGGAACGGCCCCTTGCAGGAGTCGACCAGGTCGGCGGTGAGCTCCTGGAACTTGGACCTGGTGAGCTTGTAGTCGAGGTGGAGGGGGCCGCTCTCGGTGGCCGTGACGAAGGGCAGGTTGATGGTGGTCTCCTGCACCGCCGACAGCTCGATCTTGGCCTTCTCGGCCGCCTCCTGGAGGCGCTGGAGGGCCATCTTGTCCTTGCCCAGGTCGACGCCGTGGTCGCCCTTGAAGGACTTGACCAGCCAGTCGACGACCCGCTGGTCCCAGTCGTCGCCGCCCAGGTGGGTGTTGCCGCTGGTGGCCTTGACCTCGAAGACGCCCTCGCCGATCTCGAGGATGGACACGTCGAAGGTGCCGCCGCCGAGGTCGAACACGATGATGGTCTGGTCGGCGCCCTCCTTGTCGAGGCCGTAGGCCAGCGCCGCCGAGGTGGGCTCGTTGATGATGCGCAGCACCTCGAGGCCGGCGACCGAGCCCGCCTCCTTGGTGGCCTGGCGCTGGGCGTCGTCGAAGTAGGCGGGCACGGTGATGACGGCCTGGTTGACCGTGTCGCCCAGGTAGGCCTCGGCGTCGCGCTTCAGCTTCTGGAGGATGCGGGCCGAGATCTCCTGTGACTTGTACTTCTTGCCGTCGATGTCGATGGTCCAGCTCGTGCCCATGTGACGCTTCACCGACCGGATGGTGCGGTCGGGGTTGGTGATGGCCTGACGCTTGGCCACCTCCCCGACCAGCACCTCGCCGGTCTTGGAGAAGCCCACCACCGAGGGGGTGGTGCGGCCTCCCTCGGCGTTGGGGATGACGGTGGGCTCACCGCCCTCGAGGACGGAGACGACCGAGTTGGTGGTGCCGAGGTCGATGCCGACGGCCTTGGGCATGGGTGCTTCCTCCGATATTCAGACTGAGACTGGGCTCACTTACAGGGTTGACGGTAGCAAAGTTGAGTGCCTTCGTATCAAGGTCTCTGGTACCGAGAATATTCCGAGCTTAGCCCTGTCGGTCCGGGAGGAAACTTCAGGCGCCGTACTTGGCCAGACGCCCCGACGCCGCCAGCATGATGGTCATGAGGTCGGCGGCCGGCCGGCGGCCCAGCGCTCCCCCGAGGCAGGCGTTCTCGCCGAAGGTCTGGACCGGGTCGCGGCCCACCCGGGGGCCCCACATCAACGCCGGCACCGGGTGCCACGAGTGGGCCGCCATCTGGCTGGGCGTGGCGTGGTCGCCGGTGACCACCACCACGTCGGGCTCCAGGGCGAGCAGTTCGGGCATCACCGCGTCGAGGTCCTCGATGGCCGTCACCTTGGCCCCGAAGTCGCCGTCCTCGCCGGCGGAGTCCGGGCCCTTGTGGTGGAAGAAGAAGTAGTCGTGGCGGGTCCAGGTGTCCGACACCAGGGTGATCTGGGCGCTCAGGTCGGCGGCCGGGCCGAGCACGTCCATGCCCACCAGGCGGGCCAGCCCCCGGTACATGGGGTACACGGCCACCGCCGCCGGGTGCAGCCCGTAGCGGTCGGCCATGGAGGGCAGCTCCTGGTGGGAGTCGAAGCCCCGCAGGAGCAGGCAGTTGGCCCGGGGCTGGCGGGCGAGGGCCTGGCGGCTCTGGCGGTCGAGCTCGGCCACCACCTCGGCGGCCCGGTCGGCCTCGGGGGTTCGGGCGCGGGCGGCGAGGGGGGCGACGCCGGTGGCCTGGGGGTCGGTGTCGGTGAGCTGGGGTGACAGGCCCTCGCCCCGCAGCACCACCAGCACCCGGTGCTGGGCCTCGTGGGCGAAGGTCACCTCGATCCCGTCGAGGTGGACGCCCTCGCGCAGCAGGCGCACGGCCTCGGTGGCCTCGTCGTTCGAGGGTCGTCCCGCCCGGCGGTCGGTCACCCGGCCCTGGTCGTCGAGGGTGGCCAGGTTGCCCCGGGCGGCGACGTCGCCCGGCTTCAGCTCCACCTCGAGGCCGGCAGCCGACAGGGCGCCGCGCCCGAGGACGAACTCGTAGGGGTCGTAGCCGAACAGACCGAGGTGGGCGGGACCCGATCCCGGCGTGATGCCGGGGCCCACGGGCTCGAGGAGCCCGCAGCTGCCGGCGGCGGCCATGCGGTCGAGGTTGGGCGTGGCTGCCTCTTCCAGCTCGGAGCCGCGACCGGCGTCGGCGTAGC
>JBBWZS010000098.1:0-23780 GCA_039649175.1 Acidimicrobiaceae bacterium
CAAGAAGTTCTCGTTCGCCACCAGCGCGGCGTCGCCGGTCCCGGGCGCACCCGCTGACGCCATCGGCGGACCGGTTGTCGAACCCGCCGATGCCGGCGCCGCAGTGACCGCCTTCCTGCAGGCCGAGGTCGACGGGCGACCCGAGGTCGCCTGGACCCTGCTCGACGCCCGCGGCCACCAACGTTGGCCGACGGCACCGGCGTGGTTGGCGGCCCAGCCGGACCTGGCGGCGCCGACGAGCTTCCACGTGACCGAGCCCACCGTCACGCCTGCCGCCGGCGCTCACTCCGGTGACGTCGACCTGCACGTCGACGTCAACCGCAGGCCCTCCCTGGACCCCTTCCGCGGCCTGGTGGCGGCCCACAGCGCAGAGCTGTGGCGGGCACGGGACGAGAACGGTCGTTGGCGGGTCGCCGCCGCGCCCGTGGAGTCCCACCCCGACCTTCCCGCCGACGGCACTGCCTCCGACGCGGTGAAGGCATGGGTCGGCCGCCTCTCGGCCTGTGACCAGGCGGGCGCCGCCACCCTGCAGCTCGAAGCAAGCCTCCTCGGTCCCGCCGACGTCGCCGCCATGCCGTGCCGGCTCAAGACGGACTGGACGGTCGGCGCCCCGGTGGGCATCGATCGTGGTGGCGACGTCCAACCCCTCCTCGCTGCCTACGGCCAAGGCGCCGGCTCGTGGGCCCGGCTGGTGCCCGTCACTGGCGCCGGGCGCAACTTCTGGGCGGAGGTTGCCCCACTGGGCGACGCCTGGATGGTGGTGGGCGTGGCCGTCGGCGGCTGATGCCGTCTCGTCCAGGCCCTGGTTCTCCACCACGTACGTACCCACAAGAACCACACCACACGCCGCCGCCCTGGCGGCGGCAACCAGCACAAGGAGCTGATGCGAGTTGTCAAGACACAAGAAGTTGCGATGGGGGGCCCTCCTCGGGGCGGGCCTCACCCTTGCGACGGTCGTGCCCAGCGGGGCGTCGAGTCACCGTGAGGCACCACTGATCAGCCAGGACCCTGTCGCCGACAACACCGACGTATACGCCTTCCAGAGTCCCGACAAGCCGAATACCACGACGCTGATCGGCGACTGGATCCCGTTCGAGGAGCCGGCGGGGGGTCCGAACTTCTTCAGGTTCGGCGACGACGTCCTCTACCAGATCCACATCGACAACAACGGTGACGCGGTGCCCGACATCACCTACGAGTGGCGCTTCACCACCCAGGTGCAGAACAGCAACACGTTCCTGTACAACACCGGGCCGATCACCTCGGTGACCGACCCCAACTTCAACATCCGCCAGACCTACAAGCTGACGGAGATCAGGAACGGTGTGCGGACGGTGCTGGGCAACAACCTGCCCACGCCACCGGTCAACATCGGGCCCCGCTCCACGCCGAACTACCCGGCGCTGGCGGCCCAGGCCGTCCGAAACGTCGGAGGGGGAGTCAAGGCCTTCGCCGGCCAGCGTGACGACCCGTTCTTCGTCGACCTGGGGTCGGTCTTCGACCTGCTCGGACTGCGGCCGTTGAACCAGGCCCACGTCATCCCCCTGCCCACGGCGCGGGGCGTCGACGGTCTGGGCGGTTTCAACGTCCACACCGTGGCTCTGCAGGTGCCGACGTCTGACCTCACCACCGGTGGGAGCCCGATCATCGGGGTCTACTCGCAGACCAAGCGCCAGCAGACCCGCGTGCTCCAGGCCGACGGCTCACAGCCGGCCGAGTCAGGTCCGTGGGTGAACGTGTCCCGTCTGGGGAACCCCCTCGTGAACGAGGTCATCATCCCCCTGGGCCAGAAGGACAGGTTCAACGCCTCGGATCCGGTGAACGACGCCCAGTTCCTGCCCTACGTGCAGGACCCTGAGCCCGGTCGCCTGATCCCGGTGTTGTACCCGGGCGTCAACACGCCGCCTCCGCCCCGCAACGACCTGGTGACCATCTTCCTCACCGGGATCCCGGGGCTCAACCAGCCGCCCAACGTGCGACCGTCGGAGATGCTCCGGCTGAACACGTCGATCGCGCCCACTGCGCCCGTCGGTCAGGGCAACCGCTTGGGAATTCTCGCCGGTGACAACGCCGGGTTCCCCAACGGTCGCCGACTGGAGGACGACGTGGTCGACATCGAGCTGCGAGCAGTGGCCGGTGGCACACCGTTCACGCCCGAGTTCAACCACTCGCCCAACAACGCGTTGACCGACGGCGTGGACATGAACGACCAGCCCTTCCTGGGCGGCTTCCCCTACGTGTCGACCCCCAACCAGGGTTACAACCACAAGCACCACCAAGTCGGATCCTGACCGGTCCGGCTGAGGAGGAGAAGCAGACATGACGACCCCGGGAGGAGCAGTTTCCTCGCACGACACCCGCCCCTCAGGCGGAGTCCTCCCGGACGTCCCACCCGACCGCCGCCGTTCTGGGGGACGGCGGCGGAGTGGGTGGGTGATCACGCTGGTGGGCGCCGCCGTCCTCGGCGTCGCCCTCGGGCGCTTCGTCATGGCCGGTTCGACCTCGACACCACCCGTCCCCGCCGCCGCCCGCACCACCGACCGCTCCACCCAGGGCCAGGTGGACAGCCTCCAGGCACGGCTGCGAGCCACGCCCGACGACGCCGGCCTGCTCGCCGACCTGGGTGTGGCCTACCTGTCACGGGCCAAGGAGACCGCCGACCCGACCTGGTACACCAAGGCGGGCGAGGCGCTCGACCGCGGATCGGCCCTCGATGCAAACAACATCCGCATCCTCACCGCCCAGGGCCTTCTCGCCCTGTCACGGCACGATTTCGCCACGGCCCTCGAGCTGGGCACCCGGGCCCATGCGCTGGCGCCGTCGTCGGCCGATCCGTTCGGGATCGTCGTCGATGCCCACGTCGAGCTGGGCCAGTACCCCGAAGCGGCGGCCGCCGCCCAGGAGATGGTCGACCGCCGGCCCTCGCTGGCCAGTCTGGCCCGGATCTCCTACGTCCGTGAGCTGACGGGCGACCACGCCGGGGCCACCACCGCCATGGCCCAGGCCGTCGTGGCCGGCTCGGGATCGGCCGACGACGTGGCCTACGTCCAGGCCCTGCTCGGCGACCTGCGTCTCGGCGCCGGCGATCTCGACGCCGCCGACGCCGCCTATGTGCGGGCCACCGACACCGAGGCCGGCTACGCCGCCGCCGAGGTGGGCCGGGCCAAGGTCGCCGCTGCCCGAGGGGACCTGGCCGGTGCTGCCGCCCGCCTCGAGCCGGTGGTGAACCGCCTGCCCAACCCGGCCTGGGTCGCCCTCCTCGGCGACATCGACACTGCCCTCGGGCGCAACGGTGACGCCAGCGCCCAGTACGGCCTGGTGCGCCAGATCGAACAGCTCAACCAGGCCAACGGCGTGGCCGTCGACTTCGAGCTGGCCCACTTCGAGGCCGACCACGCCGCCGACCCCGGCGCCGACCCGGCGGCGACGGTGAGCACGGCGCGCGCGGCCCTGGGCCGCCGCCCGACGGTGTTCGCCGAGGACACCATGGGGTGGGCCCTGCGCCAGGCGGGGCGACCGGCCGAGGCGCTCGACCACGCCCGGGCGGCCGTGCGCCTGGGCACCGGTGACGCCCTGCTGTGGTGGCACCTGGCCCGCACCGAGGCCGACCTGGGGATGGGCGACGACGCCCGCCGCGACCTGGGCACTGCGTTCTCCGTCAACCGGTACCTGAGCGTCCGCGACCTTCCCCCCGCCCGCGCCCTGGCCGCCGAGCTCGGGATGCCGTCATGAGCCGTCGACTCCGGATGCTCGGAGCCCTGGTGGTGGCCGTGATCGCCGTGGTCGTGCCCGCCGGGGCCGCCGTCGCCCATCCCCTGGGCAACTTCACCGTCAACACCTCGGCCGAGCTGTCGGTGGAGCGCGACCGGGTCAGCGTCGACTTCGTCGTCGACATGGCCGAGATCCCCACCTACCAGGCTCGCCGGAGCCTCGACACCGACGGCGACGGCCAGGTCTCCGACGCCGAAGGGGCCACCTGGGCGGCGAAGAACTGCGCGGATGCCGCGGGGCAGGCCCAGGTGAGCCTCGACGGGAAGCGGTCCCGCCTCTCGGTGGGCTCGTCATCGGTCGCCTTCCCGCCCGGCACCGCGGGGTTGGCCACCCTGCGCCTCACGTGTGGGCTGGCGGCACCGACGGCCATCGGGCGGGGCGACCATTCGGTGGCGTGGCGCAGCAGCGTCTACACCGACCGTGTCGGGTGGCGGGAGGTCACCGCTGTCGGCTCGGGCACGAGCCTGGTGTCGTCGGACGTCCCCACCGTCAGTGCCAGTGCCCGCCTGACCCGGTATCCCGCCGATCTGCTGTCGTCACCGCTCGACCAGCGGTCGGCCAAGCTGCGGGTGCGGGGCGACGGGGGAACGTCGTCGGGGGCAGCGACGGGCGGCGCCGCGGTGGCCGGTCCGCCGGCAACGAGGGTGAGCTCGGCGCTCCCTCGCGGGGTGGACGCCGCCTCCCGTTCGTTCACCGCCCTGGTCGCCCGCCGCAACCTCACGGTGGCCTTCGGCGCCCTGGCCCTGGCCCTGGCCGTGGGCCTGGGGGCCATCCACGCCCTGGCGCCCGGTCATGGCAAGACGGTCATGGCCGCCTATCTGGTGGGCCAGCGGGGCTCGTTGCGCCAGGCCGGCGTCATCGCCCTCACCGTGACCACCACCCACACCGTCGGGGTTCTCATCCTGGGTGTGGTGCTGTCGGCCTCGACCACCCTGGCCTCCGAAGCCATCTATCCGTGGCTGGGCCTGACCAGCGGCGCGATGCTGGCCGCCGTCGGGTTCAACCTCATGCGCCGGGTCTGGAGGACCCGGTTGGCACGCGCCCGTATCGCCGGCCACGAGCACGGGCACAGCCACGAGCCCGGCCAGCCTCACTCCCACGGCCTGGGACGGCCGCACTCCCACGGCCCCGATCTCGACGCCACCCTGGCCGACGGTCCCATGTCGCGGCGAACGTTGGTGGCCATGGGAGTGGCCGGCGGCATGGTGCCCAGCCCGTCGGCCCTCGTTGTCCTGCTCGGGGCCATCGCCCTCGGGCGGGCCTGGTTCGGCGTGGTGCTGGTGGTCGGCTACGGCCTGGGAATGGCCTTCACCCTCACCGCCGCCGGCCTGCTGCTCGTGCGCGCGCGCCGCATCCTCGATCGCCGGGAGACCACGACCTCCTCGCGACCGAGCCGCCTGGCCCTGCTGGCCCGGGCCATGCCGGCGGTGACGGCCACGGTGATCGTCGCCGTGGGGCTCTTCCTGGCCGTCCAGGGGGCGAGCCGGATCTGATCCGGGCGGCGCCGGCGCCGGTCTCAGGGCATGCCGGAACGGCGCTGGTGGCGTGCGTGGTGGCGACCGAGCCGCTGCCACCAGCGCCGGCGCCGGGCAGGCCGCCCGGCGTGCGGGTGGGGCTCGCCTCCGGCGTCAGGAGGCGGAGCGCCCGCCGCAGGAGCCGGATTCGCACCCGCCCATGGTGGCGTGCTTCGACGATTCACGTCCGATCATTGTCGCACCTCGGCGTGTCGGGGGTCGAGTCATTTTGTGAATGTGGTGTGAATCAGGTCGGCCAGCTCATGGGGATACTGGATATGCAGATCGTGGTCGGCGGGCGAGAACCACCGCACTTCCACCGATGGCACTGCCGCCAGGGCGAGGTCGGCCTCCGTGCGCTTACGCGCCCCCCAGTCGTCGCCGGTGTCGGCCAGCACGAGCAGCACGGTTGCTTCGACGGCCGCCAGGTCGTCGACGGGCCGGTGCTCCCACAGAGCGCGCAGGATGCGCAGGTGGCGGTCGAAGGTGAGCCACGGACGGATCGTTCCGTCGGCTCTGATCTCGAAGTTGGCCATGGTCGCGGCCACTCCCTGGTCGGACCAGTCGGGGTGGGCCCGGCGCACGTAGTCCTCCATGGCCGTCGCCGGCGTGCCCTCGAGGCGCGGCGGCGCCAGGGCGGCGGCGCAGTCGTCCCACAGCGGCCAGCGGGCCTTGAGATCGAAGGCGCCACCGTCGACGCCGGCGACGCCGGCGACGCGCCCGGGCGCCCGTGTGGCCAGGTTCACCACCAGGTTGCCGCCCGTGGACTGGCCGGCGAGCACCGCCCGTGGCCAGGCCAGGTCGTCGAGCACGGCCAGCAGGTCTGACCCCATGGTGGCGAACTCGTAGCCGTCTTCGGGTGCCTCACTGCGGCCGTGCCCCCGCAGGTCGACAGCTGCCACCGGGTGGCCTGCGGCGTGCAGGCGGTCGGCCGTCGCGCTCCAGGTGAGGGCGTTGGAGGCAAGGCCGTGCACGCACAGCACCGGCACCGGTGCGCCTCCGGCGGCGGTGGCTCCGCCTTCGCGAGGCCCGCCGCCGTCGCCATCCCAGGTGAGGACGCGCAGCATCACCCCACCGGTGACGGCGACGCGATGTTCGGCCGGGTTCACGCCGCGTGCACCGGACGCCCGGCGTCGGCCGCGGCGCGCAGGCGGTCGAACAGGTCGAGCAGGTCCACCGACCGGCGAGGGGGGCGGCGCGAGGCGACGCCACCGCGGATCACGGCGGCGAAGTGCTCGACCATGGCCAGGTAGGGATCGCCGTCGGGGGCGACGAGTTCCTCGACCCTGCCGTCGCAGTGGTGCACGCGCGCCCGGGTGCCGGTGGCGCCTCCGGCGAAGGGCACGTCGACGTCAAGGGTGGCGGCGGTGCCCACCACCTCGAGGTGCTGGCGTTCGGGGGCCTCGAAGGAGCAGACGAAGGCGCCCGAGAAGCCGTGGTCGAATCCCAACCACCCCGAGAAGGTGGCATCGACGCCGGAGGGCGCCATCACCGCCGCGGCGGCGACGGTGCGGGGGCGGCCACCGATGTCGACCAGGGGCGTGAGGCAGTACACACCCACGTCGAGCAGGGCGCCCCCGCCCTGGGCGACGTGCCAGCGGTGGTTGGCGTCGTCGACGAGGGGAAAGGTGAAGGCGGCGCGGGCGAAGCGGGGCCGGCCGAGGCCCCCTCTGTCCAGCAGGTCGGCGATGGCTTCGGCCCGGGGGTGGAACGGCGTCATGTAGGCCTCCATGAGCACGACGCCGGCTGCCTCACAGGCGGCCACCATGGCCCGCCCCGCGGCCGGCGTCGGCGCCAGCGGCTTCTCGCACAGCACGTGCTTGCCCGCCGCTGCCGCCCGTTCCGTCCACTCCTGGTGCAACCCGTTGGGCAGCGGCACGTACACGGCCTCCACCTCGGGGTGGCTGACCACGGCCTGGTAGTCGGCGAAGTGGTGCGGTGCGCCGAACCGGGCGGCCACGCCGGCGGCGGCAGCGGCGTCGCGGCTGGCCACGGCGACCAGGCGCGCACGGGGGCTGGCGGTAAGGGCCGGGAGCACGGCGTCGCCTGCGACCCACGACGAGGCACCGATGACCCCGACGCCCACCGGCACTCCCGCCGGCGCCAGGTCCGTCACCGCCTCACCGGAAGTCGACGGGCTCGCCGCCTTCAGAGGCCGACCGGGTGGCGGCCTCGAGGACGGCGATCACCTCTCGGGCCGACTGCCGGACGACGGCCAGGGGCTCGCCCAGCAGGAGGTGGTCGGCCAGGTTGCGGTGGAAGGCGAAGGGCATCTCGGCGGCCAGCGGCACCGCCGCCTGCGACAGCCCGCCGGCGCTGCCGCCGTAGCTCGCCAGGGTGAGGGTGGCCGGCGACTCGGCATGATGGGCGTCGGTGCGGACGTAACCCCGGGCCGGGTCGATGTGTTCGAAGGCCACGTCCCGGTAGTGGCCGACCAGGGTGCCGGCGGTGCCCTGCACGTAGAACTTGGGGCGGCGGACGGCGGCCACGTCGGAGGCGAAGAACTCCGCCTCCCGGCCGTCGTCCCACTGCATGCGGACCCGGAGCTGGTCGAGGTTGGTCACGTCGTGCCACACCCGCTTGTGGCCGGTGGCGCTGACCCGGGCGGGAACCGACCCGAGCAGCTGCAGGATCCAATCGACGTGATGGGCACCCCAGTCGTAGACGATCCCGCCGGACACGGTTGAGTCGGAATGCCAGGCCCGGCAGGGGTGGTCGAAGCCCCCGACGAAGGTCTCCACGTTGAACACCTGGCCGAGCAGCCCGTCGTCGACGACCCGGCGCACGGCCCGGAAGTCGCGGTCCCACCGCCGGCTCTGGTTGACGGTGAGGACGCGGTCGTGCTCGTCGGCCACGGCGAAGAGGCGATCGGCGGCGGCCACGGTGAAGCACAGCGGCTTCTCGCAGGCCACGTGCTTGCCCGCCCGGAGCAGGGTCGACACCACGCTCACGTGGGCAGACGGAGGCGTGGCCACGATGGCCACGTCGACATCGTCGTCGGCCGCCAGCTCCTCGACGGTGTCGTGGACCCGGATGCCGGGGAAGTCGTGCTCGGCCGCCTTGCGCCGCCCGGCGTCGCTGTCACAGGTGGCCACCAGGTCGAGCCCGGCGACGGCGGTGGCGGCGGTGCCGTGCACGAACCCCGTGCCGCCGGGGCCGTAACCGACCACGCCCACTCCGAGCGCCCGGCGGCGGCCGGAGGCCTGGGGGGTGCGCAGGGCCCGGCGCAGGACGGCGGCCAGAGCGGGCGTGGCCAGGGCCGTGTCGGTGGCACCCAGCCCCGACACCGCGACCCGGCCCTGGCCCCGGTCGGCCACCAGGAGCGCGGGCTGGTTCACGAACCGGTGGGTGACGGACAAGACGGTGCGGACGCCGTCGGCCGCCGGGCTCAGAGGTTGGAACACGTCGACGACGGGGAACTCGGCGTCGATGCGGGCCACCAGGGGGTCGTCGGCATCGGTGACCCGGGCGAACACCTCGCCCGCCGGCACCGGCGGTTGGGCGGCCGTCCACAGCAGCTCGGACCATCCCCTCAAGGGCCCGGCACCCACAGCGGGGCTGAGGGCGAGCACGGCGGTGCCCTCGTCGACCCAGTCCTGGAGGCAGGCGACCAGGGCGGGCGACGGGGCGGCCAAGGGCCCGTCGAGGATGACAGCGCCGGGGCGGTCGTCGGACACCAGGTGCTCGACCTCGTCGGCGCCCAGGAACACCGGCGTGCCTTCGGTGGCCACCAGCCCGGAGAGGGCAATCCTTCGCCGCTCCGTCAGGCGGCACGAGGCGATCACGATGCGCATCCGTCGAGACTACGCGGGCGCTTCGCCGTCGGAGGGGACGGGCCCTACGCTCTGGTCGATGTTCACGCGCGGGTGTGGGCGGGCGTCCGCCCCCACAGGGATGCTGGCGGCTGCCGTCGCCGGGTACCTCATCGGCACGCTTCCCTCCGCCGACGTGGCTGCCCGTCTGGCCACCGGCGGCGACATCGACCTGCGCGCCACCGGGAGCGGCAACCCGGGGGCGGCCAATGCCATGAGCGCCCTGGGCACGGGTTGGGGCTGGGGCGTTCTCGCCGCCGACATCGCCAAGGGCGCCGGCGCCTGCGTGCTCGGAGCCCGGCTGGCCGGAGGGGCGGGCGCCGACATCGCCGGGTCGGCGGCAGTGGTGGGCCACTGCTACCCGGTCTGGAACGGCTTCCGGGGCGGCAAGGGCGTGGCCGTCAGCTCAGGCCAGTGCCTGGCCACCTTCCCCGCCTACTTCCCCATCGACCTGACCGTGGCCCTCGTGGTGGCCCGCATCCGGGGCCGGGCCCTGCCGGCCACCGCAGTCGCCTCTGCGGTGTGGGTGGCCAGCGCCGCCCTGTGGTGGCGACGGGGTTGGCCCAACGGGTGGGCGGGCCGGGCCGGGCCCACTCTGCCGGGGGCGGCGGCGGTCACCAGTGCGGTGATCATGGTCCGCTTCGACGCCGCCGCCCGACAGGCCCGTCGCTCACCGGTGCCCGAACCGGAACGGGAGCCGGAGTCGGAGTCGGAGGCGGCGCCGTGATCGGTCTGGTCACCGACTCCAACTCGCAGATCCCCTCCCACCTGGCCGGGAAGTTCGGTGTCACCGTGGTGCCCCTCACCGTCACCGTCGACGGGGTGGCGTACGACGAGGGCGTCGATCTCGACGCCGACGGGTTCTGGGCCCTGTTCGACGGCGGGGCCCCGTCGGTCACCACGTCACAGCCCAGCCCCGGGCGCTTCGTGGAGGCCTACGAGTCGCTCGCCAGGGCGGGGGCGGACGAGATCCTGTCGGTGCACCTCGGGTCTGCCCTGTCGGGCACGGTGGGGGTGGCCCGGCTGGCGGCCAAGTCGTCACCCGTCCCGGTGCGCGTGGTCGACACGGGGACGGCGTCGTTCGGCGTCACCTGCTGCCTGTGGGAGGCGGCGCTGGCCGTGGCCGCCGGGGCTTCGCTGCACGAGGCGGCGGCCACCGCCGAGGCGGTGGCGGCCACGACCGGCACCGTCTTCGTCGTCAAGGCCCTCGACCTGGCCCAGGCCGGCGGCCGGCTGGCGACCGACGCACCCGACACCGTCTTGAAGTTCGGCGCCGGAGCCGTCCCGGTCCTCACCCTGGTGGGCGGAGCCATGGAGGTGGTCGGCCAGGTCGCCGACATCGACTACGCCGCCGACCTCATGGCCGTCCACGTGCGCACCGCCGGGTCGTCGCTGCGCGTCGGGGTCGGCGTGGCCGATCCCGCCACCGAGCCCCTGGGCCGCGCCCTCGAGGACCGGCTGGCGGCGGCCGACGAGGTGGTCGACGTGGTGCGCTACCGGGTGGGGCCGAGTGTGGGCGCCCACACCGGACCGGGCACGGTCGGCGCCATGTGGTACCCGACCAACCTGCCGGGCGCCCTCAGCCCGCCAGGGCCTCGATGATCTCGCCCTGGAGGTAGGTCAGGTAGTCGTAGATGGCGAACGCCTGGGCCTCGGGGTCATCAGGGTCGGCCGGGCGCTCGTCCCCGTCCTCGGTGATCTCGAGCCGGGTGCCCAGCACCAGGCGCACCTCGTTGAGGGCCCGCATCCAGGCGGTGAGGGCGTCGGCGTCGAGGCGCTCGGCGTCGACGGTCTCCTCCAGGGTGGCCAGGGCGCCCAGGTGGGACTCGAGGAGCTCGTCGTGGGCCAGCAACCGGTACTCGGTCTGACGATCGTCGTCGTCGGGGTAGGCGACGGGGAACAACCGCTGGCGCACGGGGTCAGCCTCGTCGGCGAGGACCTCCCTCATCCGGGGGCCGAGCCCGCGCAGGAGGTCCCGCTCATCGGTCGACAGTCGGATCTCGAAGTGGCCGGACCGGGTGCGCTTCACCGGCCTCCCGCGTATCGGCACGTTAGGTGTCGTGCTCCATGGTGGCCCAGAGACCGTGCTCGTGGAGACGGAAGACGTCGAGCTCGGCCTTGTGGCGCGGCCCGCTGGACACGACCGCCTTGCCCTTGTGGTGGACGTCGAGCATGAGCTTGGTGGCCTTGTCCTTGCTGTAACCGAACAGCTTCTGGAGCACGAAGGTCACGTACGACATGAGGTTGACGGGATCGTTCCAGACGATGACCACCCAGGGCCGGTCAGCGACGACGACCTCGCCGACCTCGGGCTCTTTGACCTCGACCGGCATCGTCTCGGGTGGCGTGGTCGACGACACCGCGCCAATGGCGTCCACCGGCCCAGGTTACGCCCCCTCAGGGTCCGGTGAGGATGGCCGGCCGTGGCTCGTGGTCGCCGCCCGCGCCCGCGCGTTCGGGGGCGACGGGCGCCGAGAACCCGAGGAGGAAGGTTACCGACGCCGCCCACACCGCCGTGGCGCCGGCGATGTGGATGCCGACCAGCACGACGGGCACGCCCGTGAAGTACTGCACGTAGCCCACCGCCGCCTGCGCCACCAGCACGCCGAGGAGGATCTCACCCCGGCGCAGGAGGGCGGCGGGGGCCCCGTCCTGGCGCAGTCGCCACAGGGTGACCAGCACCAGCCCGAGGAACAGCATCACCGAGATGCCGTGCAGGCGGGCCACGTCGGGCACGATGAAGGGCAACCGCGCCACCTTCTCGTCGCCGCCATGGGGCCCGGCGCCGGTGACGACGGTGCCCAGGAACACCGCCAGGCCGGCGCTGGCCACCACCAGGCGGCCCAGGGGCACCAGGCCGGGGCCCACCACGGGGGCCCGGGCGGTGGGGCCGGGCGAGGGAGCGCCAGGCGTGCCGGCCGGCCCGTCGTCGAGACCGGCTCGGTGGTGGAGCACGACGGCGTCGGCGAGGATCGCCATGGACAGCAGGAAGTGGCCCATCACCAGGGGCGGCCACAGGTGGAACAACACGGTGATCCCGCCCAGCACGATCTGGCCGATGACCCCTGCCACCAAGCCCGCCGACAGGATCGTGAGGTCGCGGCGCCGGGGGCGGCGGACGAGCGACCCGAGCACGGCGAGGATGACTGCCACCGAGACCAGCCCGGTGATGGTGCGGTTCACGAACTCGACCATGGCGTGGTACGACCAGGGAGCCACCACCCGGTTGCTGGCGCAGGTGGGCCAGTCGGGGCAGCCGAGGCCCGACCCGGTGAGGCGGACGGCCCCTCCGGTCACGATGATGAAGGCCACCGCCAGGGTGACGCCGAAGGTGAGCCGCCGGTACACCGAGGGGGACAGCTTCGGGACCCTCATCGTGCCTGCCTCATGGTGAACGCCTCATTCGGGGCGATGGTACGGCAGAGCGAATTCGGAAGGGAAACCTGCCGGCCGGCTGCGTAGCGTGGGGCCATGGGGCCGGCGGCGAAGCGCTGGGCGAGCCTGGTGCGGGCCAGGCGGGAGGAGATCGAGCGCCTGGTGCCCGGCGGCGGGCCTGCGGGAGCCGGCTTCTGGGACCGGCGGGTGGAGATCGTCGCCGCCCGGCTGCGGGAGACGACGGCGGGTGACCCCTTCCTCGCCCGCCTCCGGCGAGTGTCCGGTGGCGGCACCACGGTGGTCGACGTGGGGGCCGGCACCGGCCGCTTCACCGTCGCCCTCGCTCCTCGCGTCGCCGCCATCGTGGCCGTCGACCCGAGCGGCGCCCGCCTCGACCTGATCCGGGCCGACGCCGCCGAGCTGGGGCTGACCAACGTCGACGTGGTGGAGGGCCGCTGGGAGGACGTCGACGTGGCGCCCGCCGACGTGGTGTTCGCGTCCTTCGTGCTGCCGGTGATCGACGACGCCCCCGCCTTCGTGGCCAAGCTCGACGCCGTGGCCCGCCGCCACGTCTTGCTGTACCTGGGCGCTTTCACCAACGACGCCATCGTCGACCCCCTCTGGCGGAGGTTCCACGGCCGGCCCCGGCGCCCCGGACCCAGCTGGCTCGACGCCGTCGCCGTCCTCGACGAGATGGGCATCGAGGCCACGGTGGAGGTGGTCGAGGTGCGCAACCGCACGCGGTTCGCCACCGTCGACGAGGCCGTCGACGACCATCTCGACCTCCTCGCTCTGGTCGACACCCCCGACCACCGGGACGAGCTGGCCCGCCTGCTGTCGCAGTGGCTGGTGCGTGGCCGAGGAGGCCTGCGCCTCCCCGTGGCCACCCTGCCGGCGGCGGTGCTCCGTTGGACGCCTACGTCCGGGTGATAATCGGGGTCAGACCGAAAGCGAGGCCGCGTGAGCAGCGAACCGAGTCACGAAGTCGCCAAGGAGATCCACGAGCTCCACCAGGTGAAGGACGACCAGGTGCTCGAGCGCGAGCCCCTGGAGACCGAGCTCATGGACGACGACCGCTCCGACGCCGGCGAGGCGGTCGATGGTGTCGAGGACGACGGCGTCGAAGACGACGAGCCCGCCGGTCCCGGGCAGAGCTGACGCGGTCAACCCGCTCAGAGGGTTGCTCGTGCCCTCAACACGCCTTCTCGTCGATGAACCAGTGGTCGCCGAGCTTGAGGTAGTGCGAGGTCTGGGCGGTGCTGGCCAGGTTGAAGCTGGGCAGGGCGAACTGGTAGTCGACCGAGGCCCGGAAGCCGTCCACGTGGAGGCCGGATATCTCGGCCACCAGCGGCGACCCCTGGGCTCGCACCCGCAACGCCCCGAAGCTCTGTTCGGCCACTTGGGCGAAGCCGTCCGGCGTGCACCGGGAGCGCTCGGTGGGGATGAACTTGTCCAGCAGTGAGCTCCAGTCGCCGTTGACGATCGCCTGGGCCTGAGAGTCGAGCACCGACTGGATCTCGTCGCGGGCGCCGGCGCCGGCGCTGTGGAACGACGGCTGGTCGACGCTGTAGGTCGGCCGGCTCTGGGCGCAGGCGGCGGCCAGCAGGGCGGCCACCACCACCACCACTGCCCTGGCCAGCGGCACGCCCCTGCGGCAGAAACCGTTCATTCGGGACGGGCCGGTGCGGCGGCGGGTGCCGCGGCGGGGGCGGCGGCGGAGGGGCGGGCGTACTGGGTGAGGTAGAGCTCGCGGTACATGCCGTGGGCGGCCAGCAGTGTCTCGTGGGTCCCCTGCTCCACGATGCGGCCCTCGTCGAGCACGAGGATCTGGTCGGCCGCCTGCACGGTGGACAGGCGGTGGGCGATGACCAACGACGTGCGTCCCGACAGCGCCTCGGCCAGCGCCTGCTGCACGAGCAGCTCGGTCTCGGAGTCGAGGTGGGCGGTGGCCTCGTCGAGGATCACGATGGCCGGGCTCTTCAGCAGGACCCTGGCCAGGGCCAGGCGTTGCTTCTCCCCACCCGACAGGCGGTGGCCCCGCTCGCCCACGACGGTGTCATAGCCGTCGGGCAGGCCGGCGATGAGGTCATGGATGCGGGCGGCCCGGCAGGCGTCGACCAGCTCGGCGTCGGTTGCCGTGGGACGGGCATAGCGGAGGTTCACGGCGATGGTGTCGTGGAACAGGTGGGGGTCCTGGGTGACCATCCCGATGGCGCCGTGGAGGCTCTCGGCCGTGAGGTCGCGCACGTCGTGGCCGTCCACGCGGACGGCGCCCGAGGTCACGTCGTAGAGGCGGGGGACGAGATGGCACAGCGTGGTCTTGCCCGCCCCGGTGTGGCCGACGAGAGCCACCATCTGGCCGGCCTCGGCGGTGAAGGAGACGCCCCTCAGGATGAGGCCCGAGGGATCGTCGGACAGGGGCGCACCGGCGTCGGCCTCGAGGGACGCGATGGACACCGTCGACGCCGCCGGGTAGCGGAACCACACGTCTTCGACCTCGATGCGGCCCTGGGGATCGACCAGGTCGTAGGCCCCGGGGGCGTCGTCGACGATGCTGACGGCGTCGAGCACCTCGAAGACCCGCTCGAACGACACCAGGGCGGTCATCACCTCGACCTGGGCGTTGGTGAGCAGGGTCAGCGGTGAGTACAGGCGGGCCACGTACACGGCCAGGGCGGTGAGGGTGCCGATGGAGAGGGCGCCCTGGGCCACCATGCGGCCCCCCAGCCAGTAGATGGCCACCGTGCCGGTGGCGCCCAGCAGGCCGAGGGCGGCGAAGAAGATGCGCCCGTAGAACGCCGTCTTCACCCCGATGTCGCGCACACTGGCGGCCTTGTCGGCGAAGTCGGCCGACTCGCGCTTCGGGTGGCCGAACAGCTTCACCAGCAGGGCCCCCGACACGTTGAAGCGCTCGGCCATGTTGGCGTTCATCTCGGCCGACAGCTCGAAGGAGCGTTTGGTGAGCTGCTGCATGCGCCGGCCCACCCGCTTGGCGGGGATGATGAACGCCGGCACCACGACCAGGGCAAGGAGCGTCAGGCGCCACTCGAGGGTGATCATGACCGCCAGGGTCACGATGACCACCACGGCGTTCTGCACCACGCTGCCCAGGGTGCCGGTGAACGCCTGCTGGGCCCCCAGGACGTCGTTGTTCATGCGGCTGATGAGGGCGCCGGTCTGGGTGCGGGTGAAGAAGGCCAGCGGCATGCGCTGCACGTGGTCGTAGAGGGTGGAGCGCAGGTCGAAGATCAGCCCTTCGCCGATGCGGGCCGACCACCAACGCTGGGCCACCACCAGGGCGGCGTCGAGCAGGGCCAGTCCCAGGGCCAGCAGGGCCAGCCCGTTGAGGCCGGCCAAGTGCCGGGGAACGGCGTGGTTGTCGATGATGCGGCGGAACACCAGGGGCGGCAGGATGCCGACGACCGAGTCCAGGACGATGGTGGCCAGCAGGCCGAGGATCATGGCCCGGTAGGGGCGGGCGAAGCTCCAGACCCGGCGCATGATCGACCGGTCGACGCTCGCGCCGGTCAGCAGGTCTGGGTCGCGCCACAGCGCTCCGTGCCAGCCGTGCCCGAATCCCGATCTCACCTGTCACGAGGGTACCGTTCACCAGCGCCTCTGTTCGGGCCGTGGCCCGACTTCTCCCATGCCCCCCCTTGCCGTGTTCGCCTCCATCCCCAGCCCCTCGCACGGCGTGGTGAACCTGGGTCCGCTCCCGCTGCGGGCCTACGCCCTGTGCATCCTGGCCGGCGTCTTCGCCGCCGTGGCCCTGGCCGGCAGGAGGTGGGTGGCGCGTGGAGGCGTCGAGGGCACCATCGCCGACCTGGCGGTGTGGGCGGTGCCCGCCGGGCTGGTCGGGGCCCGGCTCTACCACGTGATCACCGACAACCAGCTCTACCGTGACGACCCGCTGGGCGCCTTCAAGATCTGGCAGGGCGGGCTCGGGATCTGGGGCGGGGTGGCCGCCGGCGCCGGTGTCGGGCTCTGGGTCGCCCACCGCCGTCACCTGAACCTCGGTGTGCTCCTCGACGTGGTCGCCCCCGCCATCCCCCTGGCCCAGGCCATCGGGCGATGGGGGAACTGGTTCAACCAGGAGCTGTTCGGGCGTCCGACCTCACTGCCCTGGGGGCTGCGCATCGATGTCGCCAACCGGCCCGAGGGCTACGCCGGGTACTCCACATTTCATCCCACGTTCCTCTACGAGTCCCTGTGGTGCCTGCTGGTGGTGGCCGTCGTGCTGGCCGTCGAGCGCCGGCACCGCCTGCGCCCCGGGCGCCTGTTCGCCGTCTACGTGGCCACCTACACCTTCGGGCGCTTCTGGTTCGAGTGGCTGCGCATCGACCCCGCCCACCGCTTCTGGGGCCTGCGCATCAACGACTGGACGAGCGTGGTGGTCTTCGTGGCCGCCATGGCCGTGGTCGTCACCGGCCGCCGCCGTCCCGGCCAGGCCTACGACGAGACCGCCGGCCCATCCGGCGACGTCGAACCCCTCGAGCAGGCCGATGTGGGCGGGCCGGCGACGGCCGGGTCGCAGGGCGACGCCTCGTAGCTCTCGGTCGCCACCGGCTGCGCGATCAGGCGGCGCTGGTGATGTTCCTGGGCGGGGCCGAAGCCGACTCTGACGCCTTGGGGGCACGCACCACGGCGGTGGGGGAGAACACTGGCGTCGACAGGCTGTGAGGGCTGCGTCGGGGCAGGGTGTGGGCTCGCCACGACCCCACGGCGACGCTGGCGGGGACCACGATGGCCGCCGACACCAGGGGAGTGACGGTGACCGCCAGCCCCACGAAGGCGGCCGACAGGCCGACGGCCAGGGCCACGTCGGCGCGCCCGGCTGCTGCTGACTTAGTGGTCTGTGTGCCGGCCATCGACTGCCCCCTTGGTGATCGTCCTCTGCGTCCTTGTAGGTATCGACCGTCGGGGGCCGGACTTGATACCGAATTCCGGATTTCTCGAGGGCCCTGGACGCTGAAGCGCTGGTGGGGTAGCGTCGTGTCGAACACATGTTCGTTTCCCCGGGACGAACCCGCAGCCGGCTCCGGGCGGACGACCGAAGACGAGGAGGTCGAAGATGGCAGACGTCAAGGCGATCCCCGACGGGTACCCCCAGGTCATCCCGTACCTGGCCGTCGACGGCGCCAGCGAGGCGATCGAGTTCTACGGCACCGTCTTCGGCGCCACGGAGAGGGTGCGCATGCCCATGCCCGACGGGCGGGTGGGCCACGCCGAGCTGGAGATCGGCGATTCGGTGGTGATGCTGGCCGACGAGAACCCGGAGATGGGGGTCCGGTCGCCCAAGGCGGTCGGGGGCACGCCGGTCACCCTCAGTGTCTACGTCGAAGACGTCGACGCCGTGTTCGACAAGGCCACGGCGGCCGGCGCCTCGGTGCTGCGGCCGGTCGACGACCAGTTCTACGGAGACCGGTCGGGCCAGTTCGAAGACCCGTTCGGACATCGCTGGAGCGTCGCCACCCACGTGGAGGACGTGTCCCCCGAGGAGATGCGGCGCCGGCTCGAGGCTCTGGGCGAAGGCTGAGTCGAGGCCAAGGATCCCGTGATGAGGCGCCTCAGGTTCTTCCTGGTGCTGGCGGTGGCGGCGGCCGGGCTGTCGTTGCCGGCGACGGCGATGTCCACTGCCGCAACCGCCACTGCCGCAACCGCCACTGCCGCCGCCGTCACCACGGGGCCTGCCCTCCTGCCCGACCTGGCCATGGCGCCGTTGCGGGACTTCCAGATCGACACGTCCACCGGGCCGCGGCTCCTGCGCTTCAGCGCCGAGATCGTCAACGTCGGCACCGGGCCGTTCGAGCTACGGGGCCGCCGTGCCTCGACGTCGGTGCCGACCATGACCGTCAGGCAGCGGGTTGCCAACGCCGACCGCACCAAGACGTGGCGGCGCACGCCGGCGTCGATGTTCTACGCCGGCGACGGTCACAACCACTGGCACGTGAAAGATCTCGAGCGCTACACGATCACGCCGGTGTCGAGCGACACCGAACTGGCTCGCAGCGCCAAGACCGGGTTCTGCTTCTCCGACAACGCCGGCTTCCGCACCACCCTGGCCGGCGCGCCGACGTCGCCGGTCTACCGCAGCTGCGGCGTGCCCGACTCCACGACGGTCACCATGGGCCTGTCGGTCGGGTGGGGCGACTTCTACCTGTGGAACCTGGCCTGGCAGTGGATCGACGTCAGCGGCCTCCCGGCGGGCGACTACGTGGTGCGGGCCCGGGCCGACCCCCAGGCCATGTTCAGCGAGGCCGACACGACCAACAACATGACCTGGACGAAGATCCGCATCGCCACCACCAACGCCGTGACCGTCCTCGAGCAGGGCCCATCGGCCTGAGCCCGGCCAGACCGGCCCCGGCCAGGCCGGCCCCGGCCAGGCCGGCCCCCGTCAGTTCGGCCTACATGCCCAGGGCCAGTCCGATGACGTTGCCGGCAGGATCGGAGAACTGGGCGATGCTCGGTCCACCGGGCACGGTGACGGGCGGCATCACCGTCGTGCCCCCCAGCGACTCGGCCTTGTCCAGTGCGGCCTGGAGATCGTCGACCTGCACGTAGAAGGTCACCATGCTCGACCCGTCCTGGCTGGCGGCGACGCCGCCACCGATGCCGCCCTCGCTCGGCGCCACGATGCCGTAGCTCATCGGGTTGGTCGCGTCGATGGTCCAGTCGAACAACGAACCGTAAAACTCCTGCAGGGCGGCCCCATCCTGGCCGAGTACCTCAAAGTGGTTCACCGGGTTCGCCATGGTCTCTCCTCGGGGCTGGGTGGGTGGTGAGGCCTCAGCGTACCGACGCACCCCGGCGGGCGCTGGGTGGGGTAGCCGTTTGTGGGTCCTCGCCCTCGGGGACACCACGACCATGAAGACCGGCTCGTCGTGACTCCCGTCAAGGAGCAGTCCCAGGATGTGCTGGAGCGGGCGTCGCGCAGCGACTGGCTCGAGGGCCTGGCCCGGGGTGGCCTGGCGGCGCGCGGCGTCCTCTACCTGGTCGTGGCCGGTCTGGCCGTCCAGGTGGCCAGGGGCCACGGCGACGAGCGGGCCGACAAGCAGGGCGCCATGCAGGCCGTCGTCCGCCAGCCACTGGGCCGGATCCTGCTCCTGGTGCTGGCCGTGGGCCTGGGCGGGTACGCCCTGTGGCGCTTCGTGGAGGCCATCGTCGGCCCACGCGAGGACCGGGGCTCGTCCAAGGCCAAGCTGAAGCGGCTGGGCTGCGCGGCCCGAGGCGTGCTCTACTCCGCCTTCTTCCTCAGCGCCGTCAAGCTGCTGGTGTCGTCGAAGGGCAAGTCGGCCTCCGACAACCCCCAATCCGACTGGACCGGGCGTGTCCTCAAATGGCCCGGGGGCACCTGGCTGGTGGCGGGGGCGGGGCTGGTGGTCATCGCCGGGGGTCTCTACGTCGGGTGGCGGGGGCTGTCGCGGGCGTTCAAGAAGCGCCTCAAGTCGGGCGAGATGAGCCGGGAGGAACGCCGCTGGATCCTCGGCTTCGGCACCGTCGGCATGGTGGCCCGCATGGTGGTGTTCACCATGTGCGGGGTGTTCCTCATCGCCGCCGCCCGCCAGCACGACCCCAATCAGGCCGTGGGCATCGACGGCGCCCTGAAGAGGCTGGCGGGGCGCTCCTACGGGCCGGCGCTGCTGGTGATCGTCGCCGCCGGCCTGGCCGCCTACGGCCTGTACTCCTTCGCCGAGGCCCGCTTCCGCCGGGTGGGGTCCCATTGAGGGCCCTCTCCCGGTTCGACGTTGCCTTCCACCGGCGGGCCCCGGTCCAGACGCCGAGCTCGGGCACGGCCCTGCTGTGGCTCAGCCGAGCCGCCGACAAGTCGATGCTGTGGGTGGCGATCGCCGCCGCCCTGGGCGTCACGGGCGACCGCTTCCGCCGGCGCGCCGCCCTGCGGGGGCTGTTCGCGGTGGGCATCGCCTCGGCGTTGGCCAACGGCCCCCTGAAGCGGGCCGCCGGCCGCCGCCGCCCGGCCGCGGCCGGATGGCTCAGCCGCCATCCGGCGTTCCCGTCCACCACGGGGAGCTCCTTCCCGTCGGGCCACGCCGCCAGTGCCTTCGCCTTCGCCACCGGGGCCGCCCAGGAGGTCCCGGCCCTGGCCGGGCCCCTCGGCATCCTCGCCTCTGCGGTGGGCTACTCGCGGATCCATGCCGGGGTGCACCACCCGTCTGATGTCGTCGGCGGCGCCATGGTGGGCGTCGGCTCCGGCCTGGTCACCCGCCGCCTGTGGCCGGTGGCTCCCCACGAGCCGGCCACCGCCGGGGCCGTGCTCGAGCGCCGGGAGGTGAAGCCCACACCGAACGGCGCCGGGCTGGTGATCGTGGTCAACCCCTCCGCCGGGTCGAGCGCCCAGGTGGCTGACGAGCTGCGCCAGGCGCTCCCCGACGCCGAGGTCGTCGAGCTGGCCGAGGGCGACGACCTGCCCGACGCCTTGTCGTCCGCCGCCCAGCGCGGCTGTGCCATCGGCGTGGCCGGCGGGGACGGCTCGATCAACGCCGCCGCCGAGGTCGCCGCCGAGCACCGCGTCCCCTTGCTGGTGGTGCCGGCGGGGACGCTCAACCACTTCGCCATCGCCCTGGGGGTGAAGTCGGTGGCCGACGCCGCCCGAGCGGTGAGCGAGGGGCAGGCGGTGGCGGTCGACCGGGCGATCATCGACGGCCATGGCTTCGTCAACACCGCCAGCATCGGCAGCTATGTGGAGTTGGTGGACGCCCGGGAGAAGCTCGAGCACAAGATCGGCAAGTGGCCGGCGGTCGCGGTCTCGCTCTGGACGGTGTTGCGGGGCGCCACTCCCGTCGAGGTGGAGATCGACGGCGAACGGAGAAGCGTGTGGATGGTCTTCATCGGCAACTGCCGCTACGACCCGCCCGGCTTCGCCCCCAGCTGGCGACCGTGCCTCGACGACGGTCAGCTCGACATCCGCATCGTCGACGGCAGCCACCCCTGGTCCCGCGCCCGCCTCCTGGCCTCGGTGCTCACCGGCCGGTTGGCGGCGTGCGGCGCCTACGAGCAGCGTTACACCCGCGAGGTCCACGTCAAGTCTCTCGAAGGCGAGCTGCGCCTGGCCCGTGACGGTGAGACCTTCGACGGTCCCGAGGAGTTCACCATCGCCAAGACCGACGAGCCCCTGCTGGTCTACGTCCCGGGCCAGTGAACGACCTCAGGGCGGCGTGGCGGCGGCGCCTCGACCCGGAGGAGCGTTACGGCCTGCGCCTCACCCTGTTCGCCGCCGCCTTCTTGTTGGTGGCCATCCCCTTCGGCGTGCTGATCGAGCAGGTCGTGCGCAACGGCTGGCTGGTGAGCACCGACACGTCGGCCGCCCGCGGTCTGCACGGCTGGGTCACGCATTCACCGGGGGCGGTGCGAGCCCTCAGGGTGCTGACCGCGCTGGGGTCGCCGGTGTGGTTCTACGTGGTCGTGCCGGTGTGCGGGCTGTGGCTGTTGTGGCGCCACCAGCGGCGGTTGGCGCTGTTCCTGGTCGTCACCACGGTCGTGGGCGGGCTACTCGACACGGCCGTCAAGCTCGCTGTCGACCGGTCCCGCCCCTCGCTGGTGGACCCGGTGGCCACCGCGTCGGGCGCCAGCTTCCCGTCGGGCCATGCCATGGGGGCCACGGTGGTCTACGGGGCCCTGCTCCTGGTGTTCCTTCCCTACGTCGCCCGCCGCCGGCGGGGGGCGGTGGTGGCCGTCGCCGTCGCGCTGGTGGCAGCCATCGGCTTCTCCCGCCTGGCCCTGGGAGTGCACTTCATCACCGATGTGGTGGGTGGCTTCGTGCTGGGCGTGGCCTGGCTGGCGGCGTCGGCCGCCGCCTTCAGCATCTGGCGGGTCGACCGCGGGCTCGCGCCCGTCGAGGTCCTCGACGGCCTCGAGCCGGAGCTGGCCGGCGACGAGGCTCGTCGTCGTTCATGATGCTGCGATGAGCGACCCCGTCGCCGCGCCATCCGATCCGCGCCTCGCAGATGTGGCTGGGGAACCGCCGGCGGGCGGCGCCGCCTACGTGGTGCTCATCGCCGTGTCGGTGGGGCTGGCCTTCGCCGATGCGTCGGTGGTCGTGCTCGCCCTTCCCGCCCTCTACGCCACCTTCGGCGTCTCCCTCGTTCAGGTGTCGTGGGTGATCACCAGCTACAACGTGGCCGTCGTCGCCGTGGCCGCCGTGCTGCTGGCGTTGCGGGTGCGACCGGCACGGCTCACGGCGTTCGGATCGGCCGTGTTCGCCGCCTCGTCGGTGGTGTGCGGGGTGGCCCCCTCCTTCGGCGTCCTCGTGGCCGCCCGCAGTACCCAGGGGATGGGGGCGGCGTGCCTGCTGGTCGGGTCGTTGCCGTTGCTGGTCGGCCTCACCGGGTCGGGGCGTCGGGCCCGGTCGGTGTGGGGGTACGCGGGCGCCGCCGGGGTGGCGGTAGGCCCCGCCCTCGGGGGTGTGCTCACGCAGGCGTTCAGCTGGCGGGCCATCTTCTGGGTGCAAGCCCCGATCGCGGCCCTGGCCCTGGTGGTCTGTCTCCGCCACCGTGGCTGGGGCGCCGATGATGAAGTCGGACCGGTCGAGCTGCGGGCCGGACTGGCCGACGTGGGGTTCGTGCTGCTGTTCGCATCCCTGGTGGGGGCCCTCTTCCTCTCCGTGCTCCTGTTCATCGTCGTCTGGGGCTACAGCCCGCTGCAGAGCGCGTTGGTGGTGAGCATGCTGGCCGTGGGCACCATCGCCGTCGGGCCTCTCGGGCGGGCGCTGCCGCCCTGGTTCGGCGCCCTGGCGGGAGGGTGGCTGCTGTCCGCCGGGCTGCTGGGCCTGGCCTGGTTGCCCGCCACCGACGCGGGGTACGCGGTCGTCGCCCTCGGGCTGTGCGGGTGTGGCTTCGGCCTGGTCAACACCGTGCTCGACCGGCGCGCCCTTCCCGATGCGGGGGGCATGCGCCGTTCGGGCAACCTGGTGATCGGCGCCAAGCACGTGGGCTTCGTTCTGGGCCTGGTCGTCGTGTCGCCGCTGCTGGCCGGAGACCTGGTCACCGCCACCCATGACGCCACTGCCGCTGCCGCCGCCGCCGTGCTCGACGCCCCGCTCGCCCTCCAGGTGAAGGTGCCGCTGGCTCTCGACATGAAGAACCTGGTCGGGGGTGCGCCAAGAGGGGAGGTCCCCGACCTGGCGGCACCGTTCGACCGGCACGCCGGCAGCGGGCCGGCGGTCATCCACACCCGCGACAGGGTCACCGGCGCCGTCGAGGCCACCATCACCAGGGCGTTTCGTCGCTCCTTCGTCGCCGCCGCCCTCTTTGCCGCGGCGGCCACGGTCGTGGCCGTCGGCGCGGCGCTG
>JBBWZS010000117.1:0-7194 GCA_039649175.1 Acidimicrobiaceae bacterium
CCTCACCGTCTGCCCGGCGTGCGGCGGTCCCCTTCGCAAGGTGTTCGGCTCGATCGGCATCTCCTTCAAGGGCAGCGGCTTCTACCGCACCGACAGCCGCCCGGCCGCCACCAAGCGGGACAAGGACCAGGAGAAGGCCAAGGATCGCGACAAGGACAAGGTGGCAGCCAAGGACGGCGCATCGGCCAAGAACGGGTCGTCGGGCGACAGCGGCTCCTCCTCGTCGTCGGACAGCTCCTCGAAATCGGACACCACCTCGTCCTCGAAGTCCGATTCCTCCTCGTCCTCGTCCTCGTCGACGTCTTCGTCGAAGTCCGGTGGCTCCGACAAGTCGGGCGGCACCGAGAAGGCCAGAGCGGCCACCTCACCCGCCTGAACCCGATCCAGGTGGCCGAGGGCGGAGGCGGGGGCGGGGCCGAGATCGGGGTGTTCGGCGGCACCGGGTTCTACCGCTTCGCCGACGACCTCACCGAGGTGGCGGTCCAGACCCCCTACGGCCCGCCCTCGGCCCCCGTGGCGGTGGGCGAGGTCGGCGGCCGCCGGGTGGCCTTCCTGGCCCGCCACGGCCTCCACCACGAGCTGCCCGCCCACCGGGTGAACTACCGCGCCAACCTGTGGGCGCTGCGATCCCTCGGGGTACGACGGGTGCTGGCCCCCTGCTCGGTCGGCTCACTGCGGCCCGAGATCAAGCCGGGCGAGTTCGTGGTGTGCGACCAGCTCGTCGATCGCACCCGTAATCGCATCGACACCTTCTTCGACGGGCCCGTCCCCAACCACGTGTCCTTCGCCGACCCGTACTGCCCGGAACTGCGCGCCGCGGCCACCGCGGCGGCCACCGTCGAGGGCATCGTGGCCCATCCCCGGGGGACGGTCGTCGTCATCGCCGGGCCCCGGTTCTCGACCAGGGCGGAGTCGAGGTGGTTCGCATCGGCCGGCTGGGACGTGGTGAACATGACCCAGTACCCCGAAGCGGTGCTGGCGCGCGAGCTGGGCATGTGCTACGCCGGGATCGCCCTGGTGACCGACTACGACGCCGGCCTGGAAGGTGTGGAGGGCGGCGCCGCGGTCACCATGGACGCCGTGTTCGCCATGCTGGCCGCCAACGTCGAGCGGGTCCAGCGGCTGCTGGTGCGGGCGGTCCCCTCGGTGCCCGCCGACCGGTCGTGCGCCTGTGGCCCCGCCGCCGACCCCGGCTCGCTGCCCCCCCTGGACCCGGAGCCGGCGCCAACCTAGGCTCTCGGCCGTCGCCGCCCGCCTCTGGCGGCACGGCCCGGCGCTTCCCCCTCGGCAGACCGTTCACACCGAGGAGTCCTCGTGCGCCTGCGCCGCTTGTCGCGTTCCCCCTTGTCGTTCTGGGCCGTCGTCGCCCTTCTCGCCCTGGTGACAGCCGTCGTCGTCGGTCGCACCATGGGCCGGGCCCGGGCCGAGGCCGACCGCTACGGCTCGGTGCGCCGGGCGGCGGTGGTGACGAGCCCGGTGGCTGCCGGCACGACGGTGCGCGCCTCTGATGTGTCCGCCCGGTCGATGCCCGCCGCCTTCGTCCCCGAAGGGGCGGTGAGCTCAGTCGACGAGGTCGTGGGCCGGACCACGATCGTGCCCCTCTTCCGGGGCCAGGCCGTGGTGCGCGACCAGCTGGCGCCGTGGGGGTTGAAGGGCCTGGCCGCCGTGCTCCCGCCGGGTGCTCGCGCCGTGGGCGTACCCACCGGGGCGGCCAGCCCCCCGCTGCACAAGGGTGACGTGGTCGACGTCCTGGCCACCTTCGACCCGCAGTCCGCAGGTTCGGGTGACCCCACCTTCGCCGTGGCCCGGGCCGCGGTGGTGGTCGACGTGGGCAGCGAGTCGGCCACGGTGGCGGTGACCGCCGCCGAGGCCAACAAGGTGGCCTATGCCGTGGCCCACGGCTCGGTGTCGCTGGCCGTCACCGCCGGGCCACCCGGCGCCGGCGACTCGGCCAATCCCGGCGAGTCCGCCCCCGACGAGGCCGCCCCCGATGCGGCGGTCGCCGGCCCGACTACGAGCCGCTGAGGGACATGTCGCCCACCACGAGGGTGACTCCCGCGGCCGAACCCGGGAGCCACTCGAGGTCGCCCCCCACCGCGGCGACGTCGTGGAGCATGCGCTGGAGCGTGGAGGCGACGGTGGCTTCGCGCACCGGCTCGGCCGCCGAGCCGTCCCGCACCATGAGCCCCTCGATGCCCACCGAGAAGTCACCGCTCACCGGGCTCGACCCCGAGTGCATACCCGTCACCGACTGCACGAGCAGGCCCTCGCCGAACCGGGCCAGCAACTGCTCCTGGCTCTGGTCGCCGGGGGTGAGGGTGAGGGCCCGGCTGCCCACGCCAGGCGTGCCCTTGAACCCACCTCGCACGGCCGATCCCGTCGACGCCGTGCCCGAGCGCCGGCCCGTGTAGCTGTTGTGCAGGAACCCCGCCACCACGCCGCCGTCGAGGAGCAGGTTGCGCCGGGTGGCCAGGCCTTCGGCGTCGTAGCGCCCGGCCCCGTAGGCCAGGGGGTTGGTGGGGTCGTCGACCAGGGTGAGGGCGGAGGCGCCCACCGATTCGCCTTGGCGGTCGGCGAACATCGACCGGCCCTTCAGCACCGCCTCGCCCGACAGGGCCCGGGCGAGCAACCCGAGCAGCGAGGCCGTCACCATCGGGTCGAAGAAGACAGTGAGGCGACCCGATGGGGGCTTGCGGGCCCCGAGGAGGCGGGTCGAGCGGTGGGTGGCGTCGGCGGCCGCCTTGGCCACGTCGAGATCACCGGGGCGACGGGCGACCGAGTAGCCGTACCCCGTCTGGGTCTGGGTGCCGTCGGTGGCCATGGCATCGACGTAGACCGAGCACACGGTTCGCCGGGTGGAAGCCCGCACGCCCTCGCTGGAGGCGACTGCCGCCTCCGAGCTGACGTCGTCGTAGCCCGCTGTCTCCACGCCCCTGATGCGGGTGTCGGATGCCCTGGTCGCCCGCTCGACCTCGAGAGCCAGCGCCACCTTGGCGTCGGTGGGGAACTCCGCCAGCTCGTGCTGCCACAGGTCGATGTCAGCGGGCTCGACACCGTCGGGGAGGGCCAGGCCGGCGAACTCGTCGACGGTGCCGAAGGTGGCGTTGTCGCGCGCCTCGGCCAGCGTCTCGGCCACGATGGCCTCGTCGAGGGAAGCGGCGTAGGCGAAGCCCTGGCGGCCACCGGCGATCACCCGGATGCCGATGCCCTCGGTGTCGGCCGACGACAACGACTCGATCTCACCCTCGAAGGCCCTGACCTCGGCGTGATGGGACCGGGCCACGTAGGCCTCGACCGCCTCCCCGTGCCCGGCCCATCCCGCCACCCGCTCCACCAGCGCCAGCAGTTCAGTCATGTACGCCATCCAGGCTCACGATGGGGCCGGTGGGGCGGGGGCCCCCACCGGCAACAGCGGGCGCGGCCCGAAGGGCCCGGGTGCCCGCTGTCATCGAGCGGTGCCGCCGACGGTCATGGCCGACACGCGCAGGGTGGGCTGGCCGGCGGAGACGGGGACGCCCTGGCCGTCCTTGCCGCAGGTGCCGGCCCAGGTGTCGAAGTCGTTGCCCACGGCGTCGATGGCCTGGAGCACCTCGGGCCCGTTGCCGATGAGGTTGGCCGCCTTCACCGGGTCGGTGATCTCACCGTCTTCGATCATGTAGGCCTCTGTCATGCCGAACACGAAGTCGCCGGTGGCGGTGTTCACCTGCCCGCCGCCGAGTTGCACGCAGTAGATCCCGTGGGGGGTCTGGCGGATGATCTCGTCGGGGTCGTCGTCGCCGGCCAGGACATAGGTGTTGGTCATCCGCACCATGGGCAGGTGCTGGTAGCTCTGGCGCCGGCCGTTGCCCGACGAGTCCCGGCCTTCCTTTCGGGCCCGGAGGAAGTCCCACATGTAATCGGTGAGGGCGCCTTCGGAGATCAGGGTGTTGCGCTGCGCCTCGTGTCCCTCGTCGTCGATGGCGTAGGTGCCCCACTCCCGGCCGTAGGTGCCGTCGTCGACCAGGGTGACGAGGGGGCTGGCCACCATCTCGCCCACCTTGCCCCGGAACACCGAGGCGTCCTTGCCCACCAGGTCGGCCTCCAGGCCGTGCCCGCAGGCCTCGTGGAACAGCACGCCGCCTGCCCCCCGGCGCAGCACCACGGGCAGGGTGCCGGTGGGGGCGGGCCGGGCCTTGAGCATGGCGAGGGCCCGGCGGGCGGCAGTGCGGGCGACCTCAGCCACGTCCACGTCGTCGTACATCTCGAAGCCGACGGTGGCGCCGGGGCCCTCGTAGCCCGTCTGCATGCCGGTGTCACCGGCGGCCACTGCCTGCACCATGAAGCGTGTCCGCACCTGGTCGTCGGTGGCGACGAGACCGTCGCTGTTGGCCACCAGGATCTGGCGGCGGCCGTCGGCGTAGGACACCGAGACCTGACGCACGGCTCCGCCCTCGGAGCGGGCGGCGTCGTCGGCCGTCTGGAGGAGCTCGACCTTGGCCGCTTTGGGGACGTCCTGGGGGAGGATCTCGACACCGGCGGGTCGGGGCTCGTCGCGGCGGGTGAGGGCGATCTCCCGCACACCGCCGCCGCCTCCTCGCGCCGCTGCGCCCGCCGCCTCGGCGGCTGCCGCCAGCCCCGTCTCGGTGAGGTCGGACGTGTGGGCGAACCCGGTGGTGTCTCCCCGCACGACGCGGATGCCGGCCCCGCGGTCGCGGCCGGAGCTGAGCTGTTCGACGCGTCCGTCGTCGAAGTGGGCGGACGACGAGCGGCGATCCTCGACGAAGATCTCGGCGAAGTCGCCGCCGGTGCGCAGAGCCGTCCCCAGCACACGCTGGGCGACGGTGTCATCGATCATGGCGGCATCTCCCGGCGAGCGGCGGGCGAGGATGCCCGTGAGGCCCACAGCTTACGGGCCCAAACGCTCCTACCTGGTCGCCACCGCGTAGGCTGGATGGCCTGAACGAGGGACCGAACAACCACCGGCGGGCGTGGGTCATGGCGCTGCGAATCACGGTGAGCGCAGCGATGCTGGCCTTCTTGTTGACGCGCGTCCATCTTTCGTCGCTGCTCCCTGACGGCCAGGCCTCGACCGTGCCGTGGCTGTTGGCCGGCCTTGGCGTGTGGCTCGTCGTGGTGGCCCTGTCGGTGCTGCGGTGGCAACGGGTGCTGATCGGTATCGACCTGCCCGCTCCCGTGCCCGCCCTGGCCTCGCATACCCTTGCCGGTCTGTTCGTGGCCAACTTCCTCCCGTCGACCATCGGCGGCGACGTCCTGCGTGTCGTGCGACTCTCGTCCGACAACGGCGACGCGCCGTCATCGTTCGCGTCCGTCGTCCTGGAGCGCCTCACCGGTTTCGTCGTCCTGCCCATGATCAGCCTCGTCGCCCTTGCCCTGCAGCCGTCGCTCCTGCATCTGGGCGCGGCCAGCAAGGTCGCCCTGGCCCTGTCGGTGGCCAGCCTCGTCAGCCTGGCCGCCATCCTGGCGGCGACGGCCAGCACCCGACTCGGTGGCCGCCTGGCCGGTCATGCCAGCTGGTTCCGCTTCGTGGGGGCCGTCCACCTTGGCATCGACCGGATCCGTCGCCGACCTGGCGCCGCCGCCACCGTGCTGCTCACGTCGTTGGTGTACCAACTGGCGGTGATCACCACCGCCTTCGCCGCGTCCCGGGCCCTGGGCATCAGCGTCGGCTGGCTGCCGCTGCTGGCCTTCATCCCGGTCGTGGCCATCGCCCAGGTGCTGCCCATCTCCGTGGGCGGCCTCGGCCTGCGTGAGGGCGCCCTGGTGCTTCTGCTGGGCCCCCTGGGGGTGGGCGCAGCCAAGGCCACCGCCCTGGGGCTCCTCCTCTACGGCATCAATCTGGTGGTCAGCCTGCTCGGAGCGCCGGCCTTCGCCATGTGGTCGCGCCCCGCCCGGGTCGTAGCCTTGGCCGAGTGAGGGCCCGGTTATGACCGAGGCCGCCGCCGCCCTGCCCGCCGAGGCCCTGGCCGGCGAGCCCCTCGACGGGCCTCCCGTTGACTCGGCGGTGCCCTACCCGCGCCTGCGCTGGTGGAAGGAACTGGTCGCCGCCACCCTCTTCTACGCGGTGTACAGCTTCATCCGCAACACCCAGGGCTCGGCCTCGGTCTCGAAGACCCTGGCCTTCCGCAACGCCCGGCGGGTGATCCACCTCGAGGAGCTCACCGGGCTCTACCACGAGCGGGTCATCCAGCACGCCTTCCTCCGGGCCGATCTGTTGATGGAGTTCTGGAACGTCTTCTACGGGACGTTCCACTTCATCGTCACCATCGCCGTGCTGGTGTTGTTGTTCCGACGGTTCCCCACCCGCTACCGGCGCTGGCGCACGGCGCTGGCCGCCACCACCGCCTTGGCCCTCATCGGGTTCGCCCTCTACCCGCTGATGCCGCCCCGCCTGCTCCCGCCTGCCTACGGCTTCGTCGACAGCCTCAAGGCCTATGGCAGCCTGTGGTCGTTCGACTCGGGGGCCATGAACCGGATCTCCAACCAGTTCGCGGCCATGCCCAGCCTCCACTTCGCCTGGTCGCTGTGGTGCGCGTGCGCCGTGGTCCCTGCGCTGCGGCGGAACTGGGCAAAGGTCCTCATGGCCCTCTACCCGCTGATCACCCTGTGCGCCATCGTGATCACCGCCAACCACTACGCGCTCGACGCCGCCGGTGGCGCCCTCGCCCTCGGCGGCGGGCTGGTGTACTCCGCCGTCGGCACCGACGTCTGGGGGCGCATCCGGGCCACCCGGCGCCCGACGGCTCGGGAAGTGCCGGACGCACCGGTGGCCGGAGCCCTGTGAGCCTGCCGCGGTGAGGGTGGTCGTGGTCGGGGCGGGGCTGGGCGGGCTGTCGGCTGCCTGCCAGCTGGTCGGACGGGGCCACGAGGTCGTGGTGCTCGAGCGGGCCGGCGTGCCCGGCGGGCGGGCCGGCCTGTGGCAGGAGCAGGGGTACAGCTTCGACACCGGGCCCAGCGTGCTCACCATGACGGGCCTCATCGCCGACGCCATCAGAGCCGCCGGCGCCGACATGGCCGACCATCTCACCTTGTTGCCGGTCGACCCCATGTACCGGGCCTGCTTCGCCGACGGCACCGAGATCCGCGTCCGCCACGGCCGCCAGGCCATGACCGAGGAGATCCGGGCCACCTGCGGGGCCGACCAGGCCGCTGCCTTCGGGCGGTTCTGCGACTGGCTCAGCGGGCTCTACCGCCTGG
>JBBWZS010000122.1:0-2837 GCA_039649175.1 Acidimicrobiaceae bacterium
CGAAGCGCAGCAGCTCCTCGATGGCGGTGCGGTCGAGGGAGGGGTCGTCGCGCAGACGGACGAGCTGGTCGGGGTGGCGCAGGAGCATGAACATGCCGTTGCCCACCAGGTTCATGGTGGTCTCGAAACCGGCCAGCAACAACAGGGTGGCGGTGGTCAACAGCTCCTCATGGGTGAGCTTGGTGCCGTCCTCCTCGGCGGCGATCATGGCGGTGAGGAGGTCGTCTCTCGGGCTGGCCCGCCGCTCGTCGATGAGGTCGGTGAAGTACTGGGCCAAGTGCATGGTGGCGGCCATGCCCCGGACCTGGGCGTCGGCGTCGACGTAGCCGTCGAGGAGCCGGGAGGCGTCGGCCGACCAGTCCTTGAACAGCTCCCGGTCGGCGAGGGGGATGCCCAGCAGCTCGCAGATCACGGTGGTGGGCAGCGGGTAGGCCAGATCGGCGAGCACGTCCATCTCGCCCCGGTCGGCCACCGCGTCGAGCGATTCGTCGACGATGGACTGGATGCGGGGGCGCAACCCGTCGACCACCTTGGGGGTGAAGGCCTTGCTCACCAACGATCGCAGGCGGGTGTGATCGGGCGGGTCGAGGAACATCATCACCCGGGAGCCCGGCACCCGCACCGAGCTGGCGTTGACGGCGTCGGGACCCAACCACTCCGGGTTGTTGGAGAAGCGGGGATCACGGAGCACGGCGCTGGCGTCGGCGTAGCGGACCAGCACCCAGTTGCCGTCGGCGGCCCGGTGGACGGGCTCGTTCTCGCGGATCCAGTCGTAGAGGGGGTAGGGGTCGGCCCGGTACTCGGGCGGCATGGGGTCGCCGAGGCGGAACGGCGGCTTGCCTTCCGTGATGATCGTGGTCGCCTCCATGGCCCTACCAGGACTAGCAGAGGTCCGGGTGCTATGGCGATCAGGGACGGTGAGGCGGTGGTTGGCGCCCACCCCCGCCCGGGCGGTTGAGTGTGGAGGTGACCGGGGCGAGAGAGGGGGCCGCTCCGGCCCTGCACCCCGCTCAGGGGGCGGCCCTGGCCGTGGCCGCCGGGCTGGCCTCCGGCGTCGCCGTGGCCGCCAGCCTGCCGCCGTGGGGGTGGTGGCCGCTGGCCCCGGTGGGTGCCGGCGGACTCGCCCTCACCGTGGCCAACCGCCGCTGGTCACGCCGCCTCCTGGCCGGCGGTGCCGCCGGTCTGGGGCTCTACGGGCCGGGACTGTGGTGGATGATCCAGTTCTCGGCGCCCGGCTACGTCGTCACCACCCTTCTCGAAGCCGCCCTGGTGGGACTGGCCATGGTGGCGGTGCCCGGCGGCAGGGGCCGGCGCATCGCCTTCCCGGTCGCCCTGGTCGCCGCCAGCGCGGTGGGCGGGCGCTGGCCCTTCGGGGGCCTGCCCCTGGCCGGCATCGCCCTGGGACAGGCGGGTGGGCCCTTCGCCCCCGCCGCCCGCCTGGGCGGTGACCTCCTGCTCGTCGCCCTGGTGGGGGCACTGGGCACGGCGCTGGCCGGCCTCGTCGAATGGTTCGCCGGCTCCCGGTCTCCCTGGCGTCGGGCTCGCTGGCCGGCGGTGCTCGGGCCCGTAGCCGCCATCGCCGGGGTGGCGGCGGTGGCCTTCGCCGGTGCCGTGTCCCCCTCGGGCTCAGTGGTGCCGGGGGCGCCCTTGCGGGTCGCCGCCGTCCAGGGAGGCGGCGCGCGCGGCCTGCGGGCCATCTACGTCGATCCCCAGGTCGCCCTCGACGCCCACCTGGCCGCCGCTGCGGGCGTGGCCCGTCCCGTCGACGTGGTGGTGTTCCCGGAGAACGTCGTGAGCGTCGACGGCCCGCTGGCGGGGTCGGCGCAGGAGGCGTCCATGGCCGACGTGGCCCGGACCCTCGGGGCCACGACGGTGGCCGGGGTGGTCACCGATGCCGGGGCTGACCACTTCCGCAACGCGGCGGTGGCCTGGGCGCCCGACGGCGCCGTCGTCGCCCGCTACGAGAAGGTCCACCGGGTGCCCTTCGGCGAGTACGTGCCGCTGCGGGGCGTGATCGGCCACCTGGCCGACCTGTCGGCGGTGCCCCGCGACGCCATTGCCGGCCGGGGGCCCGGTGTGCTGGCCACGCCCGCCGGCCGCCTCGGCGTGATGATCTCCTACGAGGTGTTCTTCGCCGACCGGGCCCGGACGGCGGTGCGCGCCGGCGCCGAGGTGCTGCTGGTGCCCACCAACGCCTCGTCGTACACCACCTCGCAGGTGCCGGCCCAGGAGCTGGCCGCCGCCCGCCTGCGGGCCATCGAGTCGGGTCGCGACGTGGTCCAGGCCGCACCCACGGGCTTCAGCGCGGTGGTCGACGCCCAGGGCCGGGTCCGTCGCCGTAGCCGCTTGGGCACCCCGGCGGTGGTCGAGGCGACCGTCACCCGCCGCCACGGCCAGACGCCGGCCACCCGGCTGGGCGACGCACCGGTGATGGGGGCCGCCCTGGTGGCGCTGGCGGTGGTGTGGGCCCGGTCCCGGCGAGGGCGACCGGCGGCGCCCTCAGTGCCGGAGCCGGATCACAGCTCGCCCAGGTAGAAGCGCGTGCCCTGGTCGTCGACGCACGACGACGTCACGCCGTAGGGCTGGCGCTCGGGGTCGGTGGCGGTGCCCCCGGCCGCCCGGACCCGGTCCACGGCGCCGGCGACGTCGTCGACCCGGTACAGGGGGACGATGGTGGCCGTGCCGGCGCCGCCGATCATGCCGACCATGGGCGCCACGTCCTCGACGTCCCAGCCGCCCTCGGCGTGGCCGCGACGGAACCGCCAGCCGAGGACCGACCCGTAGAACCTCCGGGCGTCGCCGGAGTCGACCACCTCCATGGTGATGTAGGCGAGGTC
>JBBWZS010000024.1:0-3593 GCA_039649175.1 Acidimicrobiaceae bacterium
TTGGCCGCCCGCTCGCGGCGCGCCTTCAGGGCGGGATCGGCCTCCAGAGCCCTGAGTGCCCCCCGCTGGCGCCGCACCTCCTGGCTCAGGTCGCCCAGCGCCTCGGCCACCGAGGCGTCACCGGCGGAGTTGGCGGCCAGCCGGGTCCCCACCAACGGCGACAGCACCCGGTCGAGAGCGGCGCCGTGGCCGACCAGGCCGGTCGCAGAGGCCAGTCGCGCCACCGCCGCCACCCTCCCCGGGGTGAGGGTGACGCCCAGGGCGCTGCCCATCACATCGGGCGCCTCGTGGGCCTCGTCGACGATGAGCACGTCGTGATCGGGAAGGACGTAACCACCCGAGGCCACATGGGCTCCGAGGAGATGGAGGTTCACGATGATCACGTCGGCTTCCCTGGCCCGCTCGTAGGCCGCCTCGGCGAAGCAGGTCTGTCCACTCGGGCATTCGGTCGCGCCCGGGCACTGGTCGGACCCCACGCTCACCGACGACCACGCCGCCGGGCTGGGTTCGAAGTCCAACTCGGCCCGGTCGCCGCTCTCGCTTTCCTGGGCCCAGACAAGGAGGTCGGCGATCTCCTGCCCGACGCGGCTGGTCCGACCCGCCCCCTCGAGGGCCAGGCTCGGTGCGTCGTCCTCCCGGGCCACCTCCACCGCCGCCTGGCGGCAGAGATAGTTGCTGCGGCCCTTGAGCACGGCCCAGGTCAGACCGGGCCGGATCCCCGCGGCGGCCACCGCCGGCAGGTCCTTGCCCGCCAGCTGGTCCTGCAGGGCCTTGGTGGCGGTGGCCACGACCACCGTGGAGTCGTCGCTTCCGAGGAGGGCGCCGACCAGGTAGGCCCACGTCTTGCCGGTGCCCGTCCCCGCCCGCACCACCAGCGGTCGCTCGTCACGCACCGCCCGTCCCACCGCCTGGGCCATGGCGACCTGGCCGGCCCGGGCCTCGCCGCCGCCGTCATCGAGGGCCGCCGCCAACCTCTCCAGCGCCGACTCCTCGGTGTGCACCCGTCCTACTTCAGCACGCCGGCGCTCCGGGCCACGACCATGGCGCCGATGGCGGTGCCGTCACCGAAGGGTCAGTCGGTCACCCAGATCAGGACCTCGGCCCCGCCGGCGCCACCGGTGAGCCCCAGATCAGCTCCCTGGAGTCGGGCGGCGTCGCCCTCGGCCAGCGGCCCCGCGCCCTCGAGCACGATGTCGCCGGCGGCGACGAACAGGTGGACATGGCGCCCGTCGGGCACCACCACCCGCTCACCCGGCTTGAGGCGGCCCCCCCACAGCACGGCGTCGCGCTGGCGGATCGAGATGGCCGAGTCGTGGCCCTTGCCCGACGCGACCGGCTGCAGGCCGCCCTTGTCGAGCTCGGTGTTGATGTCCTTCTGCTCGTACCCGGGTGTCACCCGTTCGGTGTCGGGCGGCACCCACATCTGCACGAAGTGGACGTCTTCGGCACCCGACGGGTTCATCTCCGAGTGCCAGATCCCCGTCCCCGCGCTCATGCGCTGGGCCAGGCCGGGGTAGAGCTCGCCGCTGTTGCCCTCGGAGTCCTTGTGCTCGAGGCGCCCGGAGAGCACCCACGTGATGATCTCCATGTCCTGGTGCGGGTGGGTGCTGAACCCGGTGCCGGCCCTGACCCGGTCGTCGTTGGAGACGAGGAGCAGGCCGTGATGGGTGTTGGTCGGGTCGTAGTGGCGGCCGAAGCTGAAGCTGTGGCGGCTGTCGAGCCAGTCGATCTTGGTGTGGGGACGGGTTTCGGCCCGGCGGACGTCGATGGTGGCGCTCATGACTCGGTCACCTCGACGCGGTCGGCGAAGAACGCCAGGTGTCCTCGGATCTCCTCGACGCCGGGGAGCGGCTCGGGGTAGCCCCACACCACGCAGTCGGCGCGTTGGTCGCCCACCGTCACCGTCCAGTACGACGCTTCACCCTTGAACGGGCAGCGGGTGTGCAGATCGGTGGGACTGAGCAGCTCGGCGCGCACGTCGTCGGGCGGGAAGTAGTACACCGGCGGCAATCCGGCTTCGCGCAGGACGAGGGGACGCTCGCTGTCGGCGACCGTCTCGCCCGCGAAAGCGACCGTTACGGGTCCCGGCGCCGGTTCGATGGTGATGGTGTGAGGTGAGGTCATCAGGTGGTCCAACCACCGCGGCAGGCCGCCGATTCCATGGGCCAGGAATCGCTTTGCGATCCGGACGGTTGAACTGCGCATGAGCCGACAGTTCGCCGTCACCTGGGACTACCGATGCCCCTTCGCCCGCAACTTCTGGGAGCACGTGCTCGACGGCCTGGCCGCCGGAGCCGACTGGGACGTCTCCTGGGCGCCCTTCTCGCTCGACCAGGCCCACGTGGAGGAGGGTGACCCCGACGTCTGGGACCGGGCCGAGCCTGTTCCCGGGCTGCTGGCCATGGAAGCCGGCATCGCCGTGCGCGACCACTTCCCCGACCAGCTGACCACGGCCCACCGGGCCCTGTTCGACGCCCGCCACGACGGGGGCCTCGACCTCCGTGACCCCGACGTGGTCGGCCAGGTGCTCACCGGCGCCGGCCTCGATGCCGCCGCCGTGCTGGCCGAGGTGGCCACGGGATCGCCGCGGGAGACCTTCCGCAAGGAGCACGACCGTGTCGTCGCCGACCATGCCGTGTTCGGCGTGCCCACGGTGATCGTGGGCAACCGCGCCGTGTTCGTCCGGGTGATGAACCGCCCCCGCGGCGACGCCGACGTGGCCGTGAGCACCGTGGAGCGGGCCCTCGACCTGGTCGACTCCTGGCCCGAGCTGAACGAGTTCAAGCACACCTCGATCCCCCGCTGAGGACCGGGCGCCGAGGCGCCCTACAGGCTCCAGCGCGACTGGCCGAAGCGGTAGCCGACCGAGCGCACCGTCTGGATGAGGTGGGCGTGCTCCTCGGTGAGCTTGGCCCGCAGGCGGCGGATGTGCACGTCGACGGTGCGAGCCCCGCCGTAGTACTCGTAGCCCCACACCCGCGACAACAGGGTCTCGCGGGTGAACACCTTGCCGGGATGGGTGGCGAGGAACTTCAACAGCTCGTACTCCATGAAGGTCAGGTCGAGGGGCCGCCCGTCGATCGCCGCCTGGTAGGTCTCCAGGTTGAGCATGAGCTGGCCGTACTCGATCAGCTCGGGCCGGGTCCCGGTGCCTGTCCGCCAGAACAGGTGCTTGACCCGGGCCTCCAGCTCACGGCCGTCGACGGGGCCCACGCAGAAGTCGTCGAAGAGGTCCTCACGCAGCTCGAGGTCGTCGAGCTGGGCGGCGGCGACCACGAGGAGCAACGGGCTGAGGGGAACGTCGCGCTTGCGCAGGGTGCGGCAGGTGGCGAAGGCGCCCTCACCGTCGGCCTCGGCGCTCACGATGGCGCCGGCCCAGCCGTCCTGGGGCTCGACACGCGTGGCCTCGGCAGCCCCGCCCGCGGCCAGCCACGGATAGCCCATGTGGTCGAGGACGTTGGTCAACCCCGGCGGTGCCGGGTTGGGGTGGACGAGGAGAGGTTCCATGGCTCAGGCAGTCGAGTCGGCGGTCACAGGTCGAGGTAGCGGTCGATCTCGAACGGCGTCACCTGGGTCTTGTAGTCACGCCATTC
>JBBWZS010000182.1:0-10222 GCA_039649175.1 Acidimicrobiaceae bacterium
TAGCAAAGCCCAGAAATAAGTGATTCACCGTTCTCATGTCTGCGTAGCGGTCGACGGCGGTGACGCCGACGGGTGCGACCTCGTCGATACGTCGTAGGTCGTCATCGATCAGGACGACATCGAGGGCGCCGAGGTTCTCCTCGAGGTAGCGGACTCGCTTCGTGCCGGGGATCGGGACGATGTCCTCGCCCTGCGCCAGCAGCCACGCCAGCGCGAGCTGTCCCGGCGTACAACCCTTCTCGGACGCGAGCTCGCGCACCTTGTCGACGAGGTCGAGGTTGCGCTGGAAGTTCTCCCCCTGGAACCGCGGGTGATGGCGACGGAAGTCGCCTTCCTCCAGGTCCTCCGGCGAGCTGATCTGGCCGGTGAGGAAGCCGCGACCGAGCGGCGAGTAGGCGACGAAGCCGACGCCGAGCTCCCGGCAGGTCGCCAGCACCCCGTTGTCCTCAGGATCGCGGGTCCAGAGGCTGAGCTCGGTCTGCAGGGCGGCGATCGGATGCGTTGCGTGCCCGCGGCGCAAGGTCTCCGGCGCGGCCTCGCTCATGCCGAGGTGTCGCACCTTGCCGGCGGCGACGAGCTCTGCCATCGCGCCGACGGTCTCCTCGATCGGAACGGTGGTGTCGACCCGGTGCTGGTAGTAGAGGTCGATGTGGTCGACCCCGAGGCGGCGCAACGACGCGTCACACGCCGCCTCGACGTACTCGGGGGTGCCGTTGATGCCCACCCACGAACCGTCCTCCCGCCGCTCGTTCCCGAACTTGGTGGCCAGCACCACCTCGTGGCGGCGACCGGTGATGGCCTGGCCCACCAGGCGTTCATTGGTGAACGGCCCGTACATGTCGGCGGTGTCGAGGAGGGTGCACCCGAGATCGAGGGCCCGGCGGATGACGGCCATCGACTGGGCGTCGTCGGTCGTCCCGTAGAACTCCGACATACCCATGCACCCGAGGCCGATGGCGGGCACGCAGAGATCACCAAGCATGCGCTGTTCCATCGGCCGGTTCTACCACCCGCCACCTCGCCACGATTGCCCCCGGGCGCTCAGGCTGCTCGACTGGGGCCATGAGAGCGATCACCGTTACCGCCTTCGGCGACCCGACCGTGCTGCACCTCACCGAGCTGCCCACGCCGACGCCGGGCCCCGGCCAGGTGCTGGTGCGGGTCGCCGCCGCCGGCGTGGGCCCCTGGGACACCAAGGCCCGGAAGGGGCTGTTCGGGTCGAGGGAGCTCCCCTACGTACCCGGAGCCGAGATGTCGGGCACGGTCGAAGCCATCGGCAACGGCGACGGGACGTTGTCGATCGGCGAGGCCGTGTACGGCAGCCCCTCCGGGGGCTACGCCGAGTACGTGCTGGCCGACGTGGGCAAGGTGGCGCCCGCGCCGACGGCGATCGACCTGGTCGACGCCGCGGCGGTGCCCATCGGCGCGGTGACCGCCCTCGAGGGCATCGACGACCACCTGCACCTCCGAGACGGTGATCGGGTGCTGGTGGCGGGAGCGGCGGGTGGCGTGGGCACCTTCGTGGTGCAGCTGGCCAAGGTGCGCGGCGCCCACGTCACCGCTACCGCCCAACCGGCGAACCACGAGTTCCTGCGCGACCTGGGCGCCGACCGGGTGCTCGACTACCACGGTGACTGGGTGGCCGAGACGGGCGAGGTGGACGCCGCCTACGACTGCGTGGGCGGGCCGACGTGGGAGGGCTGCGTGACGGCGCTCCGTGACGGGGGCCGGGCGGTCACCATCGCCGCCTTCGGATCCCCGGTGGCCCGTGAGGGCGTCGAGCTGAGCAACTTCTCGGCATCGGTCACCGCCGCCCGGTTGTCCGAGATCGCCGCCCTGGTCGACACCGGGCGGGTCAAGGTGACGGTGTCGGCCCGGTTCCCCCTCGAGGAGGCCGCTCGGGTGCACGAGCTGGTGGAAACGGGCCATACCCGGGGGAAGATCCTGCTCGTCCCCTGAGGCTCAGTCCCCAGCCGCCAGGGCACCGTCGACGGGGGGGCCCCGGCGCAGGCGCAGCTCGTCGATGCGGTCGAGGTGGCACTCCAACTGGCGGCGTCGGGTGCCTACCAGCGACTCGTAGTCGCGCTGGGCCCCGTCGAGGCGGCGGCCGAGCTTGTCCATCTGGTCGACGAAGTCGCCCCATTGGCGGCTGAAGCCTCCCAGCAGCCCCAGCACCTCCTTCGATCTTTGCTCCAGGACGAAGTTGTCGGCCGCCTGGCGTATGACGGCCAGCACCGCGAACAGCGTCAGGGGCGAGCACAGCACGATGTTGCGGCGGATGGCCTCGTCGAGCACCCCGGCGTCGTGCTCCTGGATGAAGCACGACAGCTGTTCGTTGGGGATGAAGAGCAACACGACGTCGACGGCGTCCTCGCCCGCGGCATAGTCCCGCTCGGCCAGCTCGGCCACCCGCTGGCGCACATCCCGGAGAAACGCCTTCTTGTGACGCTGACGGTCGAGGTCGACGTCGGCCTCGACGAAACGGAGGTAGTTGTCGAGGGGGAACTTCACGTCCATGTAGCAGACCTGGCCGGCGGGGAGCAGGAAGGTGAAGTCGGGAACGCCTCCCCCGTCGATGCCCCGCTGCTTGCGGTAATTGACCCCGTCGATCATGCCGGCCAGTCGCAAGACGTCGTCGGCCATGCGCTCGCCCCACTGGCCCCTGGCCTTGGTGCTCGACAGCGCCTGGCGCAGCTGGCGGGTGGTCTCGGCCAGCGCTGCGGTCTGCTCGCCGGTGAAGCGGAGCTGGCCGGCCAGATCGCCGAACTTCTGCTCGCGATCTCGCTCCAGGCTGCGCATGAGCTCGGTCATGCGGGACAGCTCGCCCCTCACCTCGGCCAGCTCCCGGTCGATGAGGGCCCGGTTGGCGCCGAATGCGCCGGACTCCATGGCCCGGTGGGCGCCGAGGCGCTCGTTGGCCACGGCGATGACGCTGTCGACGATGGCCGCCTGGTCGTCGTGGCGGTGCCGGGCGAGCTCGGCCGCCACCCGCCGGGCCAGCCCCCGCTCGCGACGGAGCATCCCGACGGCCACGGCAGCCGCCACCACAATGAGGGCAACGGCGACGAACAGGTTCATGACCGCGAGACTAGAGATGGGCTATGACAGTTTCGGCAGCCGTTTAGCATCAGGCCATGGAGGAGATCGACGACGGCGACGTCGTCTGGCGCTTCGACACAGACTTCCTCACGTCGAACTGGACCTGCATCTGGGGGCGGGGCTGCAAGGGCATCTTGGCCGAGCCGTCCGGACATCTCGGTCAGGGATGCTGCTCGGTCGGCGCCGAGCTGGCCGACGAGGACGAGGCCCGGATGATCAGCGCCTTGGCCGCCACCTTGGAGCCGAGCCGTTTCGAGCACCACCGGGAGGCGAGCGAGTCCGGCATCTTCGGCGACGACCGCCGGCTGAGCACCCGGATCGTCGACGGAGCGTGCATCTTCCTCAACCGGCCCGGATTCGAGGGCGGACCGGGCTGCGCGCTCCACTTGGCGGCCGTCGACGAGGGCGACTCACCGGTGCACTGGAAGCCGTCGGTGTGCTGGCAGCTCCCGATCAGGGTGGACTGGGAACCGGGTGACAACGGCACCGAGGTGGCCACCGTGCGCCGGTGGGACCGCGGCGACTGGGGCGACGAGGGCGAGACCATGGCGTGGTGCTGCACCGAGGAGCCAGAGGCCTTCGTCGGCGACCGGCCGGTGGTCGAATCGCTCGGCGCCGAGCTCGAGGCGATCGTGGGGACCGAAGTGCACGTCGAGTTGCAGCGCCGCCTCCGGTAGGCGCCCGAGCCACGTCCCGGCGACACTGATCAGGGTCGATCGGGCTCCCGCACCCTGCCTTCGAGGAGGGCCTTGGCCCGTTCCAGGTGATGGTCAGCTGCCCGCCGGGCCCGGCGGGCGGCGGTGATCCGGGCGGAACGCCCGACATCGCTCGAAGCGCCGTCCGCGGAGCCTCGCCGGTGGGCAGCACCGGGCGACTCGTCGAGCGTGCCCACCGGCTCGGTCGCCGGCTCAGTGCGGGTGGGGTCGGCCGTCTCCCCGATGGTGCGGGCGGTGACGGCGTGAGCGCCCTGGAGTCGGCGCACGCCCCGGGCGTCGGCGTCGGCGTCGGCCCCGGCGGCGGCCAGCAGCGCCACCGCCTCGGCCTCGGCCTCGGCCACCAGGGCCGCCGCCCGGCGTTCGGCCGTGTCCAGAATGGTTGCGGCCCGCTCTCGCTCGAGATCGGCAGCCTCTCGCACGCGGGCGGCGTCGGCCGCTGCTCTGGCTGCCACTTCGGCTGCCTGGGCGGCGGCCTCGGCCTCGGCATCGGCCAGGAGGGAGGCCGCCTGGTCCCGGTCGCGGTCGGCATCGGCTCGGGCGTGGGCGGCGTCGGCTCCGGCCGTGCCTCGGATCTGGGCGGCAGTCTCCTCGGCCTCGGCCAGCAGGGCAGCCGCCTGCTCGCGGTCGGCACGCGCCGCGTCCCGATCGGCGTCGGCGTCGGCGCGCATCTCGGCGGCATGGGCGCCCGCCTCGGCGAGGAGGGCAGCCGCCTGCTCCCGGTCGACCTCGGCCGCGGCCCGAGCCCGCGCCACCTCGGTCTGGACCGTGGCCCGCAGCTCATCGGCCTGCGACTCGGCCACGACCAGGAACGCCTCGGCGTGGTCGAGATCGTGCTCGGCCTCCTCGTGGAGGCGGGCGGCATCGGCCTCGGCGGCGGCGCGCGCCTGTGCCGCCTCGGATTCGGCCTCGGCCAGGAGAGCCGACGCGTCACGCTGGGCCGACTCACGCATCCGGGTGGCGTCGGCGGTGGCCTCGGAACGGACCTCGGCGGCGTGCGTCTCGGCCTCCACCAGGAAGGTCTCCGCCTGCTCCAGATCGTGGTCGGCCGCCTCCCGAGCGCGCTGGGCGTCGGCCGAGGCAGCATCACGGAGCAGGGCCACCTGGTTGACGGCATCGGCCAGCAGAGCCGTCGCCCGTCGCCGGCGCCGAGTCGCCACCGGCAACGGCTCGTGTGCCAGTGCACCCGCCTCGTCGTCCAGGGCACCGGCCGAGGACGGGGCCGGACTGCCATCGGTGCCGGCCTGGACCTCTGCAGCTCGAACCTCGGCATCGGCCAGGATCGCTTCGGCCAGCTCCCGGTCGTGATGGGCGGCCTCCCGTGCCCGGGCGATCTCGGCTTCGGCCGCCTCTCGCAGCTGGGCCGCCTGACCGGCGATCCGGCGACGATCGGCTTCAGCAGCCTCGCGGATCCGGGCGGCGTCGCCCTCGGCCTCGGCCTCGACCTTCTGACGATGCAGTGCCACCGCCTCGCGCACCCTGGCCGCCTCGATGGCCGCCGACTGGCGGGTCCGTACCGCCTCCGCCTCGGCGGCCGCCCGCCATTCGGCCATCTGGGCCTCGGCCTCCTCCCGCTGGGCAACTGCCTGTCGGTGTTCGTGCTCGGCCGCTTCCCGCAACCTGCTGGCGTCAGCCTCGGCCGCCGCCCGCAGCTCGGCCACCTGCTTCTCGGCGTCGGCCACTGCCGTGGCGGCGCGGAGACGGTACCGGTCTGCGGCCGACTCGGTGGCCGCCCGCAAGGTGGCGGCGTGCTCCCGGTCGGACTCGGCCAGCTCCCGGAGCCGTCGGGCGTCGGCCTCGGCTTCAGCCCGGAGGTCGGCCGGCTCGAGCTCCCCCCAGACCTGGTCCGGGGACGCCATGGGCCCGGCAGGGGCGTCGTCCCCGACGGAAGGGGCGGCAGGGGCGGCAGCCGCCGGGGCGGCGCCGACCACGGATGGCAACCTGGTCGGATCCCAGTCGGGGGTGCCGTCCGCGGCCTCCCACCCGGAGGCCGGGTCCGGGTCCGGGTCACCATCGGAGGGCGCCGCGCCCAGGTCTGCCTGGTCGACGGGCAGGGCGATGGGGTCCCAGACCTCGTCGTCGCCGCCCGATGCCGGCGGTGACGCCATCGCCGGCTCGGCCCCGGCCGGCGCCGGTGTCCGGTTGAACCTCTGGTGACGGGAGCGACGGCTCACCGGCGGCCTCGCCCCGCGCTGTCTCCCGGGACGACATCCCCTGGTGCCCGGTCATCGATCAGGGCATGGATGTTCCGGGGGGCCTTCGGGTCGGGTTCGTGCACCTGCCCATGATCGCAGGGCGGAGGGCAGGGCGAGAGGACCCGCCATCGTGGCTGCTCAACAACGCTTTGGCCCACGCGCCGATAGGGTGAGCGAACGGTTTCGTCGCCGTGCAGCGGTCAGGTCCTCGGAGAACTGGAGGTGCGTCCTGCTCTACGCCTTTGGCTTCGAACAGATCGGCGTGGTGGTCAGCGACCTCTACTTCGTCAACCCTCGCCCCGAGGTCGGCCAGGAGGGTCCCGAGCATGGCGTCCGCCTCGAAGTCCGGTTCCTCGACCGGGGCGAGCTGAGGGGGTCGGTGTACTCAGCCCAACCCATCGCCGTCGGCCGGCCCATCTGGAGAGCCGATCTCCTCGAGTCGGTGGCCGGCGAACCCGGCAGCCTGGACCGGGCCCACCATCACCCGCGCTTCGCCGGCTGGGAGCCCGGACCACGCCGGTTCGTCGCCGACCTGTCGGCCCGCCCGCTGGAATGGGTGGGAGGGCGCCTCCGCGACCTCGGTGGTCTTCTGGTCGACGCGGGAGTGGCGCTGGACGAGGTGGGCCACGGTGACCCTGCAGCCCTGCGAGAAGCGGTCCCCGAGATCCTCGCCGCCACCCAACGCCTCCTCGACCGGGTACAAGCGGGCGAGCTCGGGCGTCCCGACAGCGACCAGCACCTCGTGTCCGCCAGGGTCGGTTGGCTTTGAAACCCTCGATGGCGCGAGGACCAGCATCACGACAACTCTGTGACCGACTCGACAACGGGAGTGAGCCATGTCCGGCAAGCAGATGAACGTCCTTCGAGCAGGTCGGCCGAACGGCAACGGAGGCGGCGCCCTGCGACCCGTCATGTTGGCCATCGCGGGAGACAGCGGCACCGGCAAGACCACCATCACCGCCGGGCTGGTCGAGGCCCTCGGCCGTGACCGCATCACGTCGGTGGCCGCCGACGACTACCACCGCTACGACCGGGAGGAGCGCAAGGAACTGCCGTTCACGCCGCTGCACCCCGACTGCAACTACATCGACATCATGGAGCAGCACCTCCAACATCTGGCTCTGGGGGAGCCCATCTTGAAGCCCGTCTACGACCACGACACGGGCGAGCTGGGTCGACCCGAGTACGTCGAACCGGCCGAGTTCGTGATCGTCGAGGGCCTGCTGCCGTTGCACACCCAGCTCTCGCGGGCCTGCTTCGACGTCACCGTGTTCCTCGACCCGCCCGAGGACATCCGTATCTCCTGGAAGCTGTCACGCGACACCAAGAAGCGGGGCTACACCGAGGACCAGGTCCGCAAGGACCTCGAGAAGCGGGAGCCCGAATCCGTCGAGTTCATCCGTCCCCAGCGCTCCTACGCCGACATCGTGGTGCGCTTCGCCCCCATCGAAGAACGGGGTGAGACGGCCGACGACCCCCTCAGCGCGACACTTTTGCTGCGGCCCACCATCAGCCATCCCGAGCTGCACAACATCCTGGGTGACGACACCGAGGAGGCCATGCACCTCAAGCTCAGCCGCGACGAGGACGGCAAGCCCGTCGACGCCGTGCACATCCACTCCTACGCCGACCCGAAGGTGACCAAGAAGGTGGAACAGGCCGTGTGGGACGAGCTCGGGGTCGACGCGGCGGTGCCCGAATCACTGGGCCAACTCGACTCCGACAAGCGCGACGAGCCTCTCGCCCTCACCCAGCTCCTTCTGCTCTACCACCTGATCCAGGCTCGCGAAGCCCTCAGCGCCTCGTCGTCCGCCGCGGACGCAATCGAACAACGGTAGTGGTGGTCGGCGGAGAGATGAGCCCTGACCTCGACTCCACAGGCGGCCACCCGGGGCCACCCCGGGACGAGTGGGCACTCCAAGCCGACGCTGCCCACATCGCTGGTTGCTCAGTCAGTGCGATCCGGAAGTGGCGGCGGGAAGGTGTGGTCAGCGACCGCCGGCGGACGACCGCCGGCGGTCTGGACCGCGTCGAGGTCCGGCTGCAGGACGTACTCGAACGGTGTGGTCGTGAACCCCAGCACACCCCGGCGGCAGCCGCCGGGGTCGAGCAAGATCCCAACTCCGGTCATGGAAACGTCCTCATCCCCCTCGCTGATCTGCAGGCGCTCATCCTCAGAGTCGGCGAGGCCGAACGACTGGCGCATGTGGCGACGAACGGGCCGTCGATGCCGGACGCGGAGGCCCAGCGCCTCACCGAGGCCCTGAGCAGGTCGGAAGCTGGTTTGGCCGCTGCCAGATCAGAGCTCGAGAAGCAGAAGTACCGGCTTCGTGAGCTGGAGACGGCCGGATCGCGCGATCCCTCTCCTCCATCGGAATCGCGCTCGGTGAGCGAGCGACTCCGCGAGCAACTGGTCAGGCTCGAAGCCCGGATGTCCGAAGCACGCAGCGAGATAGAAGGCCAGCGTCGGCGTATCCGGGAGCTCGAGTCACGTCCGCCTGCTCCATCGCCGAAGGCCCTTGCTACCGAGGAGGAGAACACCCGCCTCCGGGTGCAGTTGAGCCGGATCGAGGGCCGCCTGTCCGAGGCGAGGACAGAGCTCGACGCCCAGCGTCAACGGATCCGTGAGCTGGAGACGCGACAGCCGGCATCGCCCACGAGCACCCCCGCTGCTGATGCTGAGTACGAGCATCTACGCAAGCAGGTGGCGACGTTGGAGGCTCGAATGGCCGAATCGAGAAGCGCGTCGGACAGCCAGCGCCGGCGGATCCGAGAACTCGAGGCACTCCAGCCAATGTCCTCGGAGAGCGAGCTCACGGCAGAGGCCCTGCGAGAACAGGTGGCAGCACTCGAGGCACACCTGACCAGAGCCCGAGATGAACTCGACGGCCAGCGCCGCAGGACACGTGAACTGGAGGCCCACATCGCCCGCTCGTCACAGAGGGTCCCCACCGAACCGACCGGCGGGCCGTCCCGGTCGCGCCGCCGACCGGTTCTGCCTGCCCCACGCGCTGCGGCCCCCTACGACGATGAACAACAGCCCGCCAGCCCGCCCGCACCAGCGAGGAACGCCCGTTGGGACCGGCCGCAGGTCATGACCGTGGACGACGCCACGCCTCAGTACCCGGAGGCACCCGCCAGCACCCTGGTTGACTCCCCCCCTCCGGAAGCACCGGCTCCCGATACACACGCAACCCGGCTGCGCCGCCTGTACCGTCGGCTGCAGACGCATCCCAGGACAGCGACCGTGAGTGCGGAGGAGCGCGGTCGATGGGTGGCCGATCTGGCCGCATATGACGAAGCCCTCGTGCTGGCATGCATCGAGTTGGGTGTGCCGACGAGCTTCTCCCCCGGTCAGAGGCTTCACGCCGAGGATCGGGTGGCCCTCACGCGAGCGCTCGGAGCAGCCGGCCTGATCATCGGGTGATGACCGTTGGTGTCACGCTCCGACTGACCGGTGTAGGCGGCCCCTAGCGCATCGGCCGAAGAAATGGCGGGTCGGCAAGAGTCGCTTCGAGTGCGTCGACCGGACCGTTGGCCGCCAGTGGGGCCGGCCTACGGCCACCACGCTCCTTGCCTGTCATGAATCCCATGCTACGTGACAGGTACAAGGCTGATCCGCCTGTCATGGGCCGCCAGTCGCCCAGGAACACAAGCAACCCGCCCAGGAGCAGCAGGCTCAGCCCCCACAAGACCCATCGTTCGGTGCTGACGCCTGTCCTGGGCATGGGCGTCCCCCGCCCGGGAAGGGCAGAGGCAGCCGAGGGAAGGGCTTCGGGCGCACCGGCCGGCGGCCCGTTGATCGAAACGTCAGTGGCAGGGGAGACCGACGTGGGGGGCACGGGCTGGCAAACCATGGGCGACGTGGTGGACGTCGTCGACGTGCTCGGCGCGGTGGTCGATGGGGAGATGGGCATCGTCGTGGTCGTGTTGTGCGGGACTGTGGACGTCGGCGTGGCGGTACAGGGCTTCGTCGTCGCTGTGGGCCCGACCCCGCCCCCGGGCGTCGACGTCGTAGGAGCCGGTGTCGAGGTGGTCGAGGTCACGGCGGCGGGCGTCGACGTGGTAGGAGCCGGCGTCGAGGTGGTCGAGGTCACGGCGGCCGGCGTCGAGGTAGTAGGAGCGGGCGCCGAGGTGGTCGAGGTCACGGGTGCCGGCGTCGAGGTCGAGGGCGCGGGCGCCGAGGTGGTCGAGGTCGTGGGGGCGGGCGTCGAG
>JBBWZS010000013.1:0-32028 GCA_039649175.1 Acidimicrobiaceae bacterium
GGACCTGGCTCCCGGCAGAGACGACTGTGGCCATGACGACGACCACGGCCACGTCGACCGGCCATGACTGACGCTCAGCACCACCACACCAACGACCACGAGGCCCACGACCACGAGGCCCACGACCTCGAGGCCCACGACCTCGAGGCCCACGACCATGACGTTCACGACCATGACGCCCACGACCACGACGCCGGGGTTCACGACCACCCCGGCGGCCTCCGCGGCCTCCTGGCCGGCGTGTTCTCGCCCCACAGCCACGACGCCGCCGAGTCGATCGACACCGCCCTGACGACCAGTGCCGAGGGGATCCGCGCCCTGAAGGTCTCCCTGGCCGCGCTGGCCGTCACCGCCGCCTTCCAGGTCGTCATCGTGGCCGCCACCGGTTCGGTGGCCCTGCTGGGCGACACCGTCCACAACTTCGCCGATGCCCTCACCGCGGTGCCGCTGGGCATCGCCTTCCTGGTGGGCCGCCGCCGGCCCACCAAGCGCTACACCTACGGCTACGGGCGCTCCGAGGACCTGGCCGGCATCTTCGTGGTGGCCATGATCGCCCTGTCGTCGGCCGTCGCCGCCTGGGAGGCCGTCCGGCGCCTCCTCGACCCCCGACCGGTCCACAACATCGCCTGGGTGGTGGTGGCCGGCCTCGTCGGCTTCGCCGGCAACGAGTTGGTTGCCGTCTACCGCATCCGGGTGGGCGGCAGGATCGGCTCGGCGGCGCTGGTCGCCGATGGCCTCCACGCCCGCACTGACGGCCTCACCTCGCTGGCCGTGGTCGTCGGAGCCCTGGGTGTCGCTGCCGGCTGGGATCTGGCCGACCCCGTCGTCGGCCTGCTCATCACCGTCGCCATTCTCTTCGTCCTCAAAAGCGCCGCCCGCGACATCTACCGCCGGCTCATGGACAGCGTCGAGCCCGGGTTGGTCGACGACGTCCACCGGGTCCTGAGCTCGGTACCGGGCGTCCAGGCGGTCGAGGGCGTCCACATCCGTTGGCTCGGCCACGAGTTGCGGGCCGAGGCCGAGATCACCTCCGATGCCGACCTCAGCCTGGCCGAGGCCCACGCCATCGCCGAGGAGGCTCACCACCGTCTGCTGCACGACATCCGCCGCCTCGGGCACGCCACTATCCACACCAGCCCCTGCGGCCACGACGGGCGTGATCACCATGCCGCCACTTCGCACCACTTCTTTCCCGGCGCGTGACACCTGGTCGCAGGTGATGCGCCGCCTGGCCACGGCCTTCGTCATCGTCGTGGGTGTCCTTGTCCCCGCCCCCCCGGCGGGCGCCCACTCCGTCACCGGCGTGCAGCCCACCAACTACCGCAGCCAGATCACCGCGGTCACACCGGCCACACCCGGCCTCACCGTCGAGCTGCTCGATCTCGGCGACCGTGTCCGCCTCACCTGGCGTGGTCCTGACGAGGTCGTGGTGATCGACTACGACGGCCAGGCCTACCTGCGCATCGGGGCGGGCGGGGTCTTCGAGAACCGGCGTTCACCCATGGCCTCCACGACATCCGGCGCGGCAGCGACGTCCACGACGGTCACGCCGGCGGCCGCCGTCCCGCCCCCGCCGCCGGACTGGCACCGGGTGGCGACAGGGTCGACGGCGACGTGGAAAGACCGCCGCACCCGCTGGCAGAGCCCCCAGCCCGCGTCGGTGGCAGCGCATCCCGCACAGGCCCAGGTGGTGGGCCAGTGGGTCATCCCGCTGCGCGGTGCGGGCACCGACGTGGCCGTGACCGGCCGGGTCACCTGGGTCCCACCGCCCTCGGCGGCACCGTGGCTGATCGGGGCCCTCCTGCTGGCGATCCTGATCGTCCCCCTCGGGCTCCTCCGCCGGTGGGGCCCACCGCTCAGTGCAGTGGCGGCCCTGCTCCTGGCCAATGACATCGTCCACAGTGTCGGAAACGCCATGGCGGCGCGCGGGTCCGTGTCCGCCATCGTGTTCAGAGTCGTCGTCGGCGGGTTGGCTCTGACCGCAGCCTGGGTGGCCGCCCTCTGGGCCGTCCCTGCGCTGCAACGCCAGCGCGTGGGAGGCCTGTTCGTGGCCGGCTTCGCCATCTTCACCATGCTGATGATCAGTGGCCTGGGCGACTCCCTCAGCCTCGGACGATCAGAGCTGCCCTACGCCTTCGCTCCCGTCATGGCTCGCGCCGCCATCACCCTGGCCATCGGGGGGAGCGTCGGACTCCTGGGAGCCATCGTCGTGGTGTTGAGGAGACATCCGGAGTACTGGCTCGCCGACGCGCGCCAGCCCGCTCCACGGTGAGCTCAGCCGGCGGGCCTGCCCCGGGCTCGGGGGCATCAGGCAGCCACGGCCAGGGCCAGGGCGAAAATGAGAGGAGCTGCGACGAGTCAGGCGGGCAGCTGTTCGGTCAGGTGCTCGGTCGCGCGATCGGTGACGCGTCGTTCGACGATGAAGGCGACAAAGGGCACGAGCCCGGCGGCCGCCATGGCCAGCATCCACGGCCACCTGAGCTGGGCGCGGCGGCTCAGGTCGATGGCGGCGAGGAGGTAGACGACGTAGAGCAACCCGTGGATGGGGCCGAGCACCTGCACCAGGGTGGACGTACCGGCCCCGTACTCGAGCGGCATGCCCACGAAGACGAGCACGAGCAGCGCCACCCCGACGACGTCGGCCATCACCCGGTAACGGCCCAGGGCTCCCGTCACGGCAGGCCCTTGGGGTTGCGCCACGTCTTCGGCCTGCCCTCGGCGGCGAGAGCCGACAGGGCGTCGTTGTACGACCGCATCGCAGGGCTCTCGTCGTCGCGCCGCCGTCGAGGTCCCTCCGGTTCACCCCGCGGGCCTCGAGCCTGGAGGGACTGTGCGATGTCTGACCCCTCGCGGTTCGGGCGGTCATGGATGAGCTGCCACCAGAAGTAGGCCGCCACCACGGCGAACACCGGCCATTCGACGGCGTAGCCGTAGCTGGCCAGGTTGCCCGACCTGGCCCGATTGACCTGCCACCATCCGGCGAGCAGGCAGAGAGAAGCGACCGTGACGAACGCCAGGTGCAACAACAGGGCCTTCCCGGAGTACCAGTGCCGGTGCACGCGCCAACCGTATCCGGGCGCGGCTGAGCCATCCGTGCGCCCACCCCGCCCCTACCATTGCCTCGTGGGCGTGCTGCGATCGATGGGGCTGTTCGTCCTCGCTGCCATCGCCGAAATCGGTGGCGCCTGGCTGGTGTGGCAGGGCGTCCGTGAGCACCGCGGCATCGTGTGGGTCGGCGCCGGCATCGTCGCTCTCGCCGCCTACGGCTTCGTCGCCACCTTCCAGGACGACCCGAACTTCGGTCGAATCCTCGCTGCCTACGGAGGGATCTTCGTGGCCGGCTCCCTCGCGTGGGGAGTGGTCATGGACGGCTTTCGCCCTGATCGCTTCGACATCGTCGGCGCCGCCATCTGTCTGGCCGGCGTGGCCGTGATCATGTACGCCCCCCGCGCCCACTGAGCGCCGGCGGGTATGGGCGCAGGCGGCCTAGGGGGAGCCGACCTCGTAGTTGCGGGGGTTCTGGACGACGCCGTCGATGCGCACCTCGAAGTGGAGGTGGGCGCCCGTCGAGTGGCCGGTGGACCCGACGAACCCGATGATCTCGCCCTGGCGAACCGACTGGCCTTCGGAAACGGCGATACGCGACTGGTGGGCGTAGCACGTCGACATGCCACCGCCGTGGTCGATGCACACGTAGTTGCCGTAGCCGTCGTTGGGGCCGGCGAAGACCACGGTGCCGTCCTTGGCCGCGGCGATGGGAGTGCCGGTCGGTGCGGCGATGTCGATCCCGGGGTGGATGGTGCCCCAACGTGCGCCGAACTCGGACGTGACGGGAGCGTGGATGGGCCAGATCAACCCCGCCGACGAGGCGGTGCCGCTGCCGACCTGGGTCCCCGGCGCCACCGCGCCACCGGGGGCGGACCGCTGGCGGATGAGGTTCTCCAACTCCGCCTGGTGGCCGTTCAGCTCGTTGCTCTCACCCTGGAGGTCGGCGATGCGTTTGGTCAACTCGGCGTGGGTCGCCTGCTGGGCGGCCCGTGACCTCTGCAACACCTTGGAGCGCTCGGCTTCGACCGCAGCGCGCTGGCTGGCCAGCTTCTCGGCCGCCTGGACGGCCTTCTTGGCCTCGGCCTGGTCCTGGCGGGTGCCCCGCAGCCCTTCGACAGCGCTCGTCGTGCTCGACTGCACCAGGTCCAGCAGCGCCTGACGGCGGGCGGCGTCGTCGAAGGTGGCGGCTTTGCTCAGGGCCATGATGCCGCCCTGGCCGGCCGGGTCGGTGTAAGCCTGCACGGCCCGGTGGGCCAGGTTCTGGCGCAGGCCGTTGACCTTGGTGTCGATGGCGTCGAGACGCGAGGTGGCGGTCTGCAGTCCGGCCTGGGCGACTACCTGGGCCTGGTGGGCATCGTCGGTTCGGGCCTGTTGTGCGGTGACGGCGCGATCGAGGCGAGCCAGCTCGGCTTCCACCCCGGCATCGGTGGCCTTGGCCAGGTCGAGCTGGGACCGCACCTGCTGCTGCTTGGTCCGGGTGGCATTGCGATCGGAGGTGGCGTCGGCCCACGCCGTCCCCCCCCACGGCAGCGCCGTCGCCAGCATGCCGAGCGTGAGGACGAGGGCCCAGAAGGCAGCCTTGGGCCGCGGTCGTGCCCGCGACGGCCGCCGGCAGGCAAGCGGGCGCACAGCACGGGCGGGTGTCGAGGATGCGGGGACCACGGCGACGGACGCTCCGACCGGCGTGATCGCCACCCGGAGCGAGTCCGAGGATAGACAACAATCGCAACATTGACAACAGGAACAACATCTGCCACAGCATCGTCACGCCGGGTGGGGCGCCCCCAGCCTGACCTCGACGCCTGGTGAGTAGTGCACCAGCGGCTCGCCGCCCGGCTCGGGCAGGCCGGCGGCGGCCAGCAACGACTGTTCGAGCGCCACGACCCGGGCGTCCCACAGCGGCCAGGGCGGGTGGTGGACGGGTACCTGGGCCAGGCGGCCGGCGATGGTGGTGTACGCCCTCCACCTCCCGGTGAGCCAGTGGTCGAAGTCAGAGGCGGTTGTGCACGGTGCCCCTGGACGGACGCTGATGTCGTGGCCCACCTCGGGACGCCGTCGCCGCCGGCTGCGGTACGTGACCGTCTCTCCCTGACCCACCGTCATGTCGGCCCACCGGTACGGCACCCCGTAGAGGGACGACGCGCCCACGACGGTCGGGAGGCTGTCGGCCTCGAGCGACAGGAACCAGAGCCCGTCACGGCCGTCGGGCCCCCGGACATAGGTGCGGACGTTCGTCTCGGGAAACGTGGACAGCCGGGGCAGGGGCGGCATCCGGCCGATGCGGAAGTCGACCATCAGGAACGGGGTGATGCCGACCCATGCCATCCCGTCCCAGGTGTCGAGATCCAGGCCCTCGGGCAGCATCGGACGGAGCCGTTCCGGCGGGTAGGCCCAGTGGAGGAAGGTCATGGTCTTCCACCACTGCCGGCTGACCGGGTGGCGGACCCTCTCCTCGGGCTCTTCTCCGCTCACCGACGCCCATCCCTCCCGGTTGGCCTCGTCCCACCCCTGCCCCTGGCGATGTGACGCGAAACGCCCCCGCACGGCGCGGGTAGATGCGGATCACACCTATTGCCGTGCTGTTGGTCGGATGTCACGATCCTCATGCTCCGCGCCTCATGTCGGTCTGCCTCGGGCGGGAGGCGACGCACCCAGGTGCGAGGAGCGTTCGTGTCAGGGTTCCGGGCAGCCCGCCCGTACAGATCATTCACGCTGGCGAGGAGAGCACCATGGACCGAGGCGCGCGGGAAGCCGTCGGCGCGACGGCGGGTGGCGACGATGGCGAGCCCCGGGGGGCGCTGAGCAGGCGGAGCCTGTTCCGGGGTGCCGGCGCGGCCACTGTCGCCTCCATCGCCGTGGGGTCGGGCGGGCTCCAACTGGCGCTCCCCGCCATCGCCCAGGCTGCGGAAGCGACCTCCACCCCCCTCACCCCCGCGCAGTTGCGCCAGAGAGCGGCTCGGCGGACCCGCATGAACGCCGCCGACCTCGCCTATGCCCGCCCCCTGCCCGTGGTCGTGACCAACAACGAGGAGGGTGACTACGGGGGCACGCGCATCGGCAACTTCTCGAAGGGCCTCCCTCACAACAACCTCGGCGAGGTCGACCCGAACGCCTACAACGCCCTGTTGGCCGCCACCGCCTCCGGCGCGCCGAAAGACTTCGAGGCCATACCGCTGGCGGGGGTGCGGCGGCTGACGAGCCCGCTGTCAGGCATGGCCTTCGACCTGGAGGGCCCCGACTGCCAGAGCGTGGGGATGCGGCCGGTCCCCCGTCTCGACAGCGCCGAGGGAGCAGGCGAGGCCGCCGAGCTGTACTGGATGGCCCTGGCCCGCGACGTGCCCTTCTCGGACTATGCGACCAACCCGGTGACGACGGCGGCAGCCACCGACCTGTCGAAGTTCTCGGACTTCCGTGGTCCCAAGCAGGGTGGCGCCGTCCGCCCGCCCACCCTTTTCCGGGGCAACACCGCCGGCGACGCCAACGGGCCCTATGTCTCGCAGTTCCTGTTGCGCGACATCCCCTACGGGGCTCTCACCGTCAGCCAGAAGCTGACGACAGTCCTGCCCAACATCGACTACCTCACGACCTACAGCTCCTGGCTCAGCAGCAGGAACGGAGCCAGCCCCCCTTCGGGGGCCGCCTTCGACGGCACGCCTCGACACATCCGCAACGGGAGGGACCTCACCAGGTACGTGCATGTCGACGCGCTGTACGAGGCCTATCTCAACGCCTGCCTGATCCTGCTGGGCATGGGTGCGCCCGTCGACGCCGGCAACCCGTACGTGTCGTTCCACAAGCAGGACAGCTTCGCCACCTTCGGGGGCCCCCACGTGCTGAGCCTGGTGACCGAGGTCGCGACCCGTGCCCTCAAGGGCGTCTGGTACTGCAAGTGGTTCGTGCACCGTCGAGCCCGGCCCGAGGAGATCGGCGGCGTCGTCCACAACCGCAGGACCAACGCCGCGAGCTACCCGGTGCACGCCGAACTGCTCAACTCGCCGGTGCTCGACCAGGTCTCGAGCCGCTTCCACAGCTACCTGCTGCCCCAGGCCTTCCCCGAGGGGGCACCTCTCCACCCGTCGTACGGGTCCGGGCACGCCACCGTCGCCGGGGCCTGCGTCACGGTCCTCAAGGCCTGGTTCGACGAGTCCTGGGTGATCCCCAACCCGGTCGTGGCCTCCGCCGACGGCACCGCCCTCGTCGCCTACAGCGGGCCGCCCCTCACCGTGGGTGGCGAGTTGAACAAGGTGGCGGCCAACATCGCCTCGGGGCGGAACTTCGCCGGCATCCACTGGCGCACCGACTTCACCGAGGGAGTCAAGCTCGGTGAGGCCATCGCCCTCGGAATCCTCCAGGAACAGGCCGCCACCTACGCCGAGCAGGCGCACTTCTCGCTCACCAAGTTCGACGGCACGACCATCACCATCTGAGCCCCTCGACGGTGGCTCAGTAGACGATCACCGACCGGGCGACCTCACCGGCGGTCATCGAGCGGAAGGCGTCGTTCACGTCGTCCAGCCCGATGCGCCGGGAGACGAGCGTCTCCAGCTCGAGCTCCCCGCTGCGGTGCAGCTCGACCAGGCGCGGGATGTCGCGGCGCACGTCGGCCGAGCCGTACCAGCACCCTTTGATGGTCTTCTCGGCCAGCACCAGGCCGACCATGGCCGGCAGGTTCACCATGACGTCCATGGAGGGGATGCCGACCAGGACGGACTGGCCGCCCCGTCGGGTCATGGCCACCACCTGGTCGATGGTGCGGGCGAGACCGATCACCTCGAAGGCGACGTCGGCCCCGCGCTCGCCGCTGAGCCCCATCACCGCGGAGACGGGGTCGGCGCCGCTGGCGTCGACCACGTGGGTGGCGCCCAGTGCCCGGGCCAGCTCCAGCTTGGCCGGGTTGGTGTCCACCGCGATGATCGTCGCCGCCCCCGCGATCCGGGCGCCCTGGACCACGTTGAGGCCGACGCCGCCGCAACCCACGACGGCCACGGTGTCACCCTCGACGACCCGGGCGGTGTTGAGGACGGCACCCACGCCGGTCAGCACCCCGCAGGCCAGCAGGGCAGCGAGGCTGAGGTCGATGTCGCAAGGCACGCCGACGACCCCGGTGGCCGGCACCACCGTGTCGGTCGAGAACGTGCCGCAGCCCGACATCTGGAACAGAGGGGCGCCACCGGAGCGCAGCCGAGGTGTGCCGTCGAGCAGCCCGCCCGAGATCAGCACCGCGTCGGCCTCCTGGCACAGCTCGGGTTGGCCCCGGCCGCAGTAGTAGCACCGCCCGCACTGGGGCACCCACGAGACGACGACGTGGTCGCCCACGGCCACGCCGGTGACGCCGGGGCCGATCTCGGTGACGATGCCGGCACCCTCGTGGCCCAGCACCGCAGGTAGGGGAATGGGCAGGATGCCGTCGCGCATGGACAAGTCGGAGTGGCACACGCCCGACGCAGCCATGTGCAGGGCCACCTCGCCGGCCCGCGGCGCCTCCACTTCGATGTCGTCGCGCAGCTCCAGCGGCTGGGTCAGGGAGGTGAGCACCGCGGCACGAGTCACGGGGCTTTCTACACTCAATGAAAGCTCCCGCCGCCACGCTCCTCACGCTCGGCCGCCATCACGCCGTAGCCCACGATGATGGCGGGCAGGAGCACCACCGAACCGGTGGCCAGGGCCAGCACCACGACGGTGACGACTCCCGGGGTGAAGTCCCTCGTGAAGCCCACGGCGAAGGCGACGGCGGCCAGGAGCAGGCAGCTGTACCCGATCCTCTTGCCCAGCCCCGCCAGCCGCTTCATGCGGGCCCTGCGAGCCAGGACGGGGTCGTCGCCGGTCGCCGTCATGTGCTCGGCCTCATGGGCACCAGCTTGGCGCCCAGCCGGCGTCGCCCAGGAGACGGGCCAGGCGCCGTTGGAGCGATGCCAGGGAGAAGTGGCGCCGGGCGATGGCCTGGTTGGCGTCCAGCAGGGCGACGTCGGGGGCGTCGAGCCAGGCGGCCAGCGGGCGGTGGTCGTCGGCCGGGAACCAGCGGAATCCGAAGGCGGCGATCTCACGGGCCACCGGGTAGCGACCCACCGCCAGGGGCCGGCGGTGGATGGCCGACTCGACCGTGGGGTTCCCGAAGCCTTCCCATGTGGAGGGGAAGGCGACGGCGTCGGCGGCCGCGTAGGCGTCGGCCATGGAGATCCCATGGGGGAGGCCCCTCACCGTCGGCACGCGAGCCGAGCCGAGCAGGCGGGCGAGCTCGGGGCCGTAACCCTCCTCGGCCGCACCGGGGAGCCAGTAGGTGGCCCCCAGGTCCTCGGCCAGGCGGACGGCGCACGGGATGTTCTTGCGGGCGATGGCGCGCGTGGGCTGTACGAGCAGGCGGGCATCGGCGTCGACGCCGATCGCCGTGCGGGTCGACGCCCGCTCGCCGGCATTGACGTCGACGTCGAAGCAGTTGGGGATGACGGTGGCCGTCACACCGCGGGCGACCAGCTCGGCCCTGGTGCGGTAGTTGACCGTGACATGGGCCCAGGTGGGGCCGACCGGCGGGAACCCGACCACGTCGGTGAACGGGGCCCGCTGCCAGGCCAGGTCGTGGTGGTGGAAGACCGCCGGCCGGTCACCCAGGGCGGCGACCAGCGATCGAGCGGCACCCCGGTTCAACGGCAGCGAGCACAGGTTCTCCACCACGACGAGATCGGCGTCGGCGAGAGCGTCGTCGATGTCGGCCGGTGTCGGCGGGTCGGGGGCGGCGATGGCCAGGCCCGGGAGGACACGGTCGACCGGCCCTTCCCCGGCGACGGTGACGACGCGGAAGCCCAAGGACGCCAACGCCGCTGCCCATTTGGCCGCCTCCACCGACACCCCGTCGGGACAACCGAGGCGGAACGACACGATGGCGACGGTCGGGTCCAAGGGTCGAAGTGTCGCGTGGCTGTGGCCTCGACGGGGACTTCCGGGCGCTGAACGCGTTACCGTCGCTGGTCGAGCGAGACCGTCGGCCAGCCCGGCGGTGGCGAGGAGACAGCCATGGCGACCAGATCAGCGCGGCGGGAGCGCACGCGGCGACGCCTCCACACCCTCACGGGCGCGGGCGCGGTGGCCGCCGTCCTGGGCGGAGCCATGGCCGGAACGGCGTACGCCGCCAGCGCCACCGTGGGCTGCGCCGGCCCCGGCGGGGGTGCGGCCGGTCTGCGCGCCGCCATCACCCACTCCAACAACACACCCGGTGCCGACACCATCGACCTTGCTGCCGGGTGCACCTATGTCCTCACCAACGAGGCCAACCCCGGCAACGGCCTACCTGTCGTCACCGGCACCCTCGTCATCCACGGCCACGGTGCCACCGTCCGCAGGTCGTCGGAGTCGGCGTTCCGGATCCTCGAGGTGGCGACCGGCGCCGACCTGACGCTCGACCAGATCACCGTGTCGGGCGGGTCAATCTCCTCCAGCGGTGGTCCGACGGCGTTCGGGGGCGGCATCCTCAACAGCGGACGCCTCACGGTCGTCGACAGCACGATCAGCGACAACGCGGTGAGCGGCACCGGCAGCTCGGCGGGCGGCGGGGGCATCGCCAACAACGGCACCGTGAGCCTGCACGCCACCGTGCTGCGCAACAACACGGCGACCGCCACCGGTTCGGGACTGCAGATCTTCGCTGCCGTCGGCGGGGCGGTCCTGAACCGGACGGGGGCGACCATGACCATCGACGACAGCTCCGTCGTGGCCAACTCGGCCATCTCCACCGGCTCGTCGCAGTTGTTCTTCATCGCCTCCGCCGGCGGCATCGGCAACTCCGGCACCCTCACCGTCAACCGCACCGATGTCAACGGCAACCGCGCCGTGGCTGACGGCGCCAACGGCCGGGCCGGCGGTGGCGGCATCAGCATCGCCGACGGCGTCGTCACCATCGCCGACAGCACCATCGCCGGCAACGCCGCCACTGCCCGCGGCGCCGGAGCCGAGGCGCATGGCGGCGGCGTGGAGAACAACGGTCAGACCAAGCTCACCGATACCGAGGTGAAGGGGAACCTGGCCACCGGTCCGGTCGCCCAGGGCGGAGGCCTCTACAACGGGCGACGGCTCATTCTCATCCGTAGCCGGGTGGTCGCCAATGTCGCTGCGGGCACGTCCGGGTCGGGGCAGGGCGGGGGCATCTTCACCGATGCCGGCCACGTGACGCTCAAGGCCACCCTGGTGTCGGCCAACCAACCTGACGACTGCCAGCCGGTCATCGCCGGCTGCTGAGCGGGGAGGGAGCAGCTCGGGGTGCCCGAGTCCGCAGGGCCGGGCGGCCCGGGCGAGTAGGCTGTGGGCGTCTTCTGAGTTGGCCCGCCGATCCTTCAACCACGAGGGACGTGACTTGCTCACGTCAGTTGGAGGAGTTCCGTGTCGGCGAGTTCAGAGGCACTGACCGAGGCCCTCGGGGCGATGTCGCGGTTCTTCGTCGGCGACGCGACCATGCAGGACACCTTGCAGAAGGTCTCTGATCTCGCATGCGCGACTGTGCCCACGGCGTCGATGGTGGGCCTGACCATGCTGGTGGACGGCCGACCCCGCACTGCGGTGTTCACCGACAAGACGGCGCCCGAGATCGACGCCGCCCAGTACGAGACGGGTGTCGGGCCGTGCCTCGACGCCTTCCGCCACCTCCAGGTGTTCCGGATCGACGACATGGCGGTCGATCGTCAGTGGCCGCCGTTCAGCGAGGCGGCTGTCGCCCACGGGATTCACAGCTCCATGTCGATCCCGCTCCTCGCTCGCCACGAGGGCGTCGGTGCGCTCAACTTCTACGCCGACACGGCCCGGGCGTTCTCCGACGACGACGTCGAGGTGGGCCTGCAGTTCGCCACCCACGCCGCCATCGTGCTGGCCAACTCCCAGGCTTACTGGGACGCCCACCAGCTCGGACAGGACCTGTCGACGGCCATGGCGTCGCGGGCCACGATCGAACAGGCCAAGGGCATCCTCATGGGGGCCCAACGCTGTTCGGCCGACGAGGCGTTCCAGATCCTCGTCAAGGCGTCCCAGCGCGAGAACCGCAAGCTGCGCGAGGTCGCCGAACAGATTGTGGCGCGGGCCGCCGGGGCCGCCGGCGCGGAGCAGGCGAGCGTCTCCTGAGCCCCAGGCTCACCACGTCATAGAAGATCACAACATGCTTGCAAACGGCGTGCGAAGCGCCTAGGATCGAACATATGTTCCCCGTGGTGCTGGCGGCGGTGAGGCTCCTGCGGCGGGGTCTGGCGTCGCTGGAGCCGCGGACGTTTCGTTCCGACGACGCCGCCCGGCTGCTGAAGCTGTTCGCCGAGGCCGAGCGCCTGGCGGCGGCGGGCAAGGCCCTGATGGCCCGGCGGGTGGAGGAGACCAACCTGTGGCGCCGTGACGGCCACCGCAGCGCGGCGTCATGGCTGGCCGCCACCACCGGTTCGTCGGTGGGAGCGGCGGTGGGCACCCTGGAGACGGCCCGGCGCCTCGAAGACCTCCCCGCCACCGCCGAGGCCCAGCGCGACGGTCGCCTGTCCGAGGCCCAGGCCGCCGAGGTGGCCGCCGGCGCGGTGGCCGACCCTGCCGCTGAGGCCGACCTGTTGGCCGCGGCGCGGCGCGAGCCGGTGGCGGCCCTGCGCCAGCGGGCCCAGCGGGTGCGGGCCTCGGCCGCCGATGAGGCGGCCCGCACCCGTGGCGTGCACCAGCGTCGTCGTCTTCGCCACTGGACCGATGCTGATGGCGCCTTCCGTATGGACCTGTGCACTACCGCCGAGGCAGGAGCCACGATCCTGGCCCACCTGAAGCCGTTCTGTGACCGGGCCTTCGCCGAGGCCCGTGCCGCCCGTCGCCATGAACCCAGCGAGGCGCACGCCGCCGATGCCCTGGTGGCCATGGCCGAGGCGGCCGTGGCTGCCGGTTCCGAGGCTGGCACTGGTGGGGCGGGCCCTCGGGCCATGATCCACGTGCGCGTCGATCACGGGGCGCTGGTGCGGGGCCACGTCGAAACTGGCGAGGTCTGTGAGGTCCCCGGCGTCGGGCCCATACCCGTGGCCACCGCCCGGGCGTGGGCGGCAGACGCCGTGCTCGAGGCCCTCGTCACCAACGGCGTCGACGTGGTGGCCGTTGCCCACGCCGGGCGCACCGTCACCGCCGCCCAGCGAGCGGCTCTGGTCGAGCGTGACGCCACCTGCGTCGTGCCCGGTTGCGCGGTCGCCAACGGCCTGGAGATCGACCACGTCGACGGGTGGGCCCTCACCCGCACCACCACCCTGGAGCGCCTGGCCCGGCTGTGCCGTTGGCACCACTACCTGAAGACCCACTGCGGCTACCGCCTCGACGGTCGTGCCGGCGACTGGCGGCTGACGCCGCCCGACCATCCGCCCGACGACGATGTGGGCCCGGACCCGGCAGCGCCGGCATGGGCTCACGCCGGTTCGTCGCCGGCAGGGGAGCGGCTGTTCCAACCCTGCTGAACGCGGGCGGCCGGGAAGTGGTGCCGGCCGTTGTCTACGTGATTCACGTGCAACACGTGACTTACGTGGAACCGGGTTCCCGGGAGGGCCCTCGTCCTACCCTGTCGGATGCTCGGGGGGAACGACCTCGTCCGGCCCCACCCGTCACCAATCGCCCTGCACCACGTCGTAGGCGCTCGTCTCGCGACAGGAGGTTCGTGTCGAGGAGGCGGGCCAAGGCGACGTACTCGGCGTCGTAGGTCTTCTTCCACCCGAGCTCCCGGGCGACATCACGGGCCTCGGCGTAGAGGGTCTCGTCGGCTCGACGAGTGATGGTTCCCGTCAGGAGCCGGTCGAAAGCCGTTTCCGCGAGCTGCTGACTCACCTCTGCGCGCCCGCGCATCTCGTTCAGGACCGAGGTCACCTCGGACCACAGAAGTGCGGGGGCGACGAGGTCGAACGAGGCCAGCGGCGCCAATCCGTCAGCAGACGCGAGCAGGTAGAGCGCGGCGCTGGCGTCGATGACGAGGGTCAGTGGCCCGAGCGGGAGCGGCGCAGGCCGGCGAGGAGGTTCGGCATCGGCTCGCCCGTCACCGTGGTGTCATCCCGGACCGAGGGAATCAGCTCTGGCGCCACTGCAAAGGTGTCGAGGGCCTCCTCGTCCACCAGGTGCTGGGTGCCGATGCGCTGCGAGCCAGAGAGCCCTCCCGGATCCATGCCGCCGTCAGACGTTGGCGGGCAGGAGGCGGGAGAAGTTCTCGAAGAAGACGAAGAGAACGATGAGGAACACCGGTGTCGCCAGCAGGTAGGCGGGCCAGCGGCGCCACCAGTGGCCCGCAGCCCACGCCAGGAACCAGATGGCGGCGGCGAGGAGGCCCCAGGCGATCGCCGGGCCCTTGGGCGCCGCCTTGCCGGAGAGGCCGGCCAGTGCGGTTCCGTCGCTCGGGGGGGCGGCAGGCCCGCCGATGGGCGCCTCGACCGGGGGTGCGGCGGGGCCGATGAGGGCGGCCACGATGATCAGGCGCTGGGCGGCGCTGTACTTCGGGTTGCAGGTCGTGAGGGTGAGCCGATTGTCGGGCGTGGGGGCGAGCACCGACACCTCGCTGGGTGACACCACCTTGGAGCTGGACACCTCGTAGCGGAAGGTTCCCGCCCTGGTGCGCACGGTGATGGGGTCGCCGTTCTTCAGCTCGTCGAGACGGTTGAACGGGGCGCCGTAGGTGGTTCGGTGGCCGGCGATGGCGGAGTTGCCGGCCTCCCCGGGCAAGGGCGTGCCTGGATAGTGGCCGGGCCCTTTCTTGAGGTCTTCGACCCCGACACCCTCGACCACGGCCTGGTCGACGCCGATGTTGGGGATCTGGATCACCCCGATGGCCCCGTCGGCGGGGGCCGCCACCGTGTCGGGAGGGGCGGCGGAGCCGACGGTGGTCGGCGTCGTGACCTTGTTGAACTGGTTCTTGAGCGCTTTCTGGTCGCGCCGCTGGGCGAAGCCGGTGCCCCAGAGCTCATAGGCGACGAACAAGAAGATGAGCACGCCGCAGGCGATGAGCGTCTTGCCGATGCCACGGACGACCTTGCGGAAGTCGAGAGGCGACCCGCCCCGACCAGACCGGCGCGACGCGCCCCGAGGGAAGCGACCGCGCGTGCGCAGCCCGCTTGGACCGTGGTCGTGGCGCGCCGGTACCGTGGAGGTAGTCGACATGGGACTCATCGTACGCTTCCGCTCTGCGGTCTCACTGCTCGGCCGCTTTCCTGCCCTGGCCGGGGTCGACCTCGACGTGGGCGCCGGTGAGGTCGTCCTGCTCCACGGCCCCAACGGCGCAGGGAAGACGACGCTGCTGCGGGCATGCGCAGGCCTGGTGGCCATCGGCGCCGGCGAGGCCCAGGTGCTGGGCCACGACCTGCGGCGCGACCGCCGCGGCGTCCGCCGCCGGGTCGGCCTGCTGGGCCACGCCTCGGGCCTGTACGACGACCTCACGGTGGAGGACAACCTGCGTTTCGCCGCTCGCGCCGCCGGCCACCCCGCCGCCGCCGCCGACTCGGCCATGACCAGGCTCGGCCTCGACGGCCGGCTCCGCCAGGTCCGGGTGGGGCGGCTGTCCGCCGGCCAGCGCCGCCGCACCGCCATCGCCAGCGTGGTCGCCCGCCGCCCCGAGCTGTGGTTGCTCGATGAGCCCCACGCCGGGCTCGACGCCGCCGGGCGCGACCTGCTCGACGCCCTCGTGGCCGAGGCGGTCGCCGACGGGGCCACCGTCGTCCTGGCCTCTCACGAGCGGGAACGGGCCGACGGGTTGGCCACGCGTCGCCTGTTGGTGGCGGGAGGTCGCGTGGTCGACGGCCTGCTGCGGGGCGACCAGGCCGACGGCCCCGCCAAGCAGGCCGAACATGTGGCGTGACGCCGGCCTGGTCGCGGCCAAAGACCTCCGGGTCGAGCTGCGGTCCCGGGTGGCCACCAACCAGGTCGTGCCCTTCGCCGTGCTGGTGCTCATCCTGTTCGCCTTCGCCCTCGACCCCGACCGGGGGATCCTCGGGCGGGCGGCGGCCGGGTTGTTCTGGGTCACCGTCCTGTTCTCGGCGGTGTTGGCCATCCAGCGCTCGTTCGCCATCGAGGCCGACGACGACGCCCGTGACTCCCTGCGACTGTCCGGCCTCGACGGGGCCGGCATCTTCCTGGGCAAGGCGGCGGCCGTCGCCCTCGAGCTGCTGATGCTCGAGGCGGTCCTGGCCGTGGGCGTGGTCGTGCTCTACGACGTGTCCCTGCACGACGCCGCCCTCCTCGTGCTGGTCTGCCTGTTGGCCACCGTGGGCATCGCCGCCAGCGGCATTGTCTACGGGGTGGTGGCCGCTGGGCTCCGGGTGAGCGATACCCTGCTCCCACTACTCGTGTTGCCCGTTCTCGCACCTGTGCTCCTGGCCGCCACCCGGGCGAGCGAGGCCGCCCTGGCGACGGTACCGGGCGACGCTTGGCCATGGGTGCGGCTGCTCGCCGTGTTCGCCACCATCTACACCGTGTTCGGGGTGGTCGCTTTCGGGCCCCTCCTGGAGGAGGCATGACCACCGCATCGCGAGCCACCCGGATACTGGGGGTGGCCACGCTCGCCAGCCTGGCCCTCACCGCGTGGCTGGCGTTGGTCGTCTCACCGGCCGACGTCAACCAGGGTGACGCCGTGCGCCTGCTGTACCTGCACGCGCCCACCGCGTGGCTGGCCATGTACCTGTCGTTCGGCGTGACCACCCTGGCCAGCATCCTCTACCTGTGGCCACGGACCCGCTCCCGGCTCTGGGACCTGGTCGCGGGGGCCTCGGCCGAGGTGGGGGTCCTCTTCATCGGCCTCACGCTGGCCGTGGGCTCCATCTGGGGACGCACCACGTGGGGGGTGTGGTGGACCTGGGACGCCCGCCTCACCAGTACCGCCGTGCTGTTCGTCCTCTACCTGGGCTACCTGGCCGTGCGCCGCGTCCCTGCCGACCCCCTCGTGCGGTCGCGGCGGGCAGCCATCGTCGCCCTGGCTGCCTTCATCGACGTGCCCATCGTCCACCTGGCGGTGGAGTGGTGGCGGACCCTGCACCAGCCGGCCACCATCTTCGACGAGAGGCGCCTCCTCGACCCCCGGATCCACGGCACCATGCTGTGGACGTTGCTGCTGAGCGTCGTCGCCTTCACCCTCCTGTACGCCTGGCTGCTCATCCACCGGGTGCGCCTGGCCCGGCTGGAGGAGCTGGTCGACGACCGCGAGCTGGCCGACGCCCTGGCCGAGCGCCGGGCCGAGGGCGCGGCCGCCACCTCGGTGCCCGACGAGGTGCCGGGCCTGGTGCCCGAACGAAGCGGCGCGGGCGTTGACTGACGCCGGCTACGTCGCAGGGGGCTACGGGGTCACGGTGGTGTCCATCAGCGCCTACGTCGCCCACATGTGGGTCCGCAACCGCGCCTTGACCCGCGCCACCGCAACCCGGTCCGACGACGGCGCCCCCGGCGGCGGCGATCCCACCCGTGAGGGCCGATGATCGGGCAGCGCCGGCGGCTGTGGCTGGCCGGGAGCATCGTGCTCGCCGCCCTGGGGTTCCTCGTCTTCCAGGGGCTGGGCAACGCCACCGTCTACTTCCGCACCGCTGACGAGGCCGTCGCCCAACGGTCGACGCTGGGGACCAGGCGCTTCCGTCTCGAGGGCACGGTGGTGTCGGGCAGCGTGGCCGAGACCCACGGTGACGTTGCCTTCCGGGTGGCCAACAACGGTGTCGAGGTGGCTGTTCTCCATCGGGGCGACCCGCCGGAGATGTTCAAGCCCGACATCCCCGTGGTGCTCGAAGGCCACTTCCAGGGCGACACCTTCGCCAGCGACCGCATCATGGTCAAGCACTCCGAGACCTACGTCGCCGACCACCCCGAGCGGGTGACCACCTCGGTGCCGGCAACGCCGCCGCCGCCGTCTCAATGAACGCAGCCCTCGGTACCGCCGGCGTGGCCCTGGCCCTGTCGGCCGCGGTGCTCGGCATGGTCACGCTCGCCGTGGGCCTGCGCCGGGGCGACCCCCGCCTGCTGAGCGCGGGCCAGCGCTACGTCTGGCTGATCCTCGGCGGTGCCGTCCTGTCGGTGGTGGCCATGGAGGCGGCGTTCATCGGCCACGACTTCGCCCTGAAGTACGTGGCCGACAACGGCAGCCGCGAGACGCCGATGCTGTACACCATCTCGGGCATGTGGTCGGCCCTGGAGGGATCGATCCTGCTGTGGTCGCTCATCCTGGCCGGCTACCTGGCGGTGATGGTCCGCCACTTCCGGGCCCGGGCGGGCGACCACCTGGTGGCCTGGGCCACGCTGACGGGATTCGCCGTGGCCGCCTTCTTCTTCGGCCTCATGGCGGGGCCCGCCAACCCGTTCAAGGTGATCAGCGGGATCGTCCCCGCCGACGGCCAGGGCCCCAACCCCCTCCTGCAGAACCACCCGCTGGTCGCCTTTCACCCGCCCATCCTCTACCTGGGCTTCGTGGGGTTCACCATCCCGTTCGCCTTCGCCATCGCCGCCCTGGTCACCGGCCGGGTGGGGGAGGGCTGGCTGGTCGAGACCCGGCGCTGGACCCTGTTCGCCTGGGGCTTCCTCACCGTCGGCATCGTGCTGGGGGCCTGGTGGTCCTACGAGGTGCTCGGGTGGGGGGGCTACTGGGCCTGGGACCCGGTGGAGAACGCGTCGTTCCTGCCGTGGCTCACGGGCACGGCCTACATCCATTCGGTGATGGTGCAGGAGCGCCGGGGGATGCTGCGGGTGTGGAACCTGTCGTTGCTGGTGTCCACCTTCGCCCTCACCATCCTGGGCACGTTCCTCACCCGCTCGGGGGTGCTCGACTCGGTGCACGCCTTCTCCGAGTCCAACATCGGGCCCGCCCTGCTCGGCTTCTTCGCCCTGGTGGTGGGGGTGTCGATCGGCCTGATCGGCTGGCGCGGCGACCGCCTGCGCTCGCCGGGAGCCATCGACTCCCCGCTGTCGCGCGAAGGCGCGTTCCTGGCCAACAACGTGGCCTTCGGGGCCTTTGCCTTCGTGGTTCTGCTCGGCACCGTCTTCCCGCTGATCGCCGAGGCCATCAACGGTGACCGCCTCTCCGTCGGCGCCCCCTACTTCGACACCATGACCGCTCCCGTGGGGTTCACCCTGCTCTTCCTCATGGCCGTCGCCCCCGCCCTGCCCTGGCGAAAGGCGTCGGGTGAGCTGTTGCACAGGCGCCTCCTGTGGCCGGCGTGGGCGGCGACGGGCGTGGTCGTCGTCTGCGTGGCCGCCGGCTTGCGGGGCCTGGCGCCCCTTGCCGCCTTCGCCCTGGGTGCCTTCGCCGCCGCCGCGGCAATCCGCCAGCTGGTGCTGTCGGCCCGGGCCGCCCGTCGCCAGGGAAGCCCGGCGTGGCGGGGGCTGCTGGGTCGGGCCAACGGGGGCATGGTCGTGCACATCGGCGTGGTGGTGATCGCCGTGGCCTTCGCCGCCAGCCATTCGTACGGCCAGCGCCACGAGTTCCGCCTGGACCCGGGCCAGACCGCCCACCTGGGTGGGCACTCCATCACCTACCTGGGCACGACCACCGTCCAGCATGCCAACAAGAAGACCCTGTCGGCCCGGGTGCGCGTCGACGGGGGCCAGGTGTACGAACCGGCGCTGCAGCAGTTCCCGTTCGCCTCCCAGGCCATCGGGTCGCCGTCGGTCCGGGTGGGCATCCTGGACGACGTGTACCTCACCCTGGTCGCCGCACCCGAGGGCAACACGGCCGCCGCCGTGGTGGGGATCAACGTCCAGCCCCTCATCGCCTGGCTGTGGATCGGCGGGGGCCTGATGGGGTTCGGGACGTTCCTGGCGGCGTGGCCCGGCCGTCGCCGCCGGCCCACCCAGCCGTCGTCGGCGCCGGCCGTCGCCAGCGGCGAGCCGTCGGTGACGCCGGTGGCCGACGAGGCGCCGGTGGCGGTGGGCCCCCATGCCTGACGCTCGCACCGGCGCGGCCCGCCCGGCGAGGAGCCACCTGTGGGCCTGGGCACTGATGGCGCTGGTGCTGGTGGGCGCCCTGGCCATCGGCCGGGGAGACCCGGGCCCGCCTTCGGATGCCCAGCGCGCCCATGACATCGCCACCGAGATCCGCTGCCCCACCTGCCGAGGCCTGTCGGCTGCCGATTCCGATGCCCCGTCGTCCCAGGCCATCCGTGACGAGATCCTCAGGCGGGTGCAGGCGGGCCAGACCGATGGGGAGATCCGCGCGTACCTGGTAAGCCGGTACACCGTCGACATCCTGCTCAATCCGGAGCGCCACGGGGTGGCCGTGCTGGTGTGGGCCCTGCCGATCGTCGCCGGTATCGCCGCCCTGGGCGCGCTGATCCTGGCCTTCCGGCGGTGGCGGGCGAGCCCCGGCGTGGCCGTGTCGGCCGGCGACCAGGCCCTCGTCGACGAAGCCCTCCGCCGGTGAGCCCCGCCCGGCGCCGACCAGGAGGCGCCACCGACGTCGGACCCGAGCCCGCTCCCGCTCCTGCCTCGGGGAGCGGGGGCCCCCACGACCTGGCCGCCCTGGAGGAGGAGCGCGACTTCCTGCTCGAGTCGCTGCGCGACCTCGACCAGGAACGCGACGCCTCCGACATCGACGAGGCCGACTACCGCACGCTGCACGACGACTACACGGCCCGGGCCGCCGCCGTCCTGCGCACCATCGAATCGGCGTCCGAGCGGGCGGCGGCGGCCGAGCACGGGCCGACTCACGTCAGTGGCTCGGTGCCCCGGCGCCCGGGAACCAAGACGAAGCCGACCGGGACCAGGCACACCAGTCGCTCCCGCCGTCTGGTCATCGGGGTCACCATCGTCGTGCTGGTGGCGGCGGCCGCCGGGGTCGCCCTGACCAGCTTCACCGGCAACCGCACCGGCGGCGGCAACTCCTCCGGTCAGGCGACGTCGGCGACGGCGAGCCACGTGGCCAAGGCCCAGCAGTTGGAGGGGCAGGGGAAGGCGGCCGAGGCCCTCAAGGAGTACGACGCCGCCATCGCCGCCGACCCCAGCAACGTCGTGGCCCTCACCTACAAGGGCTGGTTGCTGGGCCGGGCCGGGTTCAACGACCCCGCCATGGCCGCCCTCGACAAGGCCATCGCCACCAATCCCGGCTACCCCGACGCCCACTTCTTCCGGGGGATGGTGCTGTACCAGGGCCGCAACGACCCCGCCGGCGCCGTCCCCGAGTTCGAGGACTACCTGGCGTCGAACCCGCCGTCGGCGGCCGCCGCCGCCGTGCGCGACGTGCTCGACAAGGCCCGCGCCGCGGCCGCCAACCCGGCGCCGGCCACGACCGTCCCACCCGCAGCCGCACCGGCGACTTCCGCACCCGCCGCTCCCCCCGGTTGAGCGTCTCGGGAAGGTAGTGGTGGCGGGCGGGCCGGACAGGCAGACTGGGCCCATGTCATTCATCGCAGTCATCATCAGCCTGGTCATCACCGGGCTCATCATCGGGGCTCTCGGGCGCCTGGCCATTCCCGGTCCCAATCCCATGTCCATCGGGCTGACCATCGCCATCGGGATCGGGGGCTCCCTGATCGGCGGCATCATCGGCTACGCGCTCGGTGCCGGTTGGTTCATCACCCTGATCCTGGAGGTGGCCGTGGCCGCCGGGATCGTGTACCTCGTGCAGCGCCCGCGCAGCACCATCTGAGGGGTTGGTGCCACCGATGGCGCCACTGACCCATTTCGACACCATCGTGGTCGGGTCGGGCTTCGGAGGATCGGTGACGGCCTACCGCCTGGCCGGTGCCGGCCGCCAGGTCTGTGTCCTCGAACGGGGCAAGCCCTACCCGCCCGACAGCTTCGCCCGCCGGCCGCGCCAGATGGCGGCCAACTTCTGGGATCCCAGCAAGGGCCTGCACGGACTGTTCGACGTGTGGTCGTTCCGGGGCATCGAGGGCCTGGTCTCCAGCGGCCTGGGCGGTGGATCGCTCATCTACGCCAACGTGCTCATCCGCAAGGACGAGCGCTGGTTCGTGCAGGACAAGCCCGGCGGGGGCTACGAGTCGTGGCCGGTGAGCCGGGCCGACCTCGACCGCCACTACGGCGACGTCGAGGCCATGCTCGGCGCCCAGCCGTACCCCCTCGACTCGCCCGGCTATCAGGACACGGCCAAGACGCTCGCCATGCGTGACGCAGCGCGGGGCCTGGGTCTCGAGTGGGGACTGCCCAACCTGGCCGTCAGCTTCGCCCCGAGCCCCGGTGCCGCGCCGGTGCAGGCCGAGCCCATCGCCGAGGGGCCGTACCCCAACATCCACGGCCGCCTGCGCACCACCTGTCGCCTGTCCGGGGAGTGCGACATCGGGTGCAACTACGGGTCCAAGAACACGCTCGACCACACTTACCTCTCGGCGGCCAAGCACCTGGGCGCCGAGATCCGCACCCGCTGCGAGGTGCGCAGCTTCAAGCCCCGACCGGGAGGCGGGTTCGCCGTCACCTACGTCGAGCACCTTCCCGAGCACGAAGGCACGCCCACCAAGACGGCCAAGTTGCCGGGTGTGACCATCACCGCCGACCGCCTGGTGCTGTCGGCGGGCACGTTCGGCACCACCTACCTGCTCCTGAAGAACCGGGCCAACTTCCCCCACCTCAGCCCCGCCCTGGGCACGCGCTTCTGTGGCAACGGCGACTTCCTCGGGCTGTTGCTCAACTCCCACTCCGGGCCGGCCGCCCACCCGGCGCAGCGGGTGCTCGACGGCAGCCGGGGCCCGGTCATCACCAGCTTCATCCGCCTGCCCGACGAGGTCGATCCCGGCGGCAGCGGCCACGGGGCCTACATCGAAGACGCCGGTTGGCCCAACCTGGTCGACTGGATGGTGGAGGCGGCCAACGTGCCGAACGTGGCCCGCCGGGCCGTGCGCTTCGCCTTCAGGCGGGCCTGGGCCCGCATCACCCGCAGCCCGATCAGCGAGCTGTCGGCCCAGATCGGCGACCTCATCGGCACCGCCGGCCTGTCGTCGGGCTCGCTGCCACTGCTCGGGATGGGCCGTGACGTGCCCGACGGCCACATGAAGCTGCGAAAGGGGTACCTCGACGTCGACTGGACGATGGCCACGTCCAAGTCGTACTTCGACCGGCTGCGCCAGACCATGATCGACATGGCCGACGAGCTGGGCGCCACCTACCGCGACAACCCGCTGCTGACGCTCAAGCGCCTGGTCACCGTGCACCCTCTCGGCGGGTGCCCGATGGCCACCACCGAGCGCGACGGTGTCGTCGACGGCCATCTGCGGGCGTTCAACTACCCGGGCCTCTACGTGGCCGACGGTTCGGTGCTGCCCGGCCCCGTCGGCCCCAACCCCTCGCTCACCATCGCCGCCCTCGCCGACCGCATGGCCGACCGGATCATCGAAGAGACCACCGTGGCCCGCCCGGGCCACCAAGGAGGCCCGCCCGTGGACGTCCCGCCAACCCCACCGACACCGCCGACCCCGCCCGTGGTTCCGGATGCCGTCGTCCCGGATGCCGGCGTCCCCGCGCCGGGGGTGACCACCGTCAGCTTCACCGAGGAGATGAAGGGCTTCATCACCCTCGGCGCCACCGACGCCGAGGAGGGGGAGAAGCAGGGCAAGGCCGGGGGCACCGCGTGCATGTTCCACCTCACCATCACGACCGAGGACGTCGAGCGTTTCCTAGCCGACGCCGCCCACCCGGGATCGACGCGGGGCTGGATCGACTGCGAGGTGCTGGGCGGCAGATTGGCCGTCGACCGGGGCGTGTTCAACCTGTTCGTGGCGTCTGACGACCCCGGCCTCACCCTCATGCTCTACCGGCTGTGGTTCGCCGACGCAGCCGGCAACCCACTCACGCTGTCCGGGCACAAGAACGTCAAGGACGATCCGGGGTTCGACCTGTGGTCGGACACGTCGACCCTGTACACCCGCATCCTCGCCGGCCACGTCGACGCCGACGGCGAGGCAACCGCCGAGGTCGTGGCCGCCGGCGTCCTGCACATCCACCTCCTCGACTTCGCCCGCCAGCTCACCACCTTCCGGGCCCACGGGCCGACCCCAGGGGACCGGGCCAGGGGACTGGGGCGCTTCGGCCGGCTGTTCCTCGGCGACCTCTGGGACATCTACGGCCCCCAGGCCCGGGATGCCGCCGGGGTCGGCCCCGATGGCTGAGCGACCCGGGCTTCCCGCCTCCGACACGCCCCGCGACCTGGGCTTCACCCGCCAGCCCCGGATGGTGCCGTGGCTGTCGCCCACCCAGCTCATCGGCACCGGCCTGCGGGTCTTCCTCTCCGAGACGTTCGGGTCCTACTCGGACAAGCGGGAGATCCTGGCCGCCCTCCCCGAGCTCGCTCCCATCGCCTACACCGACTCGCCCGAGGCCTGGGTCGACTACATCGCCGACCTGGGCGACGCCTTCGAGCCGACCTATGCGATGGCCTCGCTCCTGGCCCGCCGGGAGCTCACGATCCCCGGAGCTGAGCCGCAGGTGTCCACGCCGCGGGGGCGGGTGCTGGTGATGGGTGGCGACGAGGTCTACCCCACGGCATCGGTGCGGGCCTACGAGAACCAGACCGTCGGGCCCTACCGGGCCGCACTTCCCTACGTGGAGCCGGAGGCGGTGGCTCCCCACCTCTATGCGATCCCCGGCAACCACGACTGGTACGACGGGCTCACTGCCTTCGTCCGCACCTTCTGCAGGGGCCAGTGGGTCGGAGGCTGGAAGACCCAACAGACCCGCAGCTACTTCGCCATGCAGCTCCCGCACCGGTGGTGGCTGTGGGGCATCGATGTGCAGTTCGACTCCTACATCGACGAGCCCCAGTTCCGCTACTTCGCCGACACTGTCGGGAAGAAGGTGCGACCGGGCGACTCGGTGATCCTGTGCACGCCGACGCCGGCATGGGTGTCGGCCAACGAGGAGGAGGGCGAGGAGGCCTACGCCACCATCGACTACTTCGAGCGCAAGGTCGTGCGCGGCGCCTGCCAGGCCGAGGTCCGTCTGATGATCACGGGCGACGCCCACCACTACGCCCGCTACGCCCAGACCGACGGCTCGGCCCAGAAGATCACCGCCGGCGGTGGGGGAGCCTTCCTGTCGGCCACCCACAACCTGCCCGAGAGCCTGGTCCTGCCCCCGCCCGACTCGCGTGACCCCGGCAAGTCGGACCCGCCCACCCACTGGCGGCTCGCCGAACGGCACCCGTCGAAGGCCGACTCGGCCCGGTTGCGGTGGCGCGCCTTTCGCCTCCCGTTCGAGAACCGGGGCCTGTGGGTGCTCATCGGGCTCGCCCACCTGGGCTTCGCGTGGATGGCGGCATCATCGCGCCCGGCCAGCGGGCGCTTCTCCGAGTTCCTGTCCCGCGTGTCCTATGCCGGCCTGGTGCGAGCCCTGGCCCACAACCCGCTGGCCATCGTCGTCGCCATGGCCCTGGTGTGGGGACTGGCCGGTTTCACCAAGACCGGTGTGGCCGCCAAGAAGTGGGGCCTGGGCGGGACCCACGCCGCGGTCCAGCTGCTGGCCATCCTGGTGAGCATCGCGGTGGCGGCCCGCATCGGTTCGGCCATCGGGCTGACCGGCCTGGGCTTCGACGTGGTCTTCGTGGTGCTGGCGGGCGCCGGCGGTGGGCTCGTCGGCTGCGAGGTCATGGCCGTCTACCTCTTGGTGGCCGACCGCTTCGGGTTGAACGACAACGAGCTGTTCGCCGCCCAGCGCAACCGTGACTGGAAGAACTTCGTCCGCATGCACATCGGGCCCGACGGCGCACTGACCGTCTACCCCGTGGCCGTCGACCACACCCCGCGCCGCTGGCACCTCCGCAAGGGGGGCACCGACGACGACCCCTGGTTCGAGCCCGACGGAGGGCCGGTGGAGTTCAAGCTCATCGAGGCACCCATCCGCATCGAGCCTGCGCAGAGGTCGGGCTGACGTGGCCTGGGCACCCTCACGCTGGGTGAGGCGCATCAACAGCCACGAGAAGTTCGTCCACGACAGCATCGACAGCCTCGGCTACGACTGGGCGCGCATCGCCGACCCCGCCACCACGCCGAGGTACCCGTTCCGCGTGTACCTGCCACAAACGACCGACGACGTCGTCACCGCCGTCAACGAGGCCCGAGCGCTGGGGCTGTCGCTCACCGTGCGGGCCCATGGACATTCGAGCAACAGCCTGGTGGTCGTCGACCACGGCACCGTGTTGCTCACCGAGAAGTTCAACCGGGTACTCGATGTCGACGAGGCGGGGCTGACGGTGACCGTCCAACCTGGCGCGCAGTCGGCCGATGTCGACGAGGTCCTCGCCGAACATGGCCTCGGGCTGCGGGTGATCGGCGACCACGCCCACGTCACCACGGGAGGCTTCGCATCGGTCGGAGGCATCACCGCGTCGTCGTTCCGCCACGGCTTGTTCGTCGACGTGGTCGAACGCCTGGAGTACGTCACCTGGGACGGCGAGATCGTGACGTGCAGCCGGACGCAGGCCCCGGACCAGTTCTACCGGGTGCTTCTCGGCCTGGGCCGCCACGGCGTGATCACCGCCCTCACCATCGCCGTCGAGCGCGTCGACAAGGAGGCGACGGTGTGGCGGAACCGTCAGACGCACTACCGATCGCTCGACACCTTCCTGGCGGGGGCAACCGACGTGCTGGCCCGGCCTCCGGACGAGGCCCGGTTCATCCGGGGGATGTGGGTCGACAGCGAACGGTTCGGGCTGGGCCAGTTCTCGATCTACGTGCCGACACCTCCCTCGGCTGCGGCCCGTCTCGAGAACGACCTGGCGTACGGCCTGCTCCACGCCATCGGCGTGGTGGCCGGGCGTCTCCCGCCCGTCATCGACCGCCCCCTGAAGTACGTCGGCCTGCTGGGCATCGTGTACAGCCCGCGGTACGCGACCATCAAGAACGCCGAGTCGTTCTCCGACAAGATCCTCGACGCCACCGTCGGCGAGCCCACCCGCTACCTGGTGGCCATCGCCCGCCAGTCCCGGCTCGACGAGGTGTGCCGCCGGCTCATGGCCCTCCTGCGTCACTACCGCGAGACCCACAAGTGCTTCTCGGTCATCACCCTCTACCTCAAGGGCATACGATCGGCCTACCTGTCGGGTGGCCGGGCCGACGACGAACGATGGGCCGAGGTGCTCTTCTACGTGGCCATCCGACCCGAGCACTTCGACGAACCCCTCCTCGACCGCCTGGTGGCCGAGTTCGACGCCATCTGCGTCGACGCCGAGGCGTACCGTTACATGCACTCCCGGACCACGGCCGACCCCGCCGTCCGCCAGCTCATCGACCCCCACAACGTGCAGCGACAGGAGGAGTCCCATGGAGCGTGAGATCCCGTTGTTCACCCTCGACGGCGTTGCCGACGCCACCGTGACCAGCCACGACGTCTTCACCGAGGACAAGCTGGGCCTCAACCTGCTCCGGTTCCAGCGGGGCGCCGACGGGGGGGCGAGCGAGGCCATCCTCCTCCTCCACGGCCTCACCACGTCCACCGACATGTACGTGATGCCCGAGCACTACAACCTGGTGAGCTACCTGCTCGACAACGGGTACTCCGACGTGTGGTGCTTCGACTTCCGCATGAGCAACCGTCATTCCTACAACCTGTTCAAGCACCGCTACACCATGGACGATGTCGCCCTCTACGACTACCCGCCGGCGCTGGCCAAGATGCGGGAGCACATCGCCGACAAGCCCATCCACGTGATCTCCCACTGCCTGGGGGCCAACTCGTTCACCATGAGCCTGTTCGCCAAGGTGGCCGACGGCGTGTCCAGCGTGATCGCCAACAGCGTCGCCCTCACGCCCCGAGTCCCCGCCTGGTCGAAGTTCAAGCTCAGCGTGGCCCCCGACGCCGTCGAGTACCTGCTCGGCTTCCCCTACATGAACCCCCGGTGGAGCGAGGACCCCGGCCTCACCCGGGGAAAGATCTTCAGCAGGGTCGTGTCGGCCTTCCACCGGGAATGCGACGTCCCCGCCTGCCACATGCTCAGCCTGATGTGGGGGACGGGATGGCCCGCCCTCTACAGCCACGAGAACCTGGCCGACGTCACCCATCGGCGGGGCGGCGACCTCTACGGGGCCACGAGCATGAACTACTACCGCCACGTCTACAAGATGCTGAAGGCGGGGAGGGCGGTGAAGTACACCGACGAGCCCGCCTACCAACGCCTGCCGGCCGACTACTTCGAGCACGCCGCCGAGATCGAGACACCGGTGCTGTTCACCACCGGCGCCCACAACAAGGTGTTCGCCGACTCCAACGTGGTGTGTCACGAACGCCTCGAGCGCCTCGTCCCCGGCCGCCACGAGCTGCACGTCTTCCCCGGCTACGGCCATCAGGACCCGTTCATGGGCGACCGGGTCGACCGCGACGTCTTCCCCCGCATGCTCGAGTTCATCGAGAAGCACCGCCACGACGAGGCCCAGCGCTTCGCGCCCGTGGTCGCCGGCGCCGCCTGACCGTCGTAGGCGTGCATCACCGGTAAGATCGCGCCATGGCCACTCTCGACAAAGCCGATCCCACCGTGTCGGCCGTGGTGGAGCTCGCCAGCGCCGCCGAGCGCGAAGCCGCCGGCCAACCCGGGATGCACGACAACCAGGCGACCGCGCAGCTCAAGGCCAACCTCACCAAGGCCGGTTTCGAGGTGCACGCGCCGTTCCGCACCAGCTTCTCCATCGGTGGCAAGAAGTCGCTGTTCGAGGAGTACTTCGCCCAGAAGCTCAACGTTGACGAAGATCTGCTCGGCATCGTCACCGTCGACGGTGGCGCCCAGGAGCTGTCGCTCGACGCCGTTCCCGACGACGTGAAGTCGTTCGTCCACAGCATCGCCTTCGTGTCGCCCCCGAGCTTTCACGAGCTCACCTCCCCCTGAGGCGGGCCCCGTCAGGCTCAGGCTCGAGCGGCCAGGTCGCGCAGGCGGGCGACCACCCGGGGAAAGGCGTCGCTGAAGGCATCGATGTCGGCGGCGATCGTCGACCACCCCGTCGACACCCGGAGTGACCGGTTGGCGTCCACGCCCATGGCCTCGAGCACCGGCGAGGGCTCCAACGACTCGGACGAGCAGGCGCTGCCCGAGTGCACGGCGATGCCGGCCTGGTCGAGGCCGATGAGCACCGCCTCGGCCTCGACGCCGCCCACGCCCAGGCACACCAGATGGGGCAGGCGGTCGTCGGTGTCGCCGTAGGCCGTCACCCCGTCCACGGCCAGGGCGGCGGCCAGGAGGCGTCCGGTCAGGGCCCGGGCGGCGTCGGCCTCGGTCTCGAGGCCGGTGACCAGGAGCTCGGCGGCGGCACCGAACCCGACGATGCCGGCCACGTTCTCGGCCCCCGCCCGCCGGCCCCGCTCCTGGTCGCCCCCCGCCAGGAGGGGCCTCAGGCGCACCCCCCGGCGGACGAGCAGCGCCCCCATGCCCGGCGGACCTCCCAGCTTGTGGGCACTGACCGACATGAGGTCGGCCCCGAGGGCGGAGAAGTCGATGGCCAGATGTCCGGCGGCGGCGGCGGCGTCGACATGGACCAGGGCGCCGAGCCCGGCGCAGGCCGCCACCGCCTCGGCGACGGGCTGGATGGTGCCCACCTCGTGATTGGCCAGTTGCACATGGACCAGGGCCGTCTCACCCGGGCGCACGGCCTGCGCCAGCTCGGCGGGATCGACCCGGCCCCGGCCGTCGACCCCGACAGTGGTCATGATCGAGCCGGGCCCCGCCTGGCGCACGGCCGAGTGCTCGACCGCCGGGCACACGACGTGGGAGCCCGCCTGGGTGGCGCCGAAGGCGACGGTGGCGATGGCTTCTGTGGCGCCACTGGTGAACACGACCTCCCGGGGGCGGGCCCCGAGCAGAGCCGCCACCTTCTCGCGGGCGTCCTCGACGGCGGCCCTGGCCAGGCGTCCCTCGGTGTGAACCCGACCGGGGTCGGCAGCGTCCGCCAACCACGGCAGCATGGCCTCCACCACCTCGGGGCGGGCGGGGGAGGTGGAGGCGTGGTCGAGGTAGTGGCGGGCCACCCTTGGGGGCTTGGTCGTGCTCAGACGAGGGTGACGCAGACCTGGTCGCCCTGAGGCCGCGACGCCGAGGTCTCGGGCAGGGTGTCGCCGTAGAGCGACGCCAGCATCCCCTTGACCATGCCCCGGTCGACGGCGCAGATCACCGGGTGCTGCACGGCGGCGGTGCCGAACGGGCAGTGCTCGGACACGATGGCCAGGGCTCCGCCCCGAGCGTCGGTGTGGGCGGCGAAGCCGTGGGCGGTAAGGGCGTCGGCCACTGCGTGCAGCGCCACCTGCAGCGACCGGTGACCCTCGGCGGGGGCCATCGACGCGGCCAGGGAGCGACCGTAGTCGAGGCCCACCTCCTCGGCCATGGCCTCGGCCTCCTCGTTGGGCACGAGGGCGAGGGAGCGGGCCAGCAGGGTGAGGAGCAGGTCGTCGCGCCGGGCCGGGAACTCGAGGCCCATGTCCTTGTCGCTGGCCCGGTAGCGCTTGGACGGTCGACCGGCGCCGAGGCCCGGGCGCTCGACGGCCACGTCGAGATAGCCACCGGCGGCCAGCTTGTCGAGATGATGGCGGGCCACGTTGGGGTGCAGCTCGAAGCGCTCGGCCACCTCGGCCGCCGTCGCCCCGCCCTCGTAGCCGTGGGCGAACAGGTAGATCTCCCGCCGGGTGGGGTCGCCGAAGGCGCTGGTGACGGCGCTGACGGCGGCGCCGAACTCCTCAGCGGTGAGGGGTCCGTGGTCCACACCGGTATTGTACCTATCGCCATAGGAGAAATGAGGCCCCGCTCCCCATGCCCACCGAAGCCCAGGTGCTCGACGCCCTCCGGCCTGTGCAGGATCCCGAGTTGCAGCGCAGCATCGTCGACCTCGACATGGTCCGTGGCATCCGGGTCGACGGTCCCACCGTGGGCGTCACCGTCGCCCTCACCGTGGCCGGCTGCCCCCTTCGCGCCGAGATCACCGACCGGGTGACCAGGGCCGTCCAGCCCCTCGCTGGTGTGCAGGCTGTCGAGGTCGATCTCACCGTCATGACGGACGACGAGCGGGGGGCCCTCAAGGACAAGTTGCAGGGCCCGACGGCGGCCGGCGCCGATGCCGCCCCCGCCATCCCCTTCGCCGACCCGTCGTCGCGCACCAGGGTGCTGGGGCTGTCGTCGGGCAAGGGCGGGGTGGGCAAGTCGTCGGTCACCGTCAACCTGGCGGTGGCGTTGGCCAACCTGGGCCACGAGGTGGCCGTGCTCGACGCCGACGTGTACGGCTTCTCGGTGCCCAAGATGCTGGGCGTCAACCAGGAGCCGGTGGTGATCGACGGGATGATCGTGCCGCCCGTCTCCCACGGCGTGAAGGTGATCTCCACGGGGTTCTTCGTGGGCGAGGACCAGCCGGTGATCTGGCGTGGTCCCATGCTCCACAAGGCGCTGAACCAGTTCCTCACCGACGTGCTGTGGGGCGAGCCCGACTACCTGCTCGTCGACATGCCCCCGGGCACCGGCGACGTGGCTCTCTCGTTGGCCCAGTTCATGCCTCGCACCGAGGTCTTCGTGGTGACCACCCCCCAGCCGGCGGCGCAGCGCGTGGCCCAGCGGTCGGCGCTCATGGCCCGCAAGGTGAACATGTCGGTGCGGGGTGTGATCGAGAACATGAGCTGGTTCACCGGCGACGACGGCACCCGCTACCCGATCTTCGGCGCCGGCGGCGGCCAGCTCCTGGCCGACGACCTCAAGGTGCCGCTGCTCGCCCAGGTGCCGTTGATGATCGCCCTGCGCGAGGGTGGCGACGACGGCACTCCCGTCACCGTCAGCGACCCCGACAGCGAGGCCTCGCAGGCCTTCGCCGGTCTGGCCACGACGGTGGCCGCCATGGGCGCCAGCCGGGTCTTCCGCCCCGAGCTGAAGATCACCTGACCGACCGGCCGAGCCAGAGGCGCCATCCGGTTCGACGCCCAGAGTCGTAGCTTGGAGGTATGGCCGGCCGGGATCTCTCGCACCCGGGCCAGGCCGAAGTGGTCGAACCGGCCCCCGAGGCCGGTGCTCCGGTGGGTCGCCGGGTGGTGCTGGGCATGTTCGGGCTCGGGGCGGCCGGCATCCTCTTCGGCGCACGGGCCCAGGACCTGCTGGAG